>CAZKHE010000057.1:0-27593 GCA_964552535.1 uncultured Enterobacteriaceae bacterium | reverse complement strand
CATCATGGTGCTGGCCCCGAAGAAGGGCAAGAAGCCGGTGGCGCCGAAGGCGGCATCGGGAGCAGGGCAGCCGGCCGAAGGCCAGCAGTCCTGAGTGGCAGGGCCGGTGCGCGCCGACCGCGCGGCACCGGAAAACAAGTGGCAGCCGCGGTATCAAGCGCTTCCCGCAGGGAGGCCACCCGGCGCCAGGCTAGAAGAGAAGGAGCATTTCCATGCCCAAGATGAAGACCAAGAAAAGCGCCCAGAAGCGCTTCACGGTCCAGGGCAGCGGCGGCATCAAGCGGTCGCGCGCCAACCTGCGCCACATCCTTACCAAGAAGGACACCAAGCGCAAGCGCCACCTCCGCGGCACCACGCAGATCGACGCGACGAACCGCGATTCGGTCCGCGCCATGCTGCCGTACGCCTGATCCCCGCCTAGAAGAAAGGACCGACCATGCCTCGAGTCAAACGCGGCGTCACCGCGCACGCCAAGCACAAGAAAGTCATCGACGCGGCCAAGGGCTACCGCGGCCGCCGCGGCAACGTCTTCCGCATCGCCAAGGAGGCGGTGATGAAGGCGGGCCAGTACGCCTACCGGGACCGCCGCCAGCGCAAGCGCGTCTTCCGTTCGCTGTGGATCGCGCGCATCAACGCGGCGGCGCGCATGCACGGCATGACCTACAGCGCCCTGATGAACGGCCTGAAGAAGGCCGAGATCGACATCGACCGCAAGGTCCTCGCCGATCTCGCCGTGGCCGACTTGCCGGCGTTCGCGAAGATCGCCGAGCAGGCGAAGGCGAGCCTGGCGTAACGCAATCCTCCCCGCGGCGCGCGCGCCGCGGGGCCCCTTGGTTCCCATGTCCGATCTCGACACGATCGTCCGCGAGGCGTCGGCCGGGTTCGCCGCGACCTCCGATGCGGCCGAACTCGAGCAGGTCAAGGCGCGCTATCTCGGCAAGCAGGGCCTGCTCACCGAGCAGCTGAAGTCGCTCGGCAGGCTGCCGCCCGAGGAGCGCCGCGAGGCCGGGGCGCGCATCAACGACGCGAAGGACCGGATCGAGCGCGCGCTGGCCGATCGCCGCGCGGCGATCGCCCGGGCGAAGCTCGACGCGCGCCTCGCCGAGGAGGCCCTCGACGTCACGCTGCCGGGCCGCGGCCGCGAGCGCGGCGGCATCCACCCGGTCATGCGCACCTGGATCCGCGTCGAGGAGATCTTCCGGACGATCGGCTTCGACGTCGCCGACGGTCCGGAGATCGAGACCGACTGGTACAACTTCACCGCGCTCAACAACCCCCTCGACCATCCTGCTCGCTCGATGCAGGACACGTTCTACGTCGAGGGCCACGACGAGACCGGGCTGCCGCTGCTGCTGCGCACGCACACCAGTCCGATGCAGGTGCGCTACGCGCGCATGCACCAGCCGCCCATCAAGGTGGTTTGCCCGGGACGCACCTATCGGGTCGACTCCGACGCGACGCACTCGCCCATGTTCCACCAGGTCGAGGGCCTCTGGATCGACGAGCACATCAGCTTCGCCGACCTGAAGGGCGTCTACACCGATTTCCTGCGCCGCTTCTTCGAGACCGACGACCTCGCGGTGCGCTTCCGCCCGTCGTACTTCCCGTTCACGGAGCCGTCCGCCGAGATCGACATGGCGTTCGGCGACGGCCGCTGGCTGGAGATCTCGGGCGCGGGGCAGGTGCACCCGACGGTGGTGAGGAATTTCGGACTGGATCCGGAGCGCTACATCGGGTTCGCGTTCGGCTCCGGCCTCGAGCGCCTGACGATGCTCCGCTACGGCATCGACGACCTGCGCCTCTTCTACGACAACGACCTGCGCTTCCTGCGCCAGTTCGACTGACCCCACGCGTCCGCGATGCAATTCTCCGAAGCCTGGCTCCGCACCTGGGTCGATCCGAAGCTCGGGACCGACGAGCTCGCGCACACGCTCACCATGGCCGGCCTCGAGGTCGAGGAGGTGACGCGCGGCGCGCCGCCGTTCTCCGGCGTGGTCGTCGCGCAGGTGGTCGAGGTCGCGAAGCATCCCAACGCCGACCGCCTGTCGCTCTGCAAGGTGGATGCCGGCACCGGCGCGCTGCTCGACATCGTGTGCGGCGCGCCGAACGTGCGTGCCGGCATGAAGGTGCCGTGCGCCCGGGTCGGGGCGAAGCTGCCGGGTGAAGGCGGGCAGCCCTTCGAGATCAAGGCGGCGAAGATGCGCGGCGTGGAGAGCCACGGCATGCTCTGCTCGGCGCGCGAGCTCGGGCTGTCGGACGACCACAGCGGACTGCTGCCGCTGCCCGAGGACGCGCCGGTCGGCGCCGACTTCCGCGCCTATCGCAGGCTCGACGACGCGCGCCTCACGCTCAAGCTCACGCCGAACCGCGCCGACTGCCTCTCGGTGCTCGGGATCGCGCGCGAAGTGGTTGCGCTCACCGGCGCGCCGTTCACGCCGGTGGCGATCGAGCCGGTCGCCGCGACGGTGGCCGACGTCTTTCCGGTGCGGATCACCGCCCCCGACGGCTGCGGACGCTTCGCCGGGCGCGTGATCCGCAACGTCAACGCGGCCGCGCCGACGCCGCAATGGATGGTCGAGCGCCTGGAGGCGAGCGGGCAGCGGTCGATCTCGGCGCTGGTGGACGTCACCAACTACGTGATGCTCGAGCTGGGGCGTCCGCTGCACGTGTACGACCGCGCGAAGCTCGCGGGTGGAATCGACGTCCGCTGGGGCCGTCCGGGCGAGGAGCTCAAGCTCCTCAACGAGCAGACGGTGGGCGTGGACGAGTCGGTGCTGTGCATCACCGACGACAGCGGTCCCATCGGGCTCGCCGGCATTATGGGCGGCGACAGCACCAAGGCGGATCTCGACACGCGCGACATCTTCCTGGAGAGCGCGTTCTTCTGGCCGGACGCGATCGCCGGTCGCGGGCGCCGCTACGGCTTCGCCAGCGACGCGTCGCACCGCTTCGAGCGCGGCGTGGACTTCGCGAACAACGTGGACGGCATCGAGCGTGCGACGCGCCTCATCCTCGACATCTGCGGGGGCGAGCCGGGCCCGACGACCGATCTCGTCGCGAAGCTTCCCGGGCGTCCGCCCGTGCGTGTGCGCACCGAACGCGCCGCGCGCGTGATCGGCATGCCCGTCTCCGACGAGGACGTGGCCGACGTGTTCCGCCGCCTGGGTTTCGAGATGGTGCGCGAGCCGGGGGCGTTCGTGGTCACGCCGCCTTCGTGGCGCTTCGACATCGCGATCGAGGAAGACCTCATCGAGGAGATCGCGCGCGTCCACGGCTTCGACCGGATCCCGGTGGAGCCGCCGCGCGTCGCCGCCGCGATGCGTCCCGTGCCCGAAGGGCGGCGCTCGGCGCACGCCATCCGCGCACTGCTCGCCGGCTGCGGCTACCAGGAAGCGCTGACGTTCAGCTTCGTCGAGGCGGCGTGGGAGACGGACTTCGCGGGCAACGCGTCGCCGATCCGGCTGCTCAATCCGATCGCGAGCCAGATGAGCGTCATGCGCAGCTCGCTGATGGGCAGCCTCGTGGCCACCGCGCGCTACAACGCCAACCGCAAGGCATCCGTCATCCGCCTGTTCGAGATCGGCCGGGTGTTCATGCGCTCGCCGGGGTCGCCGCCGGGCGAGCTTGCGGTGGAGGGAATCGCCCAGCCGCTGCGCGTCGCCGGGATCGCGATGGGGCCGGCGTTCGGCGAGCAGTGGGGCGTGGAGAAGCGCGGGGTGGACTTCTTCGACGTCAAGCACGACGTCGAGACCCTGCTCGCGCCGCGCACCGCCGTATTCGAGCGCGCCGAACATCCCGCGCTGCATCCCGGACGCAGTGCCCGAGTGGTCGTCCGCGGGGAAACGATCGGGCATATGGGCGAGCTGCACCCGCAGTGGCAGCAGAAGTACGAGCTGCCCGCCTCGGCCGTGCTCTTCGAGCTGGATCTCGCGCCGCTCCTCGAGGTCGACATCCCGCGTTACGCGGAGGTCTCGAAGTTCCCGCCGGTCCTGCGCGACCGCGCCGTGATCGTCGACGAGTCGGTGCCGGCGGGCGACTTGCTCGCCGCCGTGAAATCGTTCCGCCCGGCGCTCGTCCGCGACGTGACTTTGTTCGACTTATATCGCGGCAAGGGCATCCCGGAAGGGAAAAAAAGCCTTGCGTTTCGGGTAGTTATGCAAGATACTGGCCGCACACTAACAGACGCCGAAGTGGACGCCGTGCTGGCCGAATTGCAGGCCCTGCTGTTCGCGCGCTTCGGCGCACAACTACGCGCTTAGGGAGAGGTATGACGCTCACGAAGGCGGAGCTCGCCGACATGCTGTTCGAGAAGGTCGGGCTCAACAAGCGGGAAGCGAAGGACATGGTCGAGACGTTCTTCGAGGAGATCCGCCTGGCCCTGGAGAACGGCGAGAGCGTCAAGCTGTCGGGCTTCGGCAACTTCCAGCTGCGCGACAAGCCGCAGCGGCCGGGGCGCAATCCCAAGACCGGCGAAGAGATTCCCATCACCGCGCGGCGAGTGGTGACGTTCCACGCCAGCCAGAAGCTCAAGGCGCTCGTGGAGGAGGCGCACGGTGGAAAGCCCGAGCCGGATCACCAAGGATAGCCTCCCGCCGATCCCGGCGAAGCGCTACTTCACCATCGGTGAGGTGAGCGAGCTGTGCGGCGTGAAGCCGCACGTGCTGCGCTATTGGGAGCAGGAGTTCACGCAGCTCAAGCCGGTGAAGCGGCGCGGCAATCGCCGCTACTACCAGCACCACGAGGTCCTGCTGATCCGGCGGATCCGCGAGCTGCTCTACGAGCAGGGTTTCACCATCAGCGGCGCGCGCAACCGGCTCGACGAGGCCGCGCGCGAGCGCGGACACAAGGCCGCGCAGACGGCCACGACGCTGACCGTACCCGCCGAGCTCGACGCCCCCGCCATCCGCCGCGAGATCGCCGGGATCATCGAGTTCCTCGACGCCTGACGGCGCCGCGTCGCTGATATAATCGCCAGTCCGGTCGGGGCGTAGCGCAGCCTGGTAGCGCACCTGCATGGGGTGCAGGGGGTCGAGTGTTCGAATCACTTCGCCCCGACCAAACAATCGACGAGGGCCGCAGCAGCGCTGCGGCCCTTTGCCTTTGGGCGTTCGAGCGTCAAGCCGCCGCGCGCTTCGGCCGCCGCACCGCTCGCACCTTGCCGCTCGCGCCACCCCCGCAGTAGAAAAGTCCCGCGCCGTCGGCCTCGAGGCCGCTTACGCCCATGCCTGCTGGCATCTCGATCCGCTCGAGCACGTCGCCGCTGCCCGGATCGACGCGGCGCACGTCGCTCTGCTCGCCTTCCCACGTCCCGTGCCAGAGCTCGCCGTCCACCCAGGTGACGCCGGTGACGAAGCGGTTCGACTCGATGGTGCGCAGGACGGCGCCCGTGTCCGGATCGATCTGCACGATCCTGCGGTTCTGATACTGGCCCACCCAGAGACTGCCCTCCGCCCACGCGAGGCCCGACGCGCAACCGTCGCCGGGGGCCGGGATCGACGCAAGCACCGCGCCGGTGGCCGGATCGATCTTCTCGATGCGCGTCGCCGCGATCTGGTAGAGGTGCGTGCCGTCGAACGCGGTGCCCGCGTCGCACGCGCGCTCGAGCGCTCGCGCCGGCCTGCCGCTCTCGGGGTCGATCGCGAGCAGGCGCTCGCCCGTGGCGGCCCACACGTTGCGGCCGTCGTACGTGACGCCGTGAATGCAATCGGCGCCCGGGAAGGGGCCGTACTCGCGCACGATCTCGGCGGCACGCACGCGCGCCTGGCCGCGCGGCTTCACTGTCTCGATGCTCATCTGTCTTGCTCCTGGTCGGTGCGTCCCGGCGGGACGCCGTGCGGCCAATGTAGGGCGGACGGCGGCGGCGAGGGGAGTAACAAGATTGTCGCGAATCCGGTGAGCGGAGGCGCGACCCAGCGCCGCGCGCGTCCGCGCCCGACGGCGCGGACCTTCATGTCGGCCTCGAGCTCGGCGAGCGCGCGCTGCACCGAGCGCTGGCTCGTCCCCGCGGCGAGGGCGAGCGCCGAGGTGGACCACGCGGCGCCGTCGGCGAGCAGCGCGACCAGCGCGGCGTGCGCGTCGTCGAGCGGCGGCGCGAGGATCGCCACCGTGTCCGCGCGCGTGGGGCGCATCGCAAAGCCCTCCGCGGTCGCGTCGATGCGCGCCCAGCCGCGGAGCGCGGCGCGCAGCCGGCCGATCTCCACGCGCAGGCGCGCCCGGTGGCTTTCGTCGGGTCGACGCGTGCGGAAGACTTCGGCGATGAGCGCGTGCCGGTCCATGTCCCCCGGCCACGCCCCAGCGAGCGCGCGCGCCAGGCCGAACAGCACCGGCCGGCGCACCAGCGGGACCGCGGCCCTGCCCCAGCGGACACTGCGGCGGCAGGCGTCGACGAGCAGCGTGTCGCTCGTGGGGAGCGCCGCAACTTCGTCGAGGCTGAGCACGCGCGCGCGGCCCGCGGACATCCAGCGCGCGGCGGGCCGCGCCAGCGCCGCGCGCGCCTCGTCGATCTCGGCCTGCAGCGCCGGCACCCGCGCGCGCGACGCGGCCGCTTGCGCCCGGCGGAGTGCGGCACGGCCGGCGCGGACGTCGAGCGCGCGCAGCTTCAGCTCGGCGACGGCGAGCTCGGTCACCGCCTGCAGCGCCGGCGGCAGCGCTCGCACATCGAGGAGCGTCACGACTGCGGCCGCTGCGTCGAGGCGGCCAAGCAGGATCAGCCGCCGCGCTATCACCAGCGCCGCCTGCGCGGCGTTCGCGCCGTCCCCGCGCGACTGCAGCACGCGCTGAGCGGCGACCAGGGGCCGCGCGGATCCGCCGAGGTCGCGCATCGCGAGCTGCACTTCCGCCTCGGCCACCACGCAGCGGGCACGCGCGACCGGTGCGCGCGTGCCGAAGCGGCGCACCGCGCGGCCGAGGAGCTGGCGCGCACGGGGATACGCGCCGAGCTGTGCCATCGCGATGCCGCGCAGGGCGAGCGCCGCCGGATCGTCGCGCAGGGCGACGTGCTTGAGGGCCGCGAGCGGGTCCCCTGCCGCGAGAGCCCGCGCGGCTTCGGCCACTGCGTGGTCGAACGCGTCGGCGCGGGGCGCGGCCGGTCCCCCGGCGGTCACGCGTCGATGCGCTCGATGAGCGCCCGCGCCGCGCGCTCCGACATCACCAGCACGAGCTTCATGCTCGCGCGCGTGGCGCCGACGAAGAGCCGCCGCATCGCCCCTTCGTCGAGTGTCTCGAAGTCGATCTCGGTGAAGACGACTGCCGGCGCCGACTGGCCCTTGAAGCGGAACACGGTCTCGAGCGCGATGTCGCCGCTGGTGTAGCGCGGGCTGCCGAGGAGGTCGTACTCGCCGGTGAACCGGCGGAAGGCGTGCGGACCGAGCGCATCGTAGGGCAGCAGCGCGGAGCCGTCGCGGCCGCGGAAGGTGACCACCGCGATCATCGAGCGCTTGAACCCGAGGCCGATGCACCGCGTGACGGCGCGCTTGGTCGCATCGAGGAGCCCGGCCGCGTCGCCGTACGTCAGCACCTCCCAGTCCGATGTCGCGATGGGGCTGCCGCATGTCACGGGGGCCGCGCCGCTCAGCCGGTTCACCAGCGCGGTCACGTCCTGGGGGGACCGGTAGTTCGTGTTGGCGCGCAGCGTGGCCCATCCCGGCAGGTCGACCGGGGCCCGGCCGTACAGGTTCTGCATCGGGTCCTCGAGCCACCAGGCCCGTCCGTCGGGCGCGAGCAGGCGCAGCAGCGGCGCCACCCATGCCTGCTCGAAGTCCTGGCCTTCGTCGACGACGATTTCGTCGAAGCGCCATGCCTCGCCCGGCGTGCAGGCTGCGAAGCCCTCTTCCAGGCGAGCGAAAACGTCCCCCCGGGTGAAGTCGGGCGTCTCGCCCCGGCCGCGCAGCACGCGGTCGCAGAGCTGGTGATAGGTGAGCGCGAGTGCGGCGGACGGCGCGAGGTGCGCCATGTGCTCGGCGAGCGGCCGGTTGAAGCAGACGTAGAGGGCGCGGCGCCCGGCCGCGGCCGCGTCCCGCAGGGCGCCGAGCGCGAGTTGCGTCTTTCCGGAGCCCGCAGTGCCGATCACGCGCAGGCGAAAGGGCGCCATCTCGAAGCGGCGTCCCCATACGGCGAGGCCCTCGGAGATGCGCGCGTAGAGCGCGCGCGCTTCGCCGGAGATCGCGCCGATGTCGGGCGTGAGCTCGAGCTCGCCCTCGAAGAAACGCCTGAGCTTTTCCACGCCTCCCGGATCGACGCGGCCTTCCCGCAGCGTCGACTGGATGACGGCCGCGAGCTGCGCGCGTCGGGTGTGGTCCACGATCAGCGCCGGGTCGAGGCCGGCGATGGCCGGGTTGCGCACCGCGTAGTCGGGGCAGTAGAGCAGGAAGTCGAGCGTCATGCGCTCGCCCTGGTGCGCCTTGGCGTACCGCGCCTGCAGGTGCTCGATGGAGCGCGCGATCTGCGCCGCCACCGACTTCTTCCGCTCGCCGTAAAGCTTGTGCAGGCCCTGCGCCGTCTCCTCGAGGAAGCCCGACTTCTGTTCGATCAGCAGGACGCGCCCGTTCGGCGCGACGACCACGAAGTCGATTTCGCCGTACAGGCTGAAACCCGCGTGGAAGCGCGTCCAGTGGACGCCGTGATACACGAGGAAGTCGTCCGGGAGCTGCCGCTCCAGCTCGCCGAGCGTGAGGATCTCGCGCTGCGCGGCGCCGGCGGGCGCGAGCTCGCGCCAGCCGGCGGGATGAACGATCGCCATCGAGTGTCCTGTCGGGGCCTCGCCTGCCGAGCGGCGGCGTGCGCCGGGCGCTACGGCGCCCGGACCAGATGGTGGCGAAAAACGCCGGACGCCGCCAGCGGGCCGGAGGCCTTCAGGCCACGGCTGGCGGCAGCACCTGGCAGGTGGGGTCGGTGCGCCAGCGAGCCCGCGCCATGCCGAGGATGACGCGCATCGCGTCCGCCAGCCGCTTGTCCTCGAGCAGCCCCTCGGGGCGCAGCTCGCGGCGCACCGCCAGCTCCAGCCGGATGAGGTCGTCGACGCCGCGCAACGGCGAGATCGGCAGCAGGATCAGCTGCGGCCAACGGCTGGACAAGTCCTCCAGCTCGGCCTGTACCGCGGCCGCGATCGCAGCCGCCGGCGCACAGCCTCCCGTGTGCGCGCCGCCAGGCGATGCTCGGGATTTTCCCGATCCCGGGAGAACCGCCGGCGTCAATGCCGTCGGCATGTCGTCGGCTCCGCGTGTGCACCCTGTGACATCCGGCCCTTCCTGCATGTGCTGTCCCTGTTTCACGGCGGCTTGCCGTCTGCGCCGTGCGGCGTTTGCAGGCTGCGTGCCAGCATCCCTCGGCGCAACGCGGGTGCGGAATCGCAAGTGCGGGGCCAGTTCGTGGTGCGGCCTCGGCCCGGAACCGGGAATGCGGATATCGATCTATATTCGGTCGAATCGATACTCCGGTTCCGAACCCCTCGATGACTAGAGCCCTTGTGTTGGGCGCGAGCGGCTACGTCGGCACGCATCTCGTGCCGCGTCTCGCCGCGAGCGGCTTCGCGGTGCGCGCGGCCGCGCGCCGTCTGCCGCCCCTCGAGGCCCGCGGGTGGTCGGGCGTCGATCTGGTGCAGGCCGATGCGCTGGCGCCGGAGACCCTCGCGGCTGCGCTCGACGGCGTCGACGTCGCCTACTACCTGGTGCACTCGATGGCGGCAGGCGGCGATTTCCCGCGCCTGGACCGCGTGGCCGCCGAGAACTTTCGCGATGCCGCGGCGCGCGCCGGGGTGAAGCGCATCGTGTATCTGGGCGGCATGCAGCCGGCGGGCCGCGCATCGACGCACCTCGCGTCGCGCGGCGAGACCGGCGTGATCCTGCGAGCGGGGCCGGTGCCGGTCACCGAGCTGCGCGCCGGCGTCATCATCGGACCGGGCTCCGCGGCGTTCGAGGTGATCCGCGACTGCGTGTTCCACCTGCCGGCGATGGTCACGCCGCGCTGGGTGCGTTCGCGCTCGCAGCCGATCGCGCTCGACGACGTGCTCGCCTACCTCGTGGGCGTGGCGGCGATCGAAGCCGCGGCCGGCCGCATCTATGACGCCGGCGGCCCGGAGATCCTCACCTATGCCGACATGATGCGGCAGTTCGGCGAGCTCGTCGGTCGCCGGCCGCTGATCATGCCCGTCCCGGTCCTGACTCCGCGGCTGTCGTCCTACTGGCTCGACCTGGTGACGTCGGTGCCGGTCAACGTCGCGCGCGCGCTCATCGACGGCTTGCAGCACGACGTCCTCGCCGGTGACGCCGCGCTGCAGAAGCTCTTGCCCTTCCGCATGAAGACCTATCGCGAAGCGGTGCAGGCGGCGCTGCTCGCGGAGCGGGCAGCCGAGGCGCCCGGGCGCTGGACCGAGGGCTCGATGCGGTTTCGCCGCGACCGGGCCGACTTCGCCTTCTATGCGAAGCGCATGCGCGGCGAGGCGGTGGCGAACGCGCCCGCCGAGGCGGTGTGGCGCGAAGTCGCCGCGATCGGCGGCGAGAACGGGTTCTACTTCCTGGACGCGGCCTGGCGGGTGCGCGCCGGCGTGGACCGCATCGTCGGCGGGGTCGGGTTCCGGCGCGGCCGGCGGCATCCCACCGACGTCGCGGTGGGCGACGTGATCGACGGTTTTCGCGTCGCCGCGGTGGAACCGGGCCGCCGGCTCACGCTGCTCGCCGAAATGAAGCTTCCGGGAGCGGCCGCGCTCGAGTTCGAGGTCGAGCCCGAAGGGCCGGCACGCACGCGCATCGCGGTGACCGTCTACTTCCACCCCGCGGGCGCCGCCGGCCTCGCGTACTGGCACGCGCTGACCGGGCCGCACACGGTGCTGTATCGCGGCCTGGCCGCCGCCATCGCCAGTCGGGCGGAGCGGCGGCGATCGACGGCACGCGCCGCGGTGCGGGGCGCATGATGCGGCGGTCCGTGCGCACACTCGCGTTCGCGTTCGCGGCCGCTGCCGCCTCGCTGTCGCTGGCCCCCGCCCGCGCGTCGTCCGGCGAGGTCCTGCCGCGCTGTCTCGCAGAGTTGCGCGCGCAGGCGCCGCAGAACCGCGTGAGCGTCGCCGACTTCGATCGGCTCACCGCCAACGTCCAGATCCTCGAGCGCGTCATCACGAGCCGCGCGAGCCAGGCGGAAGTCGTGGATCCGTGGTGGGACTACGTGCCGCGCGTGGTGGACGAGCGCCGCGTGCGCGAGGGACGCGAGGTGATGGCGCGCTGGGACGAGGCGATGGCCGCGGTCGAGCGGCGCTACGGCGTGGACCGCAGCGTGTTCACCGCGATCTGGGGCGTCGAGACCAACTACGGCGCCATCCAGGGCAGCCTGCCGCTGCTCGACGTCTGGGTCACGCGCGCGTGCACCGAGGGGCGGCCGCTGTGGCGCGCCAATGTGTTCGCCTCGCTGCGGCTGCTGCGCGACGGCACCGTGATCCCCGAGCATCTGGTCGGATCGTGGGGTGGCGCGTTCGGGCTCACCCAGTTCATTCCCACCTCCTACGAGGAGCTCGGCGCGGACGGCGACGGCGACGGGCGCGTCGATCTCGTCGGTTCGGTGCCCGATGCACTGGCCTCCACCGCAAACCATCTCACCCGGCGCACGCGCTGGACGTCCGCGCTCCCTCCGGCCATCGAGGTCCGCGTGCCGACCGCGTTGACCGCCGGGGTGCCGGCCCGCGACGAGACGTGGCGGCGCGACGACGTGCGCACGCTCGCGCAATGGGCGCGCGCCGGCGTCACGGCGGCGGACGGCACGCTGCGCGATTCCGGCGAGGCGCGGGCCTCGCTGTTCTTTCCCGCCGGATCCGAGGGGCCGGCGTTCCTCGTCACCGGCAACTTCCACGCGCTGCTCGCCTACAACCAGTCGACCAAGTACGCGCTGTCGGTGGCACTCCTTGCCCATCGCCTGGCCGGCGCCGAGCGCACGCTCGTGCGCCCGTGGCCCACCGACGATCCCGGGCTCGGCCGCGACGCGATCCGCCAGCTGCAGGAGCTGCTCATCGCGCGCGGCCACGACATCGGCGCGCCCGACGGGATCCCCGGCCCGCGCACGCGCGAGGCGGTGCGCGTCGAGCAGCGCCGCCTCGGCCTGCCCGAGGATGGACGCACTGGCGAGCGGGTGCTCAACGCGCTGCTCAAGGCACCTTGAACCCGAACTTGTGGCACTGGGCGCAGTCGTTCTCGCTCTTCGCGTGCTGCTTGCCGTAGTGGGGCGAATCGTGCGGGTTCTTCGGCTTCAAGTTCGCCGTCTTCGCCGCGAGCCTGACGCTCATGGTTTCACCTTCGTGTCGCCCCCCGCCGTCGCGCTCGCGCGGGCCGGCGTCGCCGCAGCGGCCGGCGTGCGCCAGAGCCACCTCACCGGGTCCTTCCCATCGCGAAGGGATCTCGTCAAGGCGCTCGGCCGCGCGCGCTCGACGCGCCCGTCGGTCAGTCGCTGAGCAGGCGCTCGGCGGTGCGGGGGGCGTCGACCGCGCTGGTACAGGCTGCGCTCGCACCGACTTCGCGCGCGCAATGCCCCCCGTCCACGAACGCGCGGCCGCACACGAGCACCACGAAACGCGGATCGTCCGCGGCGGCGCGGGCCGTGTCGATGCTCTGTCGCAGCGCGTGGACGCGGGAGGCCGCGTCGTCGGTGCGGCCGAGGGAGAGCAGGAGCGCGTCGAAGCGCCTTCCCTGCAGCAGGTGCGCGATGGCAGCGTCGGTGACGCCGAACATCTCGACCACTTCCCAGCCGGCGAGGCGGAAGCACTCCGAGGCGATGGCCGCGTCGAGCGCATGCGGTTCGCCCGGTGCCGCGGCGAGCAGCACGCTGCGCGGCAAGAAGCCCGGGTGCGGGCGTCCGGCGGCCCCGATGCAGCGCACGAGGGTCTGCAGGCGCACCAGGCCCATCGTCACGTCCGCCTCGGCATACCGGTGCGCCCGCACGCCGTCGTCGAGTGCCCGGGCGCAGGGCTCCACCACGTTCGAAAAGAGCACTTCGGTGCGCAGACCGGAAGCGATGAGTGCGTCGCCGTGCGCGGCGGCCGGTTCCGCGGTTTGGGTCCACGCGAGCAGCGGGGCGACGAGCGATGGCAGCGGCATCGGCACCGGCATGGGAACGCCCGTTCGCTCGGGGTTACGCGGTCGCGCTCGCGGGCGCGACGACGGCAGGCGCAGCGCGTCGAGCCGCCCGGTCGCGCGGCGCATCGCCGCCCAGGCCGCACGTGACGTCGATGCCCGGATTTCCGCTGCCGCGCGCAGCGCCATCATCGCGAGCGCCCGAGCGTGCAGGTCGGCGTATCGGGCAATGGCTGGCGGCAGCGGGGACGCGATGCCGGCAGCCCGGCGGGGAGAGGTCCTGAACTCGGTCGGCGGTGCATGCACCCCCGCTTCCTGCTCGTCCTGCCAGTCTTCCGACGCCCCCACGGCTCCTCCCTGCGCGGCCCCGCGGCAAGATCACCGAGGGCCACTCGTTTCGCCCCATGTGCGGCGGACCCGCGGGCGATTCTACGAATGCCGCATACTGAACCTGCGCAACGTACGCGTCAAAGGGAATCCGATGGCCCGCTGATTGCCCTGGACAATCACCCTGCTCGCACGCCGTTCAGGCGCGTCCGCTGAGTTCCGTCTATGTCGAAATTGTCCGGCGCCAGCCATGCTTCCAGCGCGACGCGCACCTCGGGCCAGTCCCGGTCCGTCATCGCGTACCACGCGGTATCGCGGTTGCGGCCCTTGTAGACCGTCGCCTGGCGGAAGGTGCCCTCGTAGAAGAAGCCCAGGCGCTCGGCGGCGCGGCGCGATGGCGCGTTCAGCGCATCGCACTTCCACTCGTACCGACGGTAGCCGAGCGCGAACGCATGCGTCATCATCAGGTACATGGCCTCGGTGGCCGCACGGGTGCGCGCGAGCCGCGGCGAGAGGTGGATGCTGCCGACCTCGATGGATCCGGCCTCCGGCGCGATGCGCATGTACGATGCGACGCCCGAGGCTGCACCGCTGCGCTCGTCGACGATCGCGTAGAACCACGGATCGACCTTCGCCGCGGCTTCGCGCACCCAGCGTTCGTGCGCGGCGGCGTCCGGGAAGGGCCCGAAGGTCATGTAGGTCCAGCTGCCCTCGTCGGGCGCCGCCGCATTGGCGGCATGCAGCGCGGCCGCGTGCCGCTCCGCGTCGAGCCGCTCGAGCCGGCAGTAGCGGCCTTGCAGCAGCGCGGCGGTCGGGCGCGGCGGCGGCGTCCAGCCGTCGAGCGGCAGCCCCACGGGCTGGCCGAGCGCGTTCAGCGTGTGCGGACTGTCGGGGGCGGTGGGCATGCGGCGGCTGAGTAGAACGAAGGCTGCAATGCTACGCAGTCGCGTCGCGTTATGCTTGGCGCGAACCGCTGGAGGAATCCCCATGCCGCATTTCACCACCGACGACGGCGTCCGGCTCTTCTACGAGCAGACCGGCGCCGGCAAGCCGATCCTCTTCATCCACGAGTTCTCCGGCGACTACCGTGCGTGGGAGCCACAGGTGCGCGCCTTCAGCCGCCGCTACCGCTGCATCACGTTCAACGCCCGCGGCTACCCGCCGTCGGAGGTGCCGGCCGAGGTCGAGAAGTACAGCCAGCGCCGCGCCGTGGACGACGCGCGCTGCGTGCTGGACCACCTCGGCATCGACAAGGCGCACGTGGTCGGCTTGTCGATGGGCGGCTTCGCGGCGATGCACTTCGGGCTCGTCTACCCGGAGCGGGCCCTGTCGGTGGTGATCGGCGGCGTGGGCTTCGGCGCGGAGCCCGAGAAGGCCGCCCAGTTCCGCGCCGAGGTGGAGGTTGTGGCGCAGCGCTGGCTCGACGAGGGGGCGAGGAAGTTCGCGCCCGTGTACGGTGCGGGCCCGGGCCGCGAGCAGCTGGAGCGCAAGGATCCCCGCGGGTTCCGCGAGTTCATCGAGCAGCTCTCCGAGCATTCGGAGCTCGGGGCGGCCAACACGCTGCGCGGCGTCCAGGCGCGTCGACCTTCGCCCTTCGAGCTCAAGGATCAGCTTGCGAAGATGACCGTGCCGGCGCTCGTGACCCACGGTGACGAGGACCGTCCGGCCCTGCGCACCGGCGTGTTCCTCAAGGAGACGATTCCATCGGCCGGCCTGGCGGTGCTGCCCAAGACCGGCCACACCATGAATCTCGAGGAGCCCGCGCTCTTCAACCTGCTGCTCCAGGAGTTCTTCGACACCGTTGAGAGCGGCCGCTGGACGCTGCGCGATCCGCGCACGGAGCAGGGCGCGGTGCTGCTCGATCCCAAGGCGGGCCGCTGACCGGGCGACGTGCGCCACCTCGTCCTGTACGCCCATCCGCTCGAGGACAGCCTCCACGCCCGGCTTCGCGACACCATCGTGGCCGCGCTCGGCGAGCGCGGCCACGAGGTCGACCTCTGCGACCTCTATCGCGAGGGCTTCGATCCGGTGCTGTCGGCGGAGGCGCGCTCGCGCTACTTCGACCCGGCGCGCAACCGCGAGGGCATCGCGCCTTACGTGGACCGGCTGTTCGCGGCGCAGGCACTGGTGCTGTGCTTCCCGGTGTGGTGCTTCGGCCCGCCGGCCATCCTGAAGGGCTGGATGGACCGCGTCATGATCCCGGGCGTCTCCTTCCGGCTCGACGAGGCCGGCGTGATGCGGCCGAACCTCACGCACCTGCGGCGCGTCGTCGCGGTGACCACGTACGGCCGCGACCGCCTCGGTGCGTGGTACATCGGCGATCCGCCGCGGAAGATGGTGACGCGCTACCTGCGCTGGTTCGTCGCCCGCGACGCGGAGGTGCGCTATCTCGCGCTCTACGGCATCCACAAGGCACTGGACCGCCGGCACGACGCCTTCCTCGCGCGCATCCGCACCGCGCTCTCGCGCTAGACTGCGCGTCGTCGCAATCCTGGAGGAGCGCATGTCCAAGCCGTACGAAGCAGTTGCCGGGCGCATCGTGTCCGACGAGATCATCCCCGCGCGCGCGGGCTGGAGCCGCAAGCTCACGAAGGGCCAGGTGCTGCGCCTGGTGGACCTGGAGGGCAGGCAGGCCGTCGATTTCCTGTGCTACAACGCGCACGATCCCGAGGACCGCTACGCCGCGGCGGACACGATGAAGATCAACGGCAACATCTTCATCGGCAAGGGCACGACGATCTACTCGGTGAACTGCAACGCGATGTTCACGGTGACGGCGGACACGTGCGGCAAGCACGACACCATCGGCGGGTGCTGCTCCAAGGCGCTGAACCGCAAGCGCTACAACAAGCCCGACGACTGGAGCTGCCGCGACAACTTCCTCGGCGAGCTCGGCAAGTACGGCATGGGGCCGCGCGACATGGTCGCGAACCTCAACTTCTTCATGTACGTGCCGGTGGCCGCCGACGGCTCCATGGACATGGGCCCCAGCATTTCGAAGCCGGGCGACTACGTCGATCTCCGCGCCGAGATGGACGTCCTGGCGGTGGTCTCCAACTGTCCCCAGATGAACAACCCGGTGAACGACTACAACCCCACGCCGGTGCGCGCGATCGTCTACGAGCCGGCCTGAGCCGACTGCGGGCTACCGCAGGACGTAGCTAGCCAGCACGCTCTGCACCTCGTAGATCGAGAGCTTCTTGTTGAAGGTCTTCGAGATCGGCTGCGGGGCGCCCGACACCCAGATCTTCAGCTCGGCGTCGAGATCGAAGGAGCCCGCGGTCTCGATGCTGAAGTGCGTGATCGCGCGGTACGGGTAGGAGTGGTACTCGACCTTGCTGCCGGTGAGGCCCTGCTTGTCCACCAGCACGAGGCGCTTGTCGGTGAACACGAAGTAGTCGCGGATGAGCTGGTAGGCGTGCTCCACGCGCTCGCCGGGGGCGAGGATGCGGCCGAACTCCTGCTGGATGGCGGCGGGGTCGATCTTCGAGGCGTTGCCGAGCATGCCGTCGAGCAGGCCCATGGTGGACTCCTTGCGGTGCGCGATGTGACCAGCGGCACAGCTTAGCGGCGTCCACCGCCGACGTGCGGTGAATGACGTCACGCCCCGACAGGCGAACCGACACCGCGGGAGCGCGGTGTCGGCGGGACGATCAGATCGCGGCGATCGCCTGCACTTCGACCAGGAAAGGCTCCTGCACCAGGCGGTCCACCATCAGCAGGGTGTTGGGCGGGTACGCGCCGTTGGGGAAGAACTTCGGAAACTCGCGCTTGCGGTAGGCCATGAACTTCGGGATGTCCTGCGAGTGCACGAGGTAGGTGGTGAACTGCACGACGTTCCCCCAGCCGCCGCCGACCGCCTCGAGCGCGGTCTGCACGTTGGCGAACACCTGGCGGCACTGCGCGTCGAAGTCGTCCACGCCGACGATGTTGCCGGCCTTGTCCGCGGCGAGCTGGCCCGCGATGAAGATGAACTCGGAGGCGGCCTTGACCCGCGTGATCTGGGAGTACTGGCCGAGCGGGGTGCCCAGCGTGTCGGGATTGAAGATGGTGATGGCTGGCATGTGTGTCTTCTGATGGATGGACCGAGGATTGCGGCGCGCCGACGCGCACCGCGCCGCCGCGCACGCGGACGGCGGGCGCATTATGGGACATCGCTTCTGCCGCGGTGCAGCGAATCTGCGCACCCGCACCGTGCGCGCCGCCTCCGCGCGGTGCATCCCTTGACACGCGGAGGGCAATCGAACGTACACTTCGCAAATTAGGCGGTACGCTGAGCGATTTTCGCCGGCGCGGGCCGCAAGCGGAGGCAGCATGGGTTGGATCGACGTGCCGGGCGCCGAGGCGCTGGACGAGGACGAGGTGATCGGCGCCGAGCTGGGCGGGAAGAAGATCGCGGTCGCCCGGACGCAGGGGGCGCTGTTCGCCTTCGACAACGTCTGCACGCATCAGTACGCGCTGCTCTCCGACGGCTTCGTCGAGGACGGCACCATCGAGTGCCCGCTGCACCAGGGCAGGTTCGAGTGCGCGACCGGCAAGGCGCTGTGTGCACCGCTCACCCAGGGCATCACCGTGTACCCCGTGCGCGAGGACGGCGGTCGCGTGCAGGTCGAGCTGCCGTAGGGCCGCGCGCGTGAGCGGCATCGTCATCATCGGCGCCGGGCAGGCGGGCGCGCGCGCGGCGTTCGCGCTGCGCGACGCGGGCTACGCCGGACCGGTCCGTCTCATCGGCGACGAGCGCGAGGTCCCTTACGAGCGCCCGGCGCTTTCCAAGGGCGTGCTGACCGGCGCCGAGCCCGCCGAGAAGACCTTCATCTTTCCGCGCGAGCGCTACGCGGAGCAGTCGATCGAGCTCGCCACCGGGGTCACCGCGGTGGCAATGGCGCCGTCCGCCCAGCAGGTCTTCCTGTCCGACGGCACGGCAGTGGCCTACGAGAAGCTCCTGATCGCGACCGGCAGCCGCGTCCGTCCGCTGCCGGGTGCGCCGGAAGGCCTGGAAGGCGTCTTCTATCTCCGCACCATCGCCGACAGCGAGGCCCTGGGCCGCGAGCTGGCGCCGGGCAAGCGCGTCGTCGTCATCGGCGGCGGGTACCTCGGCCTGGAGATCGCCGCGAGCGCGACCGGCCGGGGCTGCCGCGTCACCATCGTCGAGCGCGAAGCGCATCTGCTGGCGCGCGTCATGCCGCGGGCGGTGGCCGACGCCATCGGGGCGGTCCATCGGCGCGCCGGTGTGGACATCCGCCTCGGCACCGCGCTCGCCCGCCTCGAGGGCGACCGCCACGTCTCGAACGTGGTGCTCGCCGACGGCACCGAGCTGCCGGCCGACGCGGTCGTCATCGCGATCGGCGTGATTCCCAACACCGAGCTCGCGGAGTCCGCGGGCGCGCAGTCGAACGACGGCCTCGTCGTGGACGCGTTCGGCCGGACGTCGCTCCCCAACGTGTGGGCCGCCGGCGACGTCGCCAACCAGCCGTCGCGCCATGCCGGACGCCGCATCCGCCTCGAATCGTGGCAGAACGCGCAGAACCAGGCGATCCAGGTGGCGCGCAACATGGTGGGCGAGCCGGCGCCCTACGACGAGCTGCCGTGGTTCTGGTCGGACCAGTACGACCTCAACATCCAGATGTTCGGCGTGTGCGCGACCGACGCGCGCATCGTCTGGCGCGGCGCGCCCGGGGAGGCGCGCAGCCTCGCGTTCGCGCTCGAGGCCGGACGCATGACCATGGCGGTCGGCTTCAACGCCGCGGCCGACCTGCGCCAGGCGAAGCGCATGATCGAGTCCGGCGCCGCGGTCGACGTGCGCGCGCTGGAGGATCCGGCGCGCAAGCTCAAGGATCTCGTGAAGGACCTGGCCGGCGCGATGGGAGCGGGCTCGCTCGCCGTCGGGGCTGCCTAACTGCGGAGGGCACCATGTACAGCGCGGAAACCGTCATTCATCCGGTCGGCACCATGCCGAAGGAGACCGCTCCCGCGGATCTCAAGTGGCCGGAAGAAGGCCTCACCCACGTCCCCGACTGGATCTACACCAGCGAGGAGATCTACCGGCGCGAGGTCGAGCGCATCTTCCACGGCCGCACCTGGAACTTCGTCGCGCTGGAGGCGGAAATCCCGAATCCGGGCGACTACAAGCGCTCCTTCGTCGGGCCGACGCCGGTGGTGGTGTCGCGCGACGAGGCGGGCGAGATCCACGTCTTCGAGAACCGGTGCGCGCACCGCGGGGCCGAGTTCTGCCGCAGCCAGCGCGGCAACGCCAAGGAGTTCGTCTGCCCGTATCACCAGTGGTCCTACGACCTCAAGGGCAACCTCCAGGGCATCCCGTTCAAGCGCGGGGTGAAGAAGGAGGGCGGCATGCCGCCCGACTTCAAGAACGAGAATCACGGCCTCAAAAAGCTCGCCGTAACGCGCCATCGGGGCGTGGTGTTCGCCTCGTTCGCGAACGACATGGAGCCGCTGGCCGAGTACTTCGGCCCGGAGATCATGGAGGACTTCGAGGCGACCTTCGACGGGCGCAAGCTGAGGATCCTCGGCTACTACCGCAACGAGCTGCCCGGGAACTGGAAGCTCTATCACGAGAACCTCAAGGACCCGTACCACGCGACGCTGCTGCACTCGTATCTCGTGTCGTTCGGGCTGCTGGTCGCCGGCAACAAATCGATCATGCTGGCGGACAAGTCCGGGCGCCACGGCACCATGGGCTCGGCCAAGCCGGACGACGTCGCCGCCTCGGTGGACGATTCGGCGAAGAAGGAGATGCGCGCCTTCCGCGACGACATGACGCTCGCCGACCCGAGCTTCCTGAACTACGTGAAGGAGTTCAAGAGCCCCTGGTCGGTCACCATGCAGACCATCTGGCCCAACCTGATCGTGCAGCGCGAGATGAACACGCTCGGCATCCGCCATATCGTGCCGAACGGCCCGCACAGCATGATCATGATCTGGGTGATGTTCGGCTACGAAGGCGACACCGAAGAGATGACCCGCCATCGCCTCAAGCAGGGCAACCTGATGGGGCCGTCGGGCTTCCTCGGCCTGGAGGACAACGAGGCGATCAAGTTCGTGCAGGAAGGCGTGCGCCGCTCGCCGACCGACGTCGGCATCCTCAAGCTCGGCGGCGATTCGGAGGGAACGTCGACGACGCTGATTACAGAATCCGCGATCCGGGCGATGTATCGCCACTATCGCGACGTGATGGAGCTCTAGACCATGATGGCGGGATTCGAGCATCGGGCGGTGGAGGCCGCTGCCGTGCGCGAGCTGCGCGCGGAAATCGAGGAATTCCACTACGAGTACTGCGCCGTGCTGGACGCACTGGACGTCGAGCGCTGGCCGCAATTCTTCACCGAGGACGCGGTCTATCGCATCACGTCGCGGGAGAACGCCGACGCCGGGCTGCCGGTGGGGCTGGTCTATGCCGAAGGCCGCGCGATGCTCCGCGACCGCGCCTTCGCCATCGCGCGCACGCAGATGTTCGCGCCGCGCTACATGCTGCACCTGGTGAGCAACGTGCGCGTGCTGTCGGCGACCAACGAGGACATCCGCGCGGTCTCCAACTACATCCTGCTGCAGACGCTGGTGGACGGTCCGACGACGATCCACCAGGCCGGGCGCTACTACGACCGCTTCCGCCGCGTGGACGGCCGCCTGCTGCTCGCCGAGCGGCAGTGCGTGTACGACACGATCATCATCGCCAACGACCTGGTCTACCCCGTCTAGAGACGACCTTGGCAGCCGCGCCATACTTGGGGGGAGTCACGAGGGGGGGCGTAGCCCCCTCTTGTGGCGTTGATGCCCTGACGAGGGGGGGCGTAGCCCCCTCTTGTGGCGTTGATGCCCCCTCAGTCCGTGCGCATCATCGCGCGGCCGTACTCGTTGTTCGCCTCGATGAGCCGCACCAGCATCGCCATGAACGCGTCGCGTTCCGCCTGCGAGAGCGGCGCGAGGAAGCGGTCCTGCGCGCGCTGCATGGCGGCGTACATGCTGCCGGTGAGCTTCTGTCCCTTCGCGGTGAGCGAGGCGAGGCGCGCGCGGCGGTCGGCGGGGTTTTCCTCGCGGCGCACCAGCCCCCGTGCGGAGAGGCGCTTGAGCACCTCGGCCACGTTGGTGCGGTCGATGCCGAGTTCCTCGGCGAGCGACACCTGGTCCAGCTTGCCGCGGATGAAGAGGGCGGTCAGCAGGCCGTACTGCACCGGCGTCACGTTGAACTCGCGGCACTCCTCGGCGAAGAGGGCGTAGTGGATCTGGTTGAGGCGCCGCACGAGATAGCCGGGACGGGACCACAGCGGCAGGCGCGGTTCGTTGCGCGCCGGGGCCGCGGCTGCCGGCACGCGGCGGCGCGGTACGGACGATTTGCGGGAGGCGGTAGGCACTGATCGAGACGGGCTCGTGCGGACGGAACGCGCGAGTCTAGCCGAGGCACAGCAGAAGCGGCAGCACCCGGCACAGGGCGCGCCGCCGGAATTCACCGGGAGCAAGAGGTTTGACGACACAGCCACACCGGGCCGAGACCGGTCCGTTCG
Organism: uncultured Enterobacteriaceae bacterium; assembly: GCA_964552535.1. GTDB lineage: Bacteria > Pseudomonadota > Gammaproteobacteria > Burkholderiales > SG8-39 > CAZKHE01. The sequence goes on along the minus strand of CAZKHE010000057.1, from coordinate 5,704 downwards.
TCGAAGCGGGCGCCTTGGCGCAGGCCATTGCTGCGCGCCGCACCACCGCTGTCGAAGCGGTGGAGCGCTGCCTCGCGCGGATCGCCGCGGCGCAGGAGACCTTGAACGCGTACGCCACCGTCGCGGGCGATGCGGCGCGTGCGGCCGCAGAGGCGGTCGATCGTCGCATCGCGGCCGGCGAGACGCTCGGGCCGCTCGCCGGGGTGCCGGTGTCGGTGAAGGACATCGTCAACACCGCCGGGATCCGCACCATGTGGGGCTCGCGCACCATGGCGACCAACGTGCCGGATGCGGACGCGGTCGCGGTGCAGCGGCTCCGGGCAGCCGGCGCGATCGTGATCGGCAAGACCACGACGCCCGAGTTCGCCTACAAGCTGCTCACCGATTCGCCCGTGACGGGCGTGACGCGCAATCCGTGGAGCCTCGATCACACGCCTGGCGGCTCGAGCGGCGGGTCGGCGGCGGCCGTGGCGGCGGGGCTGGGGCCGATCGCGCTCGCGACCGATGCAGGCGCGTCGACGCGGCTGCCGGCCGCCTGCTGCGGCGTCGTGGGCCTCAAGCCGACCCTCGGCATCATCCCGCACAACCAGGTGCCGGACGCGTTCAACAACTTCATCCACCTGGGCATCATCGCGCGCAGCGTTGCGGACACGGCGCTGGCGCTCGACGTCATGGCGGGCCCCCACGGCAGCGATCCGCACTCGATTGCGGTGCCGCTGCCTGCCGCGCGCGCGGCGCTTGACCAGCCGCTCGACCTGCGCGGGAAGCGCATCGCGTGGCGGCGGCGACTGGGCAACGTGCACCTCGACCGCGAAGTGGAGGCCCGCTGCCGCGAGACGCTCGGCGCGCTGGAAGCGCAGGGCGCGGAAGTTGTCGCGGTGGACGAACCGTTCGAGAACGTCGAGCCGACCTGGCGGGTGCTGCAGCAGTCGAACTGGGCGGCGCGGTTCTTCGCGAAGCTGGACGAAGTGAAGGACCAGCTCGAACCCGGCTTCGTCGAGGGCATCCGCGCCGGCGGCGCGTACACCGGGCCCCAGCTGCTCGGCGCGATCTACAAGCGCACCGCGATCTTCCGCGCCGTGCAGGGCTGGTTCGCGGGGTTCGACTGCGTCGCGACCCCGACCTTCGCCGCACCGCCGCTGACGATCGATCACCGCGTCGAGCAGCCGATCGTCATCGATGGCCAGGACGCCGGCGACCTGCGCGTCGCCTGGGCACCGTATCTCAACGTCTTCAACCTGACCGGTCACCCGGCCGTCAGCGTACCCGCCGGCTTCACCGCCGCCGGGCTGCCGGTCGGCTTGCAGCTCGTCGCACCCTGGTACGCGGATGCGCGGCTGCTCGCCCTCGCACGGGTGATCGAGCAGGTACGACCCTGGGCGGACCGGATTCCGCCGCACGCACCGAAGGAGCACGCATGAGCGAAGAGCACGGCAAACCCGGCGAAGGCATCGGCGCGCGCGTGCCGCGCAAGGAGGACGTGCGCCACCTGCACGGCCGCGGCAGCTTCGTGTCCGACATGAAGCTCCCGGGCCAGATGGAGGTGGCCTTCCTGCGCTCGCCGGTCGCGCATGGCCGCATCCGCGCCATCCGCAAGCCGCCCGGGCGCGAGCCGGCGGTCTTCGTGTGCGAGGACCTCGTCGGCCTGCGGCCGATGGCGGCGGGCTCGACGCTGCCGACCTACAAGGTCTCGAGCCAGTACGCGCTGGCGAGGGACAAGGTACGCTTCGTCGGCGAGCTGGTGGCGATGTGCATCGCGCGCACGCGCGCCGAAGCCGAGGACATCGCCGAGACGGTGGAGCTCGACGTCGACGAGCTGCCGGCGCTGATCGATTCGCACGCCACGCGCGCGGAGAAGAACGTCCGCGTCCACGAGGAGTGGGACGACAACCTGTTCCTGACGCTCAACTACGAAAGCGGCTTCGCCGAGCACGCCACGGAGGCGGCGGTGGTGGTGACTCGCGAGATCGAGCTGTCGCGCCAGGCGATGGTGCCGATGGAAGGCAAGGCGGTGCTCGCCCACTGGGACGATCGCGCCGATCAGCTCGTGATGTACACCTCGACGCAGGTGCCGCACCTCATCCGCGTCGGCGTCGCGCAGATGCTCGGCCTGGAGGAGCGCCAGGTACGCGTGGTCTCGCCCGACGTCGGCGGCGGCTTCGGCTACAAGTGCATCCTGCAGCCGGAGGAGCTCTGCGTCGCCTGGCTGGCGATGACGTACCGCAAGCCCTTCCGCTACGTCGAGGACCGCCGCGAGCATCTCGTGGCCGGCGCCAATGCGCGCCAGCACCACTACAAGCTCACCGCCTACGCCAACGAGAAGGGCCGGCTCCTCGCGCTCGACGCCGTGATCACCATCGACGGCGGTGCCTACTCCAACTGGCCGTTCACCATCGGCCTCGAGCCCGGCCAGGCGACCGGCAACCTGCCGGGGCCCTACGACTTCCGGGGCTATCGCGTCACCACGCACTGCGTGGCCACCAACAAGCCGGGGTTCCTCCCGTATCGCGGTGTCGCCCGCACCGGCGTCTGCTTCGCCATGGATCTGCTCATCGACGCGGTGGCGCGGGCGGTGAACCGGGAGCCGTGGGAGGTGCGCCTCGAGAACCTGGTGCCGACGTCGGCGATGCCGTACAACAACGTGGCGCGCAAGCACTTCGACTCCGGCGACTATCCGCGCAGCCTGCTCATCGCGAAGGAGAAGATCCGCTTCGAGGAGTGGCGCAAGCGCCAGCGCGAGGGTCCCCTGGAGGACGGCCGGCTCATCGGCATCGGCTTCGCGAGCTACTGCGAGCAGTCGGCCCACGGCACCAGCGTCTTCGCGGCGTGGGGGCTGCCGATCGTGCCGGGGTACGACCAGGCCGCGGTGCGCGTCACGCCCGACGGCGGCCTGGAGGTGCGTGTCGGCGTGCACTCCCACGGCCAGGGCATGGAGACCACGCTCGCGCAGATCGCGCACGAGGTGATCGGCATTCCGGTCGCGCAGGTGCAGGTGACGCACGGGGACACCGGCACCACGCCGTTCTCCACGGGCACGTACGCCTCGCGCAGCATCGTGATGGCCGGCGGGGCGGTGGCGAACGCGTGCCGGACGCTCATTCCGCGATTCGTCCGCATCGGCGCGCACCTGCTCGGCTGTACGCCGGAGGAGGCGACGTTCGAAGCCGGCCGCGTGATCGGCCCGAAGGGCTCGCTGACGGTCGCCGACGTCGCCTCCGCCTGGTACAAGCGCCCCGACAAGTTGCCGAAGGACGTGGACATGGGCGGCCTGGAGGCGGTGGTCGGCTTCCGGCCGAAGGTCGATTCGGGCGTGTTCAGCTACGCGTCGCACGCCGCGATCGTCGCCGTCGATGCGGAGATCGGCAGCGTGGAGATTCTCGACTACGTGATCGTCGAGGACTGCGGCACGCTGGTGAACCCGATGGTGGTCGAGGGCCAGACCTACGGCGGCGCCGCGCAGGGCATCGGCACCGCGATGTACGAGGAGGTGCAGTACGACGCCAACGGCCAGCCCAACGCCTCGACGCTCGCCGACTACATGCTGCCCGGGCCCACCGAGATCCCGAGCTTCCGCATCTACCACCTCGAGTCGCCGTCCCCGTACACGGAGTTCGGCATCAAGGGCATGGGTGAGGGCGGGGCGATCGCGCCGCCGGCGGTGATCTTCAACGGCGTGAACGACGCGCTGAAGCACCTCGGCGTGGAGGTGTCGCAGACGCCGCTCACGCCGCGCAAGGTGCTCGAAGGCATCGAGCGCGCGAAGGCCGATCAACCAAAACGGCGGGCGGCATAGAAATGACAGAAATGGTTTTCTGGCTTCGGGGAGCACGAGGGGGCTTGCCCCCTCGTAGCGTGGACAACTGAAATGAAAGCCGCTGCATTCGATTACGTCGCGCCGCGCGACCTCTCCGGGCTGGTGAGCGCGCTCGCCGGCGCGAACGGCGAGGCGAAGCTCATGGCGGGCGGGCAGTCGCTGGGGCCCATGCTGAACCTGCGCCTCGCGCGCCCGAAACTGCTGGTGGACGTCACGCAGGTCGACGCGCTGCGCGCGATCGAGGACCGCGGCGACCGCGTGTGGATCGGCGCCGGCATCACGCACGCCGAGATCGAGGACGGCGCCGGGCCGCTGCCGGCCGACGGCATGCTTCGCGCCGTCGCGGCGAACATCGCCTACCGCGCGGTGCGCAACCGGGGCACGGTGGGCGGCAGCCTCGCCCATGCCGACCCTGCGGCGGACTGGCCGCTCGCGATGGCTGCGCTCGGCGCGACGCTCCACGTGTCGGGGCCGCGCGGCAAGCGCACGCTCGCCGCCGATGCCTACATGAAAGCCGCCTACACCACCGAGCTTGCCGACGACGAGGTGCTCGAAGGCGTGGAAGTGCCCAAGCTCGCCGCGGGCGCACGCTGGGGCTACTGGAAGTTCTGCCGCAAGACCGGCGAGTTCCCCGAAGCGGCCGCCGCGGTGGTGCTGGATCCCGAGCGGCGGGTCGCACGCGTCTTCCTCGGCGCACTGGACACCACCCCCAAGCCGCTGCCGGCGCTCGCGGCGCAACTCGCACAGACGGCCAAGTGGACGCGCGACGACTGCGCGAAAGCGGTCGCCGGCGTGACGCCCGACTCCGACGCCGTGCAGCGCGCGACCCACGCCGCCGCGCTCGCCCGCGCCCTCCAGCAGGTCCTGCCGCAATGAAGAAAGCCGTCGCCATCACCGTCAACGGCGAGCGCATCGAGGCGCTCGTCGAACCGCGCACGCACCTTGCGGATTTCCTTCGCGAGGAGTGCCGCCTGACCGGCACGCACCTGGGCTGCGAGCACGGCGTCTGCGGCGCCTGCAACGTGCTGCTCGACGGGAAGCCGGTGCGCTCGTGCATCACCTACGCCGTCGCCTGCGAGGGCCGCGAGGTCCGGACCATCGAGGGCTTCGACGACGACGCCCTGATGAACCGTCTGCGCGCGGCGTTCACCCGGCACCACGGCCTGCAGTGCGGCTTCTGCACCCCGGGCATGCTGATCACCTCGCGAGACATCTGCTCCCGCCTGCCCGGTGCCGACGAGAAGCGCGTGCGGACCGAGCTCTCCGGCAACCTGTGCCGCTGCACCGGCTACGTCGGCATCGTCAATGCGGTGAAGAGCGTGCTGGCCGATACGGCCACTGCCGTCGCCGCGCCCACGATGGCGGCTGCGGCGGCGGCGCCCCTCGGCGCAGCCGGCGTTCGCCCCTCTGCGCCCGCGCCCCTCGCCGCCTTCACGCCGGCGGCGGCCGCACCGGTCGCCGCGGCATCGGCCCCCGCCGCCAATGCGCCCATCGCCGATGCGGCGGCCGGGGAAGACCGCAAGGGACTGACGCGCATCGAGGACAGCTTCCTCGTGCCGCATCCGCCGGCCGCGGTGTGGCAGGTCCTCGGCGACCTCAAGACCACGTCGGAGTGCCTGCCCGGCGCCGAGCTCTCCGAGCACGACGCGCGCTCCGCCAAGGGCCGCATCCGGATCAAGTTCGGCCCGATGAGCGCGGCGTTCAACGGTGCCGCCACGCTCGACCGGGACGACGCGCAGCAGCGCGCGACCTTCCGCGGCGCCGGCACCGATTCGCTCTCGGGGTCGCGCGCCCGCGGCGACATCGCCTACCGGCTCGTGGCCGAGCAAAGCGGGGCGGCGACCCGCGTGCACGTCACGCTCGACTATTCGCTCGTCGGCCCGCTCGCGC
>CAZKHE010000056.1:0-28128 GCA_964552535.1 uncultured Enterobacteriaceae bacterium | reverse complement strand
CACCTCGGCTTCCTGCACTCCTCCGACGAGTACAAGGTGATGGCGCTGGCCTCCTACGGCGAGCCGGCGTATGCGGACGCGTTCCGCCGCATCGTGCGCTGGGAAGGCGAGGGCCGCTACACCACCGCGCGGGGCCGCCTCGACGAGGTGCTCGGCCCCGCCCGGACGCGCGGCGGCCCGATGGCACAGCGCCATTTCGACATTGCGCGCTCCCTGCAGGTCGTGCTCGAGGAGACCGCCGTCCGGATGGCGCGCTGGCTCGCGCGCGAGACGGGTGCGGAGAACCTTGCGATGGCCGGCGGCGTGGCGCTCAATTGCGTGATGAACGCGCGCATCCGCGACGACGGCGCGTTCCGGCGCGTGTGGGTGCAGCCGGCCGCGGGCGACGCGGGCACCGCCCTCGGCGCTGCGCTCTGGGTCGACCACCGCGAGCGCGGCGGTCCGCGCCGGTGGACCATGCAGGACGTGTACCTCGGGCCGCAGTACGGGGAGCAGGAGATCGAGTCGTTCCTCGCGTGGTCGAAGCTGCCGTACTCGCGCCCGGCGCACTACACCGCGGCGGTGGCCGAGCGGCTGGCGAGCGGCAAGATCGTCGGGTGGTTCCAGGGCCGCATGGAGTTCGGGCCGCGGTCGCTCGGCGCACGCTCGATCCTCGCGTCGCCGATCCCCGCGGAGATGCAGCAGCGCCTGAACGAGATCAAGGACCGCGAGGACTTCCGGCCGGTGGCGCCGGCCGTGCTCGAGGAGAAGGCGCACCTGTGGTTCGAAGGCTGCACCGACTCGCCGTTCATGCTCTTCGTGCACGACGTGGTGGGCGCGCGCGCGGACCGCGTGCCGGCGATCCGGCACGTCGACGGCACGGCCCGGGTGCAGACGGTGACCGCTGCCCGCAATCCGCTCTATCACCGCCTGCTCGCCGACTTCGAGGCGATCACCGGCGTGCCGGTGCTCGTCAACACCTCGTTCAACACCCGGGGCGAGCCGATCGTGTGCTCGCCGCGCGACGCCGTGGAGTGCTTCTGGAGCTCGCCGCTCGACGCGCTCGCCATCGGCCCGTTCCTCCTCGACAAGCCATGACGCCGCTCGTTTCGGTCGTGATTCCCACCCTCGGCCGGCCGGACCTGCTCGGTCGCTGCCTCGCCGCCCTGGTGAAGCAGGACTTCCCCGCCGAGGCCTTCGAGATCATCGTCGTGGACGACGGTCCGTCGGCCGAGACGCGCGATCTGGTGACGCACTGGGTGGCGCGCACCATCGGGCGCCAGGGCGGGCCGACCATCGGCTACACGAGCACGCAGCGCGCGAAGGGTCCGGCGGCAGCGCGCAACGTGGGATGGCGCGCCGCGCAGGGTCGCATCATCGCGTTCACCGACGACGACACCGTCCCGGCGGCCGACTGGCTGTGGCAGGGCGTGCAGGCCCTCGGCTCGGACTGCGCGGCGGTGTGGGGCCGGGTGGTCGTGCCGCTGCCGCCCGATCCCACCGACTACGAGCGCGACGCCGCGGGCCTCGCCGACGGGGGCTTCGTCACCGCCAACTGCTTCGTGCGCGTCGAAGCGCTGCAGGCGGTGGGGGGCTTCGACGAGCGCTTCCGGCTGGCGTGGCGCGAGGACTCGGACCTCTTCTTCGCCCTGCGCACCCGCTATCCCGACATCCGCTACGCCCCGGAAGTCGTGGTGGTGCACCCGATCCGGCCCGCGCCCTGGGGCGTGAGCCTGAAGCAGCAGCGGAAGATCCTGTTCGACGCGCTGCTGTACAAGAAATATCCGCAGTGGTACCGCGAGGTGGCGCGGCACGCCACGCCGTGGCGCTACTACGCGGTCGTGGTCGCCGTGCTCCTCGCGCTGCTCGGGCTCGCGGCCGGCAGCCCGGCGCTCGCGTGGTCGGGCGCGGCCGCATGGCTCGCGCTGACGCTGGACTTCGCGGCGAGGCGGCTCGCCCGCACGCGGCGGACGGCGTCGCACGTCGCCGAGATGGTGGTGACCTCGGCGGCGATACCGCTCGTGGCGGTGTACTGGCGCCTGCGGGGCGCGGTCCGCTTCCGGGTGCCCTTCCTGTGAACGCCCCGATCATCTTCGTTCCGGCGGCCGGCGAGCGTGCCGGCGTGCCCCGCAGACCGGCGCGGCCGCTGCCGCCGTTCCTGCAACTCGAACCGGTCGGGCAGTGCAACCTCGCCTGCCGCATGTGCGCCGTGCCCTTCCGCGAGGACGGCCCCGCGCGCGGTCTCGCCGCCATGCCGTTCGCAGACTACACGCGCCTCATCGACCAGTTCGTCGGCCTGCAGGAGCTGCACCTGCAGGGGCTGGGCGAGCCCTTGATGCATCCGCGCTTCTTCGACATGGTGCGCTATGCGGCCGCGCGCGGCATCAGCGTGTCGCTGAACACCAATCTCACCCTGCTCACCGAGCGGCGCGCGCGCGAGTGCGCGAGCTGCGGTCTCGCCGCGATCCACGTCTCGCTCGACGGCGCGACCGCGCCGACCTACGAGCGGATCCGCGTGGGCGCCCGGTTCGGCAAGGTCCTGCGCAACCTTCGGCGGCTGGTGGCCGCCGTCGCGGCGGAGGAGGCTCCCCGTCCGGCGTTGCGGCTGGTGATGGTGCTGATGCGCGAGAACCTCGCGGAGCTCCCGGCACTGGTGCGGCTCGCCGCCGAGGAAGGCGTGCCGCGTCTGTTCGTGCAGCGCCTCGCGCATGACTTCAGCGAAGCCGCACTGCCGCCGCGCTACGCGCCGATGCGCGCCTTCGTCGCGGCCCAGACCACCGAGACACTCGCCGCGGCGGAGATCGAGCCGGTGTTCGCCGCCGCACGCACGGTGGCCGCGGAACGCGGCGTCGAGCTGCGCCTGCCGCGGCTCGAGTCCGCGCCGGCCTCGCCCAACCCCCGCGGCTGCGACTGGCCGCTCACCGGCGCCTACGTGAGCTGGCGCGGCGAGGCGATGCCCTGCTGCATGGTGGGCACGCCGGACCGGCTGAACTTCGGGAGCATGCTCGCGCACGGGGCGCAGGCGGTCTGGTCGGGCCCGGGCTTCGAGGCGTTCCGGGCGCGGCTCGCCTCCGATGACCCGCCGGAGCTGTGCCGCGGCTGCGCCCACTTCGAGGGACGGTTCTGATGGCTGCTGCCGTGCCCGACTACGGCGGGCCGACGCCGGAACGCATCGCCGTGCTCCGCGCCCTGCAACTGGGCGACATGCTCTGCGCCGTACCGGCGCTGCGCGCGCTGCGGCGCGCCTTTCCGCGCACCCAGATCACGCTCGTCGGCCTGCCGTGGGCGCGCGAGTTCGCCGCGCGGTTCGCGCATCTCGTCGACGCGTTCATCGAGTTTCCCGGCTATCCCGGCCTGCCCGAGCGCGCGGTCGATCTCGCCGGGCTTCCGCGGTTCTTCGCTGCTGCCCAGGCGGCGCGCTTCGACGTCGCGCTGCAGATGCACGGCAGCGGCGTGATCACCAATCCGGTCCTGGTCGGCATGGGCGCGCGCATCAACGCCGGGTTCCATGCCGAAGGGCAGTGGTGTCCGGACCCGCATCGCTTTTTCCCGTGGCCGGACACGGGGCACGAGATCGAGCGCTGCCTCGCGCTCATCGCCTATCTCGGCGTACCGCTCGCGGGCAAGGGCCTCGAGTTTCCGCTGGATGACCGCGACGTCGACGCCGCGTCCGCCCTCATGGCGGCGCACGGTCTGCGCCCCGGGGAATACGTCTGCCTGCACCCCGGATCGCAGCTGGCGAGCCGCCGCTGGCCGCCGCAGTCGTTCGGGGCGGTGGCCGCCCAGCTGGCCGCGCTCGACCTGCGCGTGGTACTCACCGGCAGCGCGAGCGAGCGTGCGATCACGCGCGCCGTCGCCGCCGCCGCGGGCTGCGAGGTGGCCGATCTCGCGGGCGCGACGTCGCTCGGCGCGGTGGCAGCGGTGATCGCCGGTGCGCGGCTGCTGGTCTGCAACGACACCGGCGTGTCGCACATCGCCGCGGCGCTCGGCGTCCCGAGCGTCGTGGTGTGCTGCGGCGCCGACCCCGAACGCTGGGCGCCGCTCGATGCCCGGCGCCATCGCGTCGTGTTCCATCCGGTGCCGTGCCGCCCCTGCGCGCATCGCGAGTGTCCCATCGGTCATCCCTGTGCAAACGGCGTGTCGCCGGCCGCGGTATTCAGGGCCGCCGTGGAAATGCTGGACGTGCGCCGGGTCTGCGCCGCCGTCGCGCCGAGAGGCCCGGGGCAGATGCCCCCCGCGAGCGCCCGGCGTGTCCTCCATTAGCCCCACGGCCGGCGGCTGCGAGGCCGCCCTCGCGCAGCCCGGCCGGCGTCTGCGGATCCTCACCTGGCACGTCCACGGCAACTACATGTACTACCTCTCGCAGGTGCCGCACGACTGGTACCTGCTGTGCAAGCCCGAGCGGCCGCCCGGATACGCGGGCCGCGCCGGCGTGCTGCCCTGGGGCGACAACGTGCACGATTGTCCGGTGCAGGCGGTGCGCGACATGGCGTTCGACCTGGTCCTCTTCCAGTCCCGCGAGCACTATCTCGCCGACCAGCACGAGATCCTGTCGCCGGAGCAGCGGCGGCTCCCGAAGATCTATCTCGAGCACGACCCGCCGCAGGCGCATCCGACCAACACCCGCCACCCGGCCGAGGGCGCCGACCTGCTCGTGGTGCACGTCACGGCGTTCAACCAGCTCATGTGGGACAACGGCGCCACGCCGACGCACGTGATCGACCACGGCGTCGTGGTGCCGACCGGCGTCCGCTACACCGGGGAACTCGAGCGCGGGGTGGTGGTGGTGAACCATCTGCAGCGCCGCGGCCGCCGCCTCGGGCTCGACGTATTCCGCGACGTGCGCCAGCGCGTCGCGCTGGACCTCTACGGCATGGACGCCGAGAGCCTGGGGGGGCAGGGCGAACTGCCCTACGCGCGCCTCCTGGAGCGGGAGGCGCAATACCGCTTCTTCTTCCACCCCATCCGCTACACTAGTCTCGGCCTCGCGCTGTGCGAGGCGATGCTGCTCGGCATGCCGATCGTCGGGCTGGCCACCACCGAACTGCCTACTGTCATACGCAATGGCGAGAATGGCTATGTGGACACGAGCGTCGACCGGCTGGTGGACGCGATGCACTGGCTGCTCGCCGACCCCGCGGCAGCCCGTCGTCTCGGCGAGCAGGCGCAGCGCGACGCGGCCGAGCGCTTCGGGATCGGCCGGTTCGTGGCGGATTGGAGCGCGACCCTCGAACGGGTCGCCGACATGACAGGGAGATGACGGGATGAGGGATCCGCGGCGCGTGCGCATTCTGGTGACCGGCGGCGCCGGCTTTCTCGGGTCGCATCTCTGCGAACGGCTGCTCGCCGCCGGGCACGACGTCCTCGCGGTGGACAACTTCTACACGGGCACCCGGCACAACGTGGATCACCTGCGCGGCCACCCCGCCTTCGAGCTGCTGCGGCACGACATCACGTTTCCGCTGTACGTCGAGGTGGACCAGATCTACAACCTCGCCTGCCCGGCGTCGCCGGTCCACTACCAGTTCGATCCGGTGCAGACCACCAAGACCAGCGTGCACGGGTCGATCAACATGCTCGGCCTCGCGAAGCGCGTGAAGGCGCGCATCCTGCAGGCGTCGACGAGCGAGGTGTACGGCGATCCCGAGCGCCATCCGCAGGACGAGTCGTACTGGGGGCGGGTGAATCCGATCGGCCTGCGCGCCTGCTACGACGAGGGCAAGCGCTGCGCCGAGACGCTGTTCTTCGACTACCGCCGCCAGCACGGGCTGGTCACCAAGGTGGCGCGCATCTTCAACACGTACGGGCCGCGCATGCATCCCAACGACGGGCGCGTGGTGTCGAACTTCATCGTGCAGGCGTTGCGCAACGAGCCGATCACGCTCTACGGCGACGGCACCCAGACGCGCTCCTTCTGCTACGTGGACGACCTCATCGACGGGCTCGTCCGGCTCATGGATACCCAGGACGACTTCGCGGGCCCGGTGAATCTCGGCAATCCCGAGGAGTGCACGGTACGGGCGCTCGCCGAGCGCATCATCGAGATCACCGGCTCGCGTTCCCGGATCGTGTATGCGCCCCTGCCGGCTGACGATCCGACGCAGCGCCGCCCCAGCATCGAGCTGGCCGAGCGCGCGCTGGGGTGGCGACCGACGGTGCCGATGTCCGAGGGCCTGCCGCGGACGGTGGCCTATTTCGAGCGGCTCCTGAGCGGCCTCGAGCGTCCCGCGCGCACCGCCGCGGGCTGAAGGGTCATATCGGCGCGCGTGGTCCCGGCGGCTTGTCCGCCTTGCCTTCGAACAGCACCACCGACACCTCCCCGCCCGACTCGAGGTGGGCCGACTTGACGCGCCGCACGTCGTCCACGCCGTGCTCCCGCAGCTTGCCCAGGAGTTCGTCCTCGGTGACGAACTGCCGCGCCATGTTGCGCAGGTTCATGCGGCCGTCGCGCACCAGGACCAACGGCTTCGACTGCAGAACGCGGCCGACGGCCGGGAACCGCCACGCGGCGTAGTCCGCCAGTGCGTTCCACCCCATGATGGTGCCGATGAGCAGCGCCCCTTCCGAGATCGTGTCGTAGTCCCCCGCCATCGCGTTCTGGGCCGCGTCGGCGACGAGCACCAGCACCAGCATGTCGGCGACCCCGACCGCGCCGACCTCGCGCGGCAGCACGAATCGGAAGAGCACGAACAGGAACCAGTAGATCGCCGTCCCGCGCACGGCGATCTCCCACACCGGCACGTTGATTGCGAAGAGTGCGAGCAGCTCGTCCATGGATGCCGTGCTGGACAGCAACGCGCGTGCCCGACGCGGCCCCGTGGCATGGCGGTTGCATAGGCGAGCGCGCATGCCGCCGTGAGCGGCTGACCAGGAGGGAACGACATGCGGATGAGTCGCGCGCTCGACCGGGATCCGGCAGCGGAAATGATGATCCTCGCCACGGAGGTCGCAGACGGCATGGCGGCCACCGCCGCGATCGCCGCGACGCGGGTGTCCGATCACGCCGCGCGCTTCGGCGCATCGCTGGCGGAGCTTCTGCGCGGGACGGCGGGGTACGTGCGCCGCCGTCCGGTCCTGCTGCTGGCCCTGCTGACGGTGCTCGCGGCGTCGCTGCTCGCGCTGCGGTGGCCCCGATGAGCGCAGACTTCAGCGGGCATGCGCCGATGGACGGTCCCCGGCGCGCGCCGGCGAGCGAGGCGCAGCAGTTCACCAGCTCCCTGCGCCGGCTGTGGGACGACGTGCGCCTGATCGGGCGGGATCACGCGCTGCTCGCCGTGCTCGAGGTGCAACGCGCCGGCCTGTCGCTGGTCAAGATCTTCGCGGCAGGGCTCGTCGCGGCGCTGCTCGTGGTCACCGCGTGGCTCGCCCTGGTTGGCAGTGCCGTGGCCTGGGCGGCAGGCGAAGGCACGCCGTGGTGGGTGGGCCTCGTCGTCGCCTCGATCGGCAATCTCGTCTTCGCGGCCGTGCTCGCGTTCTGGATCCGCAGCAAGCTGCCCAATCTCATGTTCGCGGCCACCGTGCGCCAGCTGAAGCGCGAGCCGCCCGCCCAGGAGCCCTGACATGCGGAACGAAGACGACATCGAAGTGCACATCCACCAGCTCGAGGAGCGCATCGCCGCACGGCGCGCGCGGCTGGAGCGAGACGTGGACGAGGTCGGCGCCGCGACGCGCTCCCTCGCTGTCTCGCCGGGCGTGATCAGCGCGGCGGCCGGCCTGGGCTTCTTCCTCGCGCGGGTGACGTCGCGCAAGCCGGCGGCGCCGAAGACGGCGAAGGCCGGCGGACTGCTCGGCCTCGCCACCGGCATCGGCATGACGCTCATCAAGCTGCGCTACGGCGACCCGTCGCAATGGGTCGGAAAGTTCCTCGCCGGGCGGCCCCGGCCCGGAGCGCACTGAGCGGTCCCGCATGGCGGCTTCACGTGCGGTGGCGTTCGCGAAGACCCTCGCGAACGCCTGGATCGAGGACGAGATCGCGCGCAAGGCGGCCGCGCTCGCGTACTACACGGTGTTCTCCATCGCGCCGTTGCTGGTGATCGTCATCGCGGTCGTGAGCCTGTTCGTGGACTCCGGCGCCGCGGCCGAAGCGATCGTCGCCGAGACGCGCAATCTGGTGGGGGACGAGGGCGCCGGACTGCTCGAGAGCCTGCTCTCGAGCATGCATCAGGACCAGAAGGCCGGGGTGGCGGCGATCATCGCGTTCATCGTCGCGCTGATCGGCGCCACCACCGTGTTCGCGGAGCTGAAGGACAGCCTCGACCAGATCTGGGGCGTGCAGGCGAAGGCGCCGAGCGGCATCTGGGGCCTGATCCGCTCGCGGCTGCTCTCGTTCGGCCTGGTGCTCGTGCTGGCCTTCCTGCTGCTCGTCTCGCTCGCGGTCAACGCGGCGCTCGATGCGTTCTCGCGCGACCTTGCGGGCTGGTTCGGCATCGAGGGCGCGGTGGCCGTGGGCGTGCTGGGGTTCGCCGTGGCGATGCTCGTGGTCACCGGCATGTTCGCCGCGATCTACAAGCTCCTGCCCGAGGTGGACCTCGCGTGGAAGGAAGTCGCGGGCGCGGCGCTGCTCACCGCAGTGCTCTTCAGCGTCGGCCGCTTCGCCATCGGGCTCTATCTCGGCAATTCGGCGCCGGCGTCCACGTTCGGCGCCGCCGGATCGCTCGCGGTGTTCCTGCTCTGGGTGTACTACTCGGCGATCATCTTCTTCCTCGGCGCGGAGGTGACGCGCCACCTGCTGACGCCGCAGCGCCATCAGGAGGCGGTGTCGAAGCACAACCCGGCCACGCAGCGCGCCATCGAGGACGGCAAGGTGGACGCGCCGAGCGATCCCGCCGCCGCGCGTCCCACGCCACACTGAGCCGCGCGCCGTTCAGTCGCCCATCAGCTCCGAGACCGGCAGCATCTCCGGCACGCGGTCGGCAATCGTCTTCACCACGGCGAGCAGGGGCACGCCGAGCAGCAGTCCCCAGGCGCCCCACAGCCAGCCGAAGAACAGCACGCCGGAGAACACCACGACCGCGTTCATGCGCGAAGCGCGGCTCTGGATCCAGGTGTTGAGCCCGGTGCCGATGGCAGCGGCGATCAGGAGCACGCCCCCGGCGAGGTAGAGCGCCATCGTGACCTCCCCGAACTGCACCAGCCCCGCGACCGCGCCGGCGAGCGCCACGAGGGCGATGCCGGCGTAGGGCACGGTGTGGAAGACCGCGGCGATGAGTCCCCAGAGTCCTGCGCGCTCCACCCCCATCGCGACGAAGAAGCCCCACGTCGCGAGGCCGATGAGGACGTTGGTGAGCAGCAGCACCAGCATGTAGCGCTGCACGTGGAGATCGATCTCGTGGAGGATCTCGACGGTGACCCGGCGTCGCGCGAGCGTCGGTCCGGCGAGATGCGCGAGCTTGCGGCGGAAGAAATCGCCGGCCGCGAGCAGGAAGTACGCGATCAGCACCGCGACCAGCAGTTGCGAGGCGATCTCCAGCGCTTCGAGCGCGCGCGCGAGGACGAACTGCTGCGCGGACTGGGACACCGATGGCGCGGGCGCCGGCGGCGCGCTCTTCGGCCGTTGGCCGGACGCCGCCGACGCCGCATGCTCGAGTTCGGTCGCCGCCTCCCGTACGCTGGCGAGCGGCCCGCTGGACGAGGCCGTGTTCTGCATCGACTGGCGCAGCTTGCGAGCGGCGGTGGGAAGCTGGTCGAACAGCGCCACCGCATCGGCCCACAGGGCGTTCACCACCGCCCCCGTCAGCAGGAGGGCGCCGCCCAGCACGAGGGCAGCGCCGAGGGCGCGGGGCACGCGGAAGCGATGGAGGCCCGTCACCAGGGGCTGCAGCGTGTAGCTCGTCAGGATGCCGATGAAGAGCGGCACGAAGAAGTCGTCGGCGTAGCGCAGCATCGCCACCACCACGCCGACAGCGACGACGATCTGCGCCCAGTTCTTGGCGCGCAGCACGAGCGGCACTTCGTCGTCCCGCTCCTTGGCCGCCGGGGCCGCGGCCTCCGCGCTTGCGCTCACCACGCCGTCGGCTCGATCCATCGGGTTCATTTCTCTGGCTGTAACGACGGGGGGACGCCCGCCGGCAACGGCCTGGCGAGGATCCGCCCCGCGCTCAGCACGGGGCGTGCCACGTGCCGCTGCCGCAGTGGCACGGAACTCGCATTTGCGTGCGCGTCATCGATTTCGTCAGAGGTTTTCCCGCAATGTCCACAGTCGTCTCCGGTCGCTTCGACTGCCTCATCCAAGCCGAGGAGGCAATGAGCGAATCGCTGCTCCGGTTCCCGCGCGAGGACGTGGTGCTGGTGCCTCCGCCCGCCCGACGCGACGGCCGGTCGTTCGTGCTGATCCGCGCCAAGCGCAATGCCGATCGCAGCCTCGCGCTCCGCACGCTGCACGGCCGCGGCGCCGCGGCGGTCGAGGTGGTCGAGATGCCGCCGGTACGCAGCGACCTGCGGGTCGCCGCAGGCGTCGCCGCGGCGGCCTGAGGATCGCCGCGTGGCGCGCGTCGTCTGGAAGGGCGCGGTCGTCTTCGGGATGGTCTACATCCCGGTCTCGCTGTACCCGGGCGCGCGCGCCAACCAGCTCGACTTCAACATGCTCGACAAGCGCGACCATGCGCCGATCGGCTACCAGCGCATCAACAAGAAGACCGGCAAGCCGGTGGAGTGGGAGCACATCGTCAAGGGCTACGAGTACGAGGACGGCCAGTACGTCCTGCTGTCCGACGAGGACTTCAAGCAGGCCAATCCCGAGGCGACGCAGACGGTGGAGATCCTCTCCTTCGTCGATGCCGACGCCATCGACCCGCAGTACTTCGACACGCCCTACCGCCTCGTGCCCGGCAAGCGCGGCGAGAAGGGCTACGCCCTGCTGCGCGAGACGCTCCGGCGCACCGGCAAGATCGGCGTGGCGCAGGTGGTCATCCGCACCAAGCAGCACCTCGCGGCGGTGATGCCGGTCGGCGAGATGCTGGTGCTCGAGACGCTGCGCTACAACGACGAGATCCTCCCGGCGACCGAGTTCGAGTTCCCGCCGGTGGAGATCAAGAAGGCCGGCATCGGCGACCGCGAGCTCGACATGGCGACGCGCCTGGTCGAGGAGATGGCCGAGGAGTGGGATCCGGGGCGCTTCCGCGACACGTATCGGGAAGACCTGATGGCGCGCATCGAGCAGAAGATCCAGTCCGGGGAGACCGAGACGGTGACGCCGCCGGCCGCCGAGGACAAGGAGCCCGGCGGCGCGAAGGTCATCGACCTGATGGCCGCGCTCAAGCGCTCGCTCGAATCCGCGCCGGCGCGCCAGAAGCAGGCGGCGGCCCGCAAGACGTCCGCGAAGACCGCGCGCAAGGCGTCGCCGCCGCCCGCGGCCGGCGCATCGACCGGCAAGCGCAAGCGCGCCTGATCCGCGCGCATGGCCGACGCGCGCGCGCCGCTCGAGCGTTACCACGCCAAGCGCGACTTCTCCCGCACCGCCGAGCCGCGCGGGCGCGGCGCGGCGCGCGGCCGTCACACCGGCCTGCAGTTCGTGGTGCAGCGTCACGATGCGCGGCGGCTGCACTACGACTTCCGCCTCGAGTGGGGCGGCGTGCTGAAGAGCTGGGCGGTCCCGAAGGGGCCGAGCCTCGATCCCCGCGAGAAGCGCCTCGCGGTGCAGACCGAGGACCATCCGCTCGAGTACGCGACCTTCGAAGGCACGATTCCGGCGAAGCAGTACGGGGCCGGCGAGGTGGCGATCTTCGATCGTGGCACGTGGACGCCGGAGGGCGACTTCGAGCGCGACTATGCGCGCGGCCGGCTCAAGTTCGCCCTCCACGGCCAGCGCCTGCGCGGCCGCTGGTCGCTGGTGCGGATCAAGGGCAAGGCGGCGGAGGACGCGGACGGCGGCAAGGACGACTGGCTCCTGATGAAGGAGACCGACGACGAGGCCCGTGCGGGCGCTGCCGCCGAGGTGACCCAGCGCGTCGCCGATGCCAAACGCAACGCCACCGCGCGCAAGCTCGCGCCACCGCCCGCGTGGATCGCGCCGCAGCTCGCCACCAACGCCGCGGCCGCCCCCGACGAAGCCGGCTGGGCGTTCGAGGTGAAGTACGACGGTTACCGCCTGGCGGCGCGGCTCGACGCCGGCGTCGCGCGCTTCTACACGCGCAACCGGCATGACTGGACGGCAAAGTTCGCCGACCTCGCCGAAGCGCTCGCCGACCTCGACGCGACCAACGCGTGGATCGACGGCGAAGTGGTCGTGTTCCGTCCCGACGGCCGCACCGGCTTCGGCGAGCTGCAGCGCGCGCTGGACCGCAAGGGGCCGCGGGACCTCGTGTTCGTCGCCTTCGACCTCGCGTTCCACGACGGCGAGGATCTCCGCGACCGTCCGCTGGTCGAACGGCGCGAACGCCTGCGCGCGCTGCTCGAGACGGCGGGCCACCCGCGGCTGCGCTTCTCGGATGCCATCGCCGCGGATGCGGAGGAGGTCATGCGCCTCGCATGCCGCTGGGGTCTCGAAGGCCTCATCGCGAAGCGCCTCGACGCAGCGTATGAGAGCCGCCGCTCGCGCAGCTGGCTGAAGCTCAAGTGCCGGCCGCGCGACGAGCTCGTGATCGGCGGCTACACCGAACCGGAAGGCTCGCGGGTCGGGCTGGGCTCGCTGCTGCTCGGCGCCTTCGAGGACGGAAAGCTCGTGTATCGCGGGCGGGTCGGCACCGGCTTCGACGATGCGACGCTCGCGCAGCTCGTCGCGCGCCTGCAGCGGCTCGAACGTCGCACGTCGCCGTTCGCGGCGATCCCCGACTACCACCCGCGCAAGGCCGCGATCCACTGGGTGAAGCCGGAGCTGGTCGCCGAGGTCGAGTACACCGAGATCACGGACCAGGGCATCGTGCGCCAGGCGTCGTTCCTCGGCCTGCGCGAGGACAAGGCCGCGCGCACGGTCGCTTCGCCGCGTCCGCCTGCGCCACCGCCTCGCGAGGCGCTCGACGTGGTCGCCGGCGTACGCATCACCCATCCGGAGCGCGCCTTCTCGGACGCTCACGGCGTCACCAAGCTCGACCTCGCGCGCTACTACGGCGCGCTCGGCGAACGATTCATGGCGGAGGTGCGCTGCCGGCCGCTGTCGCTGGTGCGCTGTCCGTCGGGGGCGCTGCAGCAATGCTTCTATCAGCGCCATCCGCCGCAGGGCAGCGCATTCGAATCGACGCGCTCGAGGAGCCGCCGCACCGGCGAGGACAAGGACTACGTGCTGTCGTCGTCGCTGGAGGGCATCGTGAACATGGTGCAATGGGGCGTGGTGGAGTTCCACACCTGGGGCGCCACCGTGCCGCGGATCGACCGCCCCGATCGCATCACGCTCGATCTCGATCCGGATCCCAGGCTGCCATGGGCCGCGTTCCGCGAGGCGTGCGAACTGGTGCGCGCGCTGCTCGACCATCTCGACCTGCGCTGGTTCCTCAAGACCACCGGCGGCAAGGGATTGCACTTCGTCATGCCGCTCGAGCGCCGCTACGGCTGGGAGGAGGTCAAGTCGTTCTCGCAGGCGCTCGCGCTGCATCTCGCGGGGACGCTGCCCGCTCTCTTCACCGCGCGCATGACGAAGGCGCGGCGGCCGAACAAGGTGTTCGTGGACTACCTGCGCAACGCCGATCGCGCCACGGCGATCGCCGCATACGCGGCGCGGGCGCGGCCGGGACTGCCGGTGTCGATGCCCATTCCGTGGAGCGCGCTCGAGCGCGACGTGCGCGGCGATTTCTTCAACGTGCGCAATGCGCTCGCGCACGTCGAGCAGCGCGCCGCGGATCCGTGGGCCGACTACGCGCGGTCGGCGCAGCGGATCACCGCAGGCATGCGGCGTGCAGTGAAGGCCGGATGAGGACCAAACAGGAGCGAGAGCATGGACACCATCATTGCCGGTAACTTCGAGCATCGCGAGCACGCCGATTCGGCAGTGCGTGCATTGACGCGGGAAGGCGTGGCCGACGTGTGCGCCTTCGCCATCAACGCCGAGGGTCAGCACCATGGCCTGCCGCTGGGCGGCGACGTGGACGCCGATCCGCAGGCGGAAGGCGGCGGGAAGGGCGGCGCCACGGGCGCGCTCATCGGCACCGCGATCGGGGCCGGCATCGGCCTCGCCGCTGCGCCGCTCGCGCCGATCGTCGCGCCGGCCGTGGTGCTCGGCACGGCGGCGGCGGGTGCCTACACCGGCGCGATGGCTGGCGCCGTCTCCAGCATGGGCGGCAAGAAGGAGGAGGCGGACCCGGCGCCGCCGCCGCGCCCGGCCGGCGTACTGGTGGCGGTCAAGGCGAGCGACGCCGACCGCGAAGGCCTCGCCACGCGCGTGCTGCGCGAACACGGCGCCCGCGAAGTCGAGCGTGCGCAGGGCACCTGGCGCGACGGCCAGTGGAGCGACTTCGACCCCGTACGCCGCCCGGAACTCGTGTAGCACCGCTCAACGACACCTCGCGAAGAGGTTGGCGCGGTATCGGGCGCGCCCTCCAAACGGCGTCGGTTTTCTCCCTCCCCAGCGCAGCGAGGGGAGGGCCGGGGAGGGGCCGTGCCTCTGCCTGGAACCCTCCCCCGCAGAGGGGAGGGCCAGGGTGGGGTGTCCATCGAGGCCCGCTCGCGGGCAATTTTTTCGTGCGGCGGGCCGCACAAAAAAATTGCCCGCCTGACGGCGGGCAAAAACCCTTAGCTCTGGGGGAGAGGGCGGCTAAGGGGACTGGTGGAACCCCAGGAGCGTGTTCAGTAACGCTCCCTTGCGGGACCCGCGGACCGATAGTCCTCGGGCTCCCTGCTGCGTCCATCTTCCGACGTGGCGGTGTATCCGGTACTGGTCATCAGGGGATCGGGGCGAACGCGCCGATCGTCATGAAGGCGGCCCGCCTCTGCGGCACGGGCCCGCGCTGCCGCGCGGCGTTTTCTCTTCTTTCCATCTCGGAACAGGCCTACGGGCACTTTGTTGTCTCCTCCGGTGGGGCGCGATAGCGCCATGCGCCGAGGTATTGCAATGGGCATGCCATGAGCGAAGGCCATTGATTCAGCACGAAAAAGGCCGGCGGGCGGGGCGGCAATCCCGAAGATCGGTACACACCTGACGGGAAAGAATTGCGTCCTCGGCAAGAATTGCCGATCGCGTCTCGACCGAACGTGAACAGTTGTCACAGGCCGGAGCGCGAGTGCAAAACATCACGCGGTCCGGCGCGCGCCTTTGCGATGCTCGCCGCAAATCAGTCCACCGCGAGTCCCGATGCAGACCACTGCCTTTATCGTCGAACCCGGCCCCTGGAGCGGTTGGCTGGTGCGCCGCGAGGACCGCACGCAGGGCATCCCGTTCCCGACCAAGACCGGCGCGGTGGACTACGCTCGCGCCATGGCCGAGGCGCTCGCCCCGGCGCGTGTGCGTGTGCGCAACCGCAACGGCGGCACCGACCTGGACTGGTGGGCACGCGACGACGCCCGCCGCAAGGCCGCCGCGTGAGGATGGAGGGACGCGTCTTCGAGGTCCGGCCCCTGGCGGGCCGGCGTTGGCGTGTGACCTCGGTGGGATCGCCCTCGGTCGCACTGTTCGTCTCGGAGCGCGACGCGGTGCAATACGCGCACGCCTGCGCGCAGGCATTCCGGCCGTGCACCGTGCGCCTGCTGGATGCCGAGGGCCGCGAGCGCGACGCTTGGACCTACGGGGCCTTCAAGGGCATCCGCGCATCCGGCGCACCCGCGTCGGACGCCTCGTCTTCGGCCGCCTGATCAGGCGGGCACCGCCCAGGCCGGCGGCACGAGCCGGCGCTTTCCGTCCTTCGACTTGCGGACCCCGGGCTCGTCCAGCGCCTCGCGGTCCCAGAGCTGGCAGGTCACCTGCTCGTGGTGCTGGTCGAGCGCCTCGCAGTAGTTCGTGTACTCGCAGACCCGCACCGCGTCGCCGTGGCCGCTGCGCACCTTGGCGAACCAATCCGGGTCGGCGAGCGCCTGGCGGGCGAAGCCGACGATGTCGGCACGGTCTTCCGTGAGCAGCCCCTCGGCCTGCGTGAACCCGTGCATGCCCCCCGTGCACACCACCGGGGTGCCGCATCCGGCGGCGCGCACCGCCCGGCGGATCGTCTCGGTGGCTGCGACGTTGCGGCCGAACGGACCGCGCTCGTCGGACACGTACTGCGGCATGCACTCGTAGCCGCTCGGCCCGGTGTAGGGGTAGGCGGCCTCGCCGACCTTCGGCTGCTTGGCGTCGTCGAACTTGCCACCGCGCGAGAGCGACAGGAAGTCCATGCCCGCCTGCGCGAACTGCGCGCCGAAATACGCCGCGTCCTCGACCGTGTTGCCGCCCGGGATGCACTCCTCGGCGAGGAAGCGGCAGCCGACCGCCAGTTTCGGGTCCACCGCAGCACGCACGCGCCGGAAGACTTCGAGCGGCAGCCGCACGCGCTGCTCGCGCGCGCCGCCATAGCCGTCGGGACGATCATTCAACGCGGACAGGAACGACGCCATCGTGTAGGCGTGCGCGTAATGCAGCTCGACGCCGTCGAAGCCCGCGCTCTCGGCGCGCTGCGCCGCCTGCGCGAAGAGGTCGGGCAGCACCTGCGGCAGCTCGCGCACGTGTGGGAGGTGCATGTCGGTCACACGCTCCCGATAGCCCACGCGCAGACCTTCCAGCTCGCGCGCGTCGAGCACCCGCTCGAGGTCAGCGGGCGGCAGCGCGGCGAGGTGCGCGCGGATGCGGTCTTCGGGCCAATCCTGCGCGCCGAGACGCTCGCGATGCGCGTCGGTGATCTTCAGGAAGCGCTCGAAGAACTTCGCCGGCTCCGGCCGGCGCCGGATGGCGAGGAAGTCGATGATCTGGATGAGGAGACGGGTCTGCCCGCCGCTTGCCCGGTGCACGGTCTGCACCAGCTCGCGCAACCCCGGCACGAACCGCTCGTGGCCGATGCGCAGCAGCGGGCCGCTCGGGATGTCGCGGATGCCGGTCGCCTCCACGACGATCGCGCCCGGCCGTCCGCGCGCGAAGCGCTCGTACCACTCGAGGTTCTCGTCGGTGACGAAGCCGTCGTCGGTCGCGCGCCACGGCACCATGGCCGGCACCCACGTGCGTTCCTCGAGCCGCATGGGCCCGACCTGGATCGGCGAGAACAACCGCGACGCGGCCGCCGTTTCGCGCGTCGGCCACTGGCCCGGAGCGGGCTTCCACTTGATGCGCTGGGGAGGTCTCCACATGGCCTCCGAGTGTAAGCGAAATTGTTTTAGGTTTAAAGTTTCTCGGCTGCCGGACGCGCCGCCGGCCGCAGCGGCGCCCACCGGCCCACCGATCCGGCAGAATGCAGGCTGATCGACGGTGCAAGGCGTCCCCGTGTCCTTCTTCAACCTCTATCGCCACGATTTCGTCCGCCTCGCGGTGTGCATCCCCCAGGTGGGCCTCGGCGATCCGGCGTTCAACGCGAGCGAGACCGTCGGGCTTGCGCGCGAAGCCGCCGACCGGCGGGCAGTGATCGCGCTCTTCCCCGAGCTCGGGCTGTCCGCCTATTCCTGCGAGGACCTCTTCCACCAGCAGGCGCTGCTCGCCGCCACCGAAGCGGCCATCGGGCGCGTCGCGGCGGAGACGGCCGACCTCGAGCTGCTGGTGGTCGTCGGCGCACCGGTGGCCGTGGATGGCCTGCTCTACAACTGCGCGGTCCTGATGCGCGGCGGCCGGCTCGTCGGCGTGGTGCCGAAGAGCTTCCTCCCCAACTACCGCGAGTTCTACGAGCTGCGCCAGTTCACCCCGGCGCACGCCGCGACGCGCACGCACATCGCCCTCGCCGGGCAGCACGAGGTGCCGTTCGGCAACGATCTCGTCTTCCGCTGCGCGGCGCAGCCGAAGCTCGTGGTCCACGCCGAAATCTGCGAAGACCTCTGGACGCCGATTCCGCCGTCCTCGTACGCCGCGCTCGCCGGCGCCACGGTGCTGCTGAACCTGTCCGCGTCGAACATCACCGTCGGCAAGGACGACTACCGTCGCAGCCTCGCGCTCAACCAGTCGGGCCGCTGTCTCGCCGCGTACGCCTATAGCGCGTCGGGGTTCGGCGAGTCGACCACCGAGGCCGCCTGGGACGGCCACGGCTTCGTCTGCGAGAGCGGCTCGCTGCTCGCCGAGAGCGCGCGCTTCCGCTACGCCTCGCAGGTGATCACCGCGGACGTCGACCTCGATCGCATCGCCGCCGACCGCATGCGGCAGGGGACCTTCGGCGCCTCGGTCGCGGCGCACGGCGAGTCGGCGCGGCGCTTCCGCGCGGTCGACTTCGACCTCGCGCTGCCGACCGCGGACGCGCTGCCGCTCGAACGCCGCTACGAGCGGTTCCCCTACGTGCCGGCCGACCCGGCGACGCGCGATGCGCGCTGCCAGGAGGTGTACGACATCCAGGTGCACGGCCTGGTGAAGCGCATGCAGTCGATGCGCGCCGACAAGGTGGTGATCGGCGTCTCCGGCGGCCTCGACTCGACGCAGGCGCTGATCGTGTGCGCCCGCGCCATGGACCTGCTGAAGCTGCCGCGCACCCACATCCTCGCGTACAGCATGCCGGGCTTCGCGACCAGCGAGCGCACGCGCGACCAGGCGAACCGGCTGATGCGCGCGGTGGGCGCCACCGCGCAGGAGATCGACATCCGCCCGAGCTGCATGCAGATGCTCGCCGACATCGGCCACCCGTTCGCCCGCGGCGAGAAGGTGTACGACATTGCGTTCGAGAACGTGCAGGCGGGCGAGCGCACGAGCCATCTCTTCCGGCTCGCCAACATGCACCGCGCGCCGGTGATCGGCACCGGCGACCTCTCCGAGCTCGCGCTCGGCTGGTGCACGTACGGCGTCGGCGATCAGATGTCGCACTACAACGTCAACGCCAGCGTGCCGAAGACGCTCATCCGCTATCTGGTGCGCTACGTCGCACGCACCGGCGACCTGGGCCCCGACGCGAGCCGCGTCCTGCTCGACGTGCTGGAGACCGAGATCAGCCCGGAGCTCGTGCCGGGCGAGGCCGGCGGCCAGCCGGCGCAGAGCACCGAGGCGTCGATCGGGCCTTACGAGCTGCAGGACTTCCACCTCTACTTCACGCTGCGCTACGGCTACGCGCCGGCCAAGGTCGCGTTCCTGGCGTGGACGGCGTGGCACGACCGTACCCGCGGCGCCTGGCCCGACGTCCCCGAGCACGAACGTAACCAGTACGGCATCGCCGACATCAAGCGCTGGCTGCGCGTGTTCCTGCGGCGCTTCTTCGAGCTGTCGCAGTACAAGCGCAGCGCGATGCCGAACGGGCCCAAGGTCGGCTCGGGTGGTTCGCTCTCGCCGCGCAGCGACTGGCGTGCGCCGAGCGACGGGACGGCCGTCACCTGGCTCGCCGCGCTCGAGGCGGTGCCGGATCACGAGTGACGATGGGCGCCTGGCTCGGCCTGGAAGCGAATACGTCGAGCGGCGCGCTCGTGCCCGCGGTCGCGGTCTCGGTGGCGCTGCACGTGGCGGTGCTCGCCGGCGTGCCCGACTTCGAGAGCTATGCCGAGGATGCGCCCCGCGCGCCGCTGAACGCGCGGCTCGCACCCGTCGAAGCGCCGCGCGCGGCGGAGGCGCTGCCCGCATTGGCGCCGCCACCCGAGCGGGTACCGCCGAAGCCCGCACCACCGCACGCCGAGCGGCGCGCGCCGCCCCCGCCGTCACCGCGCGTCACGCGCGCGCCGGCTCCCGCACCCGCACCGGCGCCGGTGCCGGCGCCGTCGCGCCCCGAGAGCCGCAACGAAGCGGCGGTGGCTACGCCCGAAGTGCCGGCGGCCCCGCCTGCACCGCTCGCCGCGTTGCGCAGCGAGCCGGCGGCGGCGGCCGGCGAGCCGTCGACGGTGCCGCGCGCGGCCCCCGAAGCGATCGACCCCGGCTCGCTCGGCCAGTACCGCCTCGCGCTCATCGGCACCGCCCGGCGCCACAAGCTCTACCCGGATCTCGCGCGCGAGCGCGGCTGGGAAGGACGGGTCGGCGTGGAGTTGGTCATCGGCGCGGACGGCGCACTCGCGAGCGCGCAGGTGAAGCACTCGAGCGGCCACACCGTGCTGGACCGCGAGGCGCTCGAGATGCTGAAGCGCGCCGCGTCGCTGACGCCGGTGCCGCCGGCGCTGCGCGGGCGCGAGTTCCGTCTCGATGTCCCCGTGCTGTTCGAGCTGCGCAGCAGCTAGACGACGGGCGGTCGCTATCGGGGCGGGAACGCCACCACGTGGTCCACGTCGAGGCGGATGCCGATCTTCTCGCCGAGCGCGTGGTTGTGATGGCTCGGCACCAGGGCGAGCAGCTGGCGGCCGCTGTCGAGCTTGAGCGTGTACAGGATGTCCGCGCCGCGGAAGGCCTTGCTCACGACCTCGGCCTTCAGCGCGCTCGCGTCGTCGTGGATGACGTCGTCGGGACGCAGCAGCACCTCGACCATGCAGCCCTTGCCGCAGTTGTCGCAGCCGATCTCGCACATCGGCGGCACCTCGCCGCGCAGCATGCCGAGCTCGATCCTCACCTGCTGCGACGAGAGCACGTTGCCCGGCAGGAACACCCCCTGGCCGACGAAGTCGGCGACGAAGCGGTTCGCCGGGCGGTGGTAGAGGTCGTAGGCGTTGTCCCACTGCTGGATCTCGCCCGCGTGCATGATGCCGATCTCGTCGGCGATGGCGAACGCCTCGTGCTGATCGTGGGTGACGAGGACCGCCGTGGTGCCGGTGCGCTTGATGATCTCGCGCACGTCGCGCGACAGCTTCTCGCGCAGCTCGACGTCGAGATTCGAGAACGGCTCGTCGAGGAGCAGCAGGTCGGGCTGCGGCGCGAGGGCGCGGGCGAGGGCGACGCGCTGCTGCTGGCCGCCGGAGAGCTCGTGCGGATACTTGTCGCCGTAGCCGGCGAGGCCAACGATGTCCACGCACTCCGCCGCGCGGCGCAGCCGCTCGCCCTTCGGCCGCCCGTGCAGGCCGAACGCGACGTTCTCCCCCACGGTGAGATGCGGGAAGAGCGCGTAGTCCTGGAACACCATGCCGATGCGCCGCTTCTCCGGCGGGACCATGACGCCGCGCCCGGACACGACCTTCCCCGCGATGCGGATTTCCCCGGCACCGATTGGCTCGAAGCCGGCGATGCAGCGCAGGACGGTGGTCTTGCCGCACCCGGACGGCCCCAGCAGGCAGCCGATGGCGCCGCGCCGCAGGCCGAGCGACAGGCCGCGCACGACCTCGTGCCCGCCGTACGATTGGCGGACGGCGTCGAGCTCGAGCAGCAGCGGATGCGCTTCGGCACTCATCGCGGAGATTATATGCGGGCCCGCGCCGAGGGTAACAAGAATCATTCTTGATAAAATGACCCCATGACCGACGTTGCCGCTTCCGCGACCCTGCCGGCCGGGCGCGCGGCGCGCGGACGGCGCCCGCTCGGCCTGCTCGGCGTCGGCGCGCTGGTGGTCGCCGCGCTGGTCGTCGTGCCGATCCTCGCCGTGGTCGCCGGCGCCTTCGGGGCCGGACCGGCGGGCGCGGGGGAGAGCTCCTGGGCGCACCTCGCGCAGACGGTGCTGCCGGGCTATCTCCTCAACACCGCGCTGCTGATGGTCGGCGTCGCGCTCGGCGTCGTGTCGATGGGCGTGATCGCCGCGTGGCTCGTCACCGCCTACCGTTTCCCGGGCAGCCGCGTCCTCGAGTGGGCGCTCATCCTGCCGCTCGCCATGCCGGCGTACGTCATGGCGTATGCGTACACCGACTGGCTGCAGTTCGCCGGCCCGGTGCAGTCCACGCTGCGCGAGCTGACCGGCTGGAAGGCGCGCGAATACTGGTTCCCCGAGATCCGCTCGCTGTACGGGGCGGCCGCGCTGTTCTCGCTCGCGCTGTATCCCTACGTGTACCTGCTCACGCGCACCGCGTTCCTGGAACAGTCGCGCAGCGCGATGGAGGCGGGGCGGCTGGCCGGCTACGGCGCGTGGGGCGCGTTCCTGCACGTACTGCTGCCGCTGGCGCGCCCGGCGGTGGCCGCCGGCACGGCGCTCGCGTTGATGGAGACCCTGGCCGACTTCGGCACGGTGTCGTACTTCGCGGTGCAGACCTTCACCACCGGCATCTATCGCGCCTGGCTCTCGCTCGGCGACCAGGTCGCGGCCGGGCAGCTCGCGACGTGCCTGCTCGGCTTCGTCATCCTGGTGCTGGCGATGGAGCGCCTCTCGCGGCGCGGCGCGCGCTATCACAACACCTCCACGCGGAAGAACGCGCCGCTCGCGCCGCTCGGCGGCTGGCGGGCGGCGGTCGCGTTCCTGCTGTGCTTCGCGCCGGTGTTCTTCGGCTTCCTCCTGCCCGCTGGCCTGCTCGGTCATCTCGCCTGGACCGACCCGGAGGCGAAGTGGAGCGCGCGCACCTGGACGCTGGTCGGCAACAGCTTCACGCTGTCCGGCGTGACCGCGCTGGTCGCAATCGCGGTCGCCGTGCTGCTCGCCTACGCGAGCCGGCTCACGCGCCGGCCTGCCGTGGCGGGGGCGAACCGCATCGCTTCGCTCGGCTACGCCGTGCCCGGCGCCGTGATCGCGGTGGGCATCCTGGTGCCGCTCGGCAAGGTCGACAACGCGCTGGCGACATGGATCCAGGCCGAGTTCGGCGTGAAGACCGGACTCCTCCTCACCGGGACGATCACCGCGCTGGTGTACGCCTACCTGGTGCGCTTCCTCGCCGTCGCGCTGCAGACGGTCGACGCCGGCCTCGCCAAGATCACGCCCTCGATGGAGGACGCCGCGCGCAGCCTCGGCCTGTCGCCCGCCGCGACGCTCGCGCGCGTGCACGCGCCGATGCTCGCGGCGAGCCTGCTCTCCGCCGCGCTGCTCGTCTTCGTGGACGTGATGAAGGAGCTGCCCGCAACCTTCGCGATGCGCCCGTTCAACTTCGACACGCTTGCCGTCGAGGCCTACAACCTCACCAAGGACGAGCGCCTGGCGGAGGCGGCCATTCCGTCGCTCGTCATCGTCGCGGTGGGGGTGATTCCGCTCATCGTGCTGTCCCGGCAGATCGCGCGCACGCGGCGCTCGTGACCATCCGCGCTCACGCGGTCTTCGAGACCGCCGCGATGCTGCGTGCGATCGAGGCCGATGGTTGCGTGCGCGTGCGCGCCGCGCTCCCGCCCGCGCTCGCGCGCCAGGCGCGCGCGGCCATCGACCGGCTCGTCCCGATCCACTGGGACGAGTCGGGCACGATGGACCGCTACAAGAACGTCTTCAACCGCGATCCGTTCTGGCTGGCGTTCCTCGACCGGCCCGGCCTCATCGACCTCGCCGAGGCGCTGCTCGGCGCCGATTGCCGCATCATCGGCGAGACCGCCTGGTGCACCCATCCGGGTTATCGCGCCGAGGCCCTGCATTGCGACTACCTGCCGTTCGAGCACCCGGAGGCGCTGCATGCGGCCGGCCTGCGCGTGCCGCCGTTCATCGTCACCGCGCAGTTCTACCTTGTGGACGTGGACGAGACTCTCGGCGCCACGCGGGTCGTGCCGGGCAGCCATCGTGCCGGCCGCACGCCGCGCGCGGACGAGCGGGACTGGCGCGGACGGGCGCCGGAAGCCGTGCCGTGCGACGCCGGCGATGCGCTCGTCTTCCGCAGCGACCTGTGGCACCACGGCGGCGACAACGGCACCACGGACCGCGCGCGTTACCTGCTGCAGGTCCACTATGCGCGGCGCGAGATGGCGCCGCACTTCTCGCCCTATCTCGACTGGCGCTTCGACCCGGCGGTGCTGGCCGCGGCCACGCCTCGCCAGCGGCGCCTCCTCGGCGACCATGAGCCCGGACCGTTCGACTGAGGTGTAGAGTCCCGGTCCGAAGTGCCGCTCGCCCTGGTCATCGCGCTCACCGTCTGCGTCCACGCTGCCTATGCGGGCGGGCGCGTGGCCGTATCCCTGCTCGCCGTGGACCTGCGCGCGAGCCCGTTCGTCATCGGCGTGCTGATGGCGCTCTTCGCCGCGCTGCCGATGCTGCTGTCGGTCACCGCCGGCCGCTTCATCGACCGGGTCGGCATGCGCGGCCCGATGCTCGCCGCCTCGATCGCGTCGGTCGCGGGCCTCGGGATCGCGGCGGCGTTTCCGGTGCTTCCCGCGCTCGCCGCCTGCGCGGTGATCGTCGGCTCCGGCTTCATGCTCTATCACATCGCCGTCAACAACCTCGTCGGCGCGCTC
Source organism: uncultured Enterobacteriaceae bacterium (assembly GCA_964552535.1). Classification (GTDB taxonomy): domain Bacteria; phylum Pseudomonadota; class Gammaproteobacteria; order Burkholderiales; family SG8-39; genus CAZKHE01. Next base: position 4,013 of record CAZKHE010000056.1, on the reverse strand, counting down.
GGCAGCGCCGCCGAGCGGCCGCGCAACTTCAGCCTGTTCGCGATGGGGTTCTCCATCTCGGGATTCGGCGGCCCCCTGGTCGCCGGGTTTGCGATCGACCATCTCGGGTTTCGCGCGGCGTTCCTGCTGCTCGGCGCGCTGCCGCTCGCGAGCGTCGCGGTGCTCGCCGCGCGCGGCGGAAGCCTGCCCCGACCGCGCGCGATCGAGCGGTCGGGCGAGCGGCGCGTGGCCGATCTTCTCGCCAATCGCCGCCTGCGCGCCGTGTTCCTCACCAGCGCGACGCTCTCGACCGGCTGGGACCTCTTCACCTTCGTCGTGCCGATCTATGCGGCGGGCATCGGGCACTCGGCGTCGACGATCGGCATCATCATGGCCTCGTTCGCCGCCGCCACGTTCGCGGTGCGGGCGATCCTGCCCTGGCTGTCGCGCCGCTGGGGGGAGTGGACGCTGCTCACCTTCGCGTTCGCCACCGGCGCCTGCGTGTACCTCGCCTTTCCGCTCGTCGGGCTCGCGGCGGCCATGGTGGCGCTAGCGTTCGTGCTGGGCATCGGCCTCGGCAGCTCGCAGCCGATGGTGATGTCGCTCCTCTACGACGCCGCGCCCGCGCACCGCGTCGGCGAAGCGGTCGGCGTGCGCACCACGCTGGTGAACGCCAGCCAGACCTTCATGCCGCTCGTGTTCGGCGCCGCCGGCACGGCACTGGGGATGGTGCCGGTGTTCTGGGGCATGGCGGCGATTCTCGCGGGCATGGGCTGGTTCGCCCATCGGCGCCGTCCGCGCTGACGGCAGGCTTCTTGCTCGGCGGCCGGCATGCCCAGCCGATTCCTCGAACTTACCGAGTGCTACCAGCAGCTCCTGGGCGGCGCGCCCGTGCCGCGCTGGGAGACCCGACAGACCTACGTGCGCGCCGAAGACATCCGCATGTTCAGCGCGGCGGCGAGGATGGAGGTGTTCGAGGACAACGTGGAAAAGCTGCCGCGCACCGAGCTGTGGGTGCAGCTCGGCGCGGACCGCGTGGCGCAGGTGTTCGTGCTCGAGCCGACGTATCTCATCCTCGGCTGGCTGGAGCAGGAGGGGCCGCAGCCCTGAAGGCGCGCGCGGCGGTCGCCGCGCTGCGGCAACCGCGCTAGACTGCGCGCGTGGCGCGAGGCGCCGAGGGAGCACGAGGATGATCGAGTTGCGCCGCATGGCGACCCAGGTCGAAGAGATCCGGCACGAGGGCGGTCCGCCCGCCGCGCAGCCGCTCGTCCGGGCGTCGGTGGCCGCGGTGATCACGAATTCGTTCGCCGGACGCTACGCGGCGGACCTCCTGCCTTTCATGGAGGCGCTGCAGCCCCTCGGGCTCGACATGGCGCAGCGCCTCGTCGGGCTCCTGGGGCCGCGTGCCGGCGAGATCGAGAGCTACGGCAAGGGCGGGATCGTCGGCACCGACGGCGAGAGCGAGCACGGACACGTGTGGCACGTGCCGGGCGGCTACGCGATGCGCAAGCTCCTCGAGGCCCGCGGCATCGCCACCAAGGCGATCGTGCCCTCGAACACCAAGCTCGGCGCGCCGGGGACGCGCATCGACATTCCGCTCACCCACGTGAACGCGAGCTACGTGCGCAGTCACTTCGACACGATGGAGCTGTACGTGCCCGGCGCGCCGGCACGCGACGAGATCGTCTTCTTCCTGGCGATGACCACCGGCGCGCGCATTCACGCGCGCGTGGGCGGCCTGCGCAAGGAAGACATCAAGGGCCTGGACGGGCTGCGGTAGAGGAGAGGGACATGCCGGCGAACATCCGCAAGATCGTGGTGCAGGTGGACGAGACGCTCAGGGAGATGGGGCGCGAAGTGGCGCCGCCCGTGCGGCGCGCGGTCGCGATGGCCGTGATCGAGAATCCGTACGCGGGGCGATACGCCGAGAATCTGGACGAGCTCGTCGCGGTCGGGGAAGAGCTCGGCGAGCTGCTCGGACGTCGCTGTGTCGAGGCGCTGGGCATCGCGGGGGGCGCCGCGGAGAGCTACGGCAAGGCCGCGATCGTCGGGGAGAACGGCGAACTCGAGCATGCCGCCGCGATCCTCCATCCCAAGCTGGGTGCGCCGCTGCGCAAGGTGCTGGAGAAGGGCGCTGCGCTCATTCCCTCCGCGAAGAAGCGCGGCGGGCCCGGCACCGCGATCGACGTGCCGCTCGGCCACAAGGACGCCGCGTTCGTGCGCAGCCACTTCGACGCCGTGGAGGCACGCGTGAGCGATGCGCCGCGCGCCAACGAGATCGTCGTCGCGGTGAGCGTGACGACCGCGGGGCGCCCGCTGCCGCGCATCGGCGGCCTGCAGAAGCACGAGATCAAGGGCGAGGACGGCCTGCGCTAGTCGCGCAGCAAGAGAGGAGACGCAAGATGGCAGTCGAAGCGAGCGCCGAGCGCTCCGGCAAGGTGGTGATCCGCAACATCGGACTGCTCCTGTCCGGGGACATCGCACGTCCGATCCTGGATGCGGACACCATCGTGGTCGACGACGGCCGCATCGTCGCGGTGGGGCGCGAGGCCGACTGCGACACGGCGGGCGCCAGGACCACGATCGACTGCCGCGGCACCGCAGTCGCGCCGGGGCTCATCGATTCGCACGTGCACCCGGTGTTCGGCGACTGGACGCCGCGCCAGAGCCAGCTCGGCTGGATCGATTCCACGCTCAACGGCGGCGTGACCACGATGATCTCCGCCGGCGAGGTTCACCTGCCCGGCCGACCGAAGGACATCGTCGGGTTGAAGGCGCTCGCCGTGACCGCGCAGCGCGCCTTCCACAACTTCCGGCCAGCAGGGGTCAAGGTGCTCGCGGGCGCGCCGGTGCTCGAGAAGGGCATGGTCGAGTCGGACTTCAAGGAGCTCGCCGAGGCCGGCGTGGGCCTGCTCGGCGAAGTCGGTCTCGGCTCCGTCAAGGCCGGCGCGGAAGCGGCGCAGATGGTCGCGTGGGCGCGCAAGTACGGCATCCGCAGCACCATCCACACCGGCGGACCGTCCATTCCCGGTTCCGGCCTCATCGACAAGGACGTCGTGCTCGAAGCCGACGCCGACGTGATCGGCCACATCAACGGCGGCCACACCGCGCTGCCGTACAAGCACGTCTGCGCGCTGTGCGAGCAGTCCTCGCGCGCCATCGAGATCGTGCACAACGGCAACGAGCGCATCGGCGTGCTCACCGCGCGCCATGCGCGCGAACTCGCGTGCGCGCACCGGATCATCCTCGGCACCGACGGCCCGGCGGGCTCGGGCGTCCAGCCGCTCGGCATCCTGCGCCTGATCGCGCTGCTCGCCAGCCTCGGCGAGGTGCCGCCGGAGGAGGCGATCTGCTACGCGACCGGCAATACCGCGCGCGTTCGCGGGCTGGACTGCGGCCTCGTGGAGGTCGGCCGCGCCGCCGACTTCGTGTTTCTCGACCGAGCGCAGGAGACCGCGGGCAAGACCGTGCTCGAGAGCATCGCGCTCGGCGACATCCCGGGCGTGGGGATGGTGATGATCGACGGCATCGTGCGCTGCGGGCGCAGCCGCAACACCCCGCCGGCAACGCAGGTGCCCGTCGTCGCCTGAGCCGTCAGGCCACCCCGGCCCGCTCCAGCATCGCCTGCAGCAGGACGTTGCACCCCGCCTCGAGGTGCTCCGGGCGGGCGTTCTCGATTTCGTTGTGGCTGATGCCGCCTTCGCAGGGCACGAAGATCATCCCGGTGGGGGCGACCCGCGACAGATACACCGCGTCGTGCGCGGCGCCGGACACGATGTCGCGCCACGAGTGTCCGAGCAGCTGCGCGCCGCGCCGCACTGCTTCCACGCACGCCGTGTCGAAACGGCTCGGAGGAAACTCCACGGCGCGCTCGATGGTGACCTCGACGCGCGATTCCTTCGCGATCGCCGCCGCCTCCTCACGCAGCGCCGCCTCCATCGTCTCGAGCCCGGCGTCGGTGGCCGAGCGGAAGTCCACTGAGAACAGCACTTCCCCGGGAATCACGTTCCGCGAGTTCGGCTTCACCTGCATCA
>CAZKHE010000055.1:0-28402 GCA_964552535.1 uncultured Enterobacteriaceae bacterium | reverse complement strand
CAATTTTTGGACTTTACGAACCAAGCCCCGGTAGCGTTGATGGGGGCAGGTCACCGCTGCAGATCGTCTTTGCGCTTGCGGCAATCGCGTTGGATATGCAGGTACGAGCCTTCGATTCTCCAGTCGCACTTCTCGTTTTCTTTGGCGTGCTGCTGCCGCTATCTTTCTGTAGTTATCGCTATTTCGAGATGCCAGTGCAAGCCTGGCTTCGAAGAAGACTCCTCGCACGTAGCGCTACGCTTACGCCGCGAACCCCATGACTCAGCCCGTCAGTTAACACGAGAGCCGGCGAATCGACCTGCTGCAGCTCGACACCGAGGGTTTCGACTTCCAAATCTTGAAGATGCTGTCGGCAACGCCGGTACGCCCGCATGTTCATCACTTCTGAAATCGCGCACTTGAGGCGGCCGACAAAACAAAGTGCGCGGAAGTGCTGCGCCAAGACGGTTACGCTACTCAAGTATCACGCCCCACGATACGCTCGCCGTTCGTCAGCTCAGCTGAGTCTCCGCTGCCTAACCCGCCGGGGCCCGTTGTCCGCCTAATCACGCGCGCAGGAATGCCCACTGCGGTCGCACCGACCGGCACATCGTCTAGGACTACCGCGTTAGCGCCGATTCGGGCACCGGTGCCCACACGCACCCCCCCGAGGATCTTCGCGCCCGCCCCGACGTCCACATGCGCCCCTATGACGGGCGCACCAGACCCTGCCACGGTACCGACGGTCACTTGCTGGAATATCAGGCAGTTCGGCCCGATTACCGACCGTGGATGGATTACGATCCCGTTGGGGTGCGGAATCAGTAATCCCCCTCCAATTACCGCGTTCAAGGGTATCTCGGCGCCTGTGACCGCACTCCAGAACCTATGACGGACTACGGCAACGCGTCTTTTTAGCCATCCGCCGCCCTGGTACGCCCGCACGCTCGCGAGAAGCGATCGGCCCGGATCCCACTGGAAGAAACGTTTGCGTTCGCGCGACCAGTCAGGCGCTGGGCTACCTGACTCATCCACCCGCATACTGGGCCCGGGATGAACAGCGCCACGGGCCGGTTCAGACATAACCTTCACTGCCTCTGTCCAATTTTGACCACGCGCTCCAATGTCGCGACGCACGACTGCGTGCCTAAGGGGCTATATTACTCATCCAACGTACCGTGGCGGATTGAGCTCAATTGAGCTCGTGGAATACATCAAGAAGCGACTCTCAGTAAGGCACATCAAGATGCGTTCTCTCAACTCCAGTCATCCCAAGACCGAGCAAAGAAGCCAACCGTCGAGGTTTTACCGCGCACTTCGGGCCGGCATTGACAGTTCGCTGCGCCGCGCCGGGCTAGTGACGCGCCAAACTCACACCTATGTCGCGAAAGCCCTGCCACCGGCGGCAGTCGTTGTGGACCTTGGAGGCAATGTAGGAGCCTTTTCTTTGCATCTGGATTGCGAGCGTCACGTTGTTGAGCCCGTCCCCAGTCTATTTGCTGCGATTCCCGCGGCGCCACGACTTCACAAATACCCGGTAGCCATCTCTGCCGAATGTTCGCCCTTGCAGTTGCATCTCGCCAGCAATCCTGAGGCAAATAGCGTCGATCGGCATATCTCAGAAGCGTTTGGCTTGGGCGAGACGGTCACTGTCCGCGGGATTACCCTCGAAAAGTTTTTGGAAGAGAACAAGCTGAGGGGCAAGGTTGCTCTACTGAAGGTAGATATCGAGGGCGCGGAGAAAATGCTTTTCGCCTCAACTAGCGACGCCACCTTACAGGAGATTCCCCAGATCTCCATAGAGTTCCACGATTTTGTCGAGGGCTCTACCGACCTTCCCTTCGTACTGGACACGATCTCACGGATGAAGAAGCTTGGCTTCTTCTTCCTGCCGTACTCGTACTTGATGCCTTACGCGAAGCATGCGGATGTCTTGTTCCTGCAACCTACCATGTGCGGGCTGTCCTTCTACGAAAGGACACACTTGGTGCTCGCGAGGTTTCTGCTTGAAGTTCAAGGTTGGAAAGCCCGTCTCAAGGGAGACTAGGTGGTAGGCCTTAAGCGAACGGAGGCAGTAATCGAGACAATACCTATAGAGCAATGCCCGTAAAGACAGACCCGTAAACCGAGCCGCCGTGCCTAGTACGAAACGTGTTCCCGTTGGCGCTAGGAGGACCGCAGGAACAGCCTGCGCACGACGCCTGCAGTTCGACGCGCATAGAGCATCGGGGGCCAGTACCCGACAGACGACAGAAGTAAAGCGGCGGCTCTTGCCCGTTCTCCTTCAGAGCAGTGCTCCAGCGCTGCTACCTGTCTTCAATTCGCAAGTGCTTGCCTTTCGCGCATGACAGCACGCAGCCGTGAAGCGGCGGGCAGATATGCGCGGTATTGCCTCCGTACTGCGCGCTCCTCCGGCTCAAACCTCGCCCTCTCGGATACCGTCTTGCTCGCCGCGTGGAACCGGAACGCACCCAGCGTGCGGTCCACGATCATCGGTCTCACATCCCCGGTAAAGCGAATGCGCAGCCAGTACTCGTAGTCGAAAGCGAAATGAAGGTCCTCGCGGAACGGTCCGAGCCGCCGCCACAGATCCGCGGACCAGAAGCACCCCTGTTGCGGGATCGGCACCTGATACAGCCAGTCCACGGGATCCTGCTCGGGCATCGCCCGGTACACCCACTCTCGGACTTCGCTGAAGCAACGCACGGGGGACGCGACCCATTGACAGGCATTTGTTGCGAACAGCTCACCGACGAAGCGAAGAGCGCCGGGCTCGAGCAGGTCATCGCTGTTGATGAACGCATACACCTGCCCCGTCGCGCGGGCGAATCCCTTGTTCAGGGCATCGGTCTGACCTTTGTCCCGCTCGCTGATCCAGCCGGAAAGGTGTTTGGCGTGCCGCTTGATGACATCGATCGACCCATCGTTGCTGCCGCCATCCATCACGAAGTACTCGAGGTCGGGATAGCCCTGGGAAAGGACACTATCGATGGTCGCAGGCAGATAGCTCGCCTGGTTATAGCTAGGCGTGACCAGCGTGATTCGCGGAAGATTTTTCTTCATGTGTTCCTTCTGGAGCCTGGTCAACGAAGATCCGCCTGAATGTGCGCGACTGGCAGCACGATCGAGAGCCAATACCGAGCGCGCCGCTCAGCCCCGACGAACGAAGAACCCATCGACTTGAAGGGTCTGCCCGGTCCTGGGATCCGAGAATACTGGGCTGAGCGACCAAAGCTGAAACCCCTGCTCGCTGAAGAGCCTGAGAAAATAGTCGTACAGTTCCTGCTTCTCGTAAAGCGGCACGAGCGACAGTTCGAGTTCGACGGCCGCCACGTCGCACAACGAATCTCTCGCTCCGCGAAGAACTTCGGCTTCGAAACCTTGAGTATCGATCTTCACAAGTACCCGCTCGGAACTTGAACGGTACCGCGGGAACACCTCGTCAAGCGTACAGACATCGGTCGCGACCCGGTCGACGTAGGCAGACTCTGGCGCCGCATCGGAGTGCGCGCTCAGCATCGGCAACAGGGATGAGCTGTACGAGTTTCCGGCGATGTTTATTTCAGCGACTCCCCGTTCCGCGCCCAACGCGCAGCGGGGATGCACGGTCCATAAGGGATCCGACTCCGCGTTTCGGGCGAGCATCTCGTGCGCCGCAGGCACGGGCTCGAAGGAGACGATGGCCCCACGGTAGCCTTGCCTTCTGGCGAGCAAGGCGTATTGACCCGCATTGGCGCCGATATCGAACACCAGATCGATTCGATGTTGGCACAGCGGGTTCAGCGGCCCTCGCGCCGGTTGCCTATCGATTCTCGTCACGTCGAACCCTGCCGCATGCAGCAAGCGCTTGATGAGGCGTTTTGGTCCAATCATGAGGTCACCCGACGTCAACACAAATCTCGCGTCACGGTCGGCGCGACTCAAGGCTGCCGATACGCTTCGCTCGATTCAGCGTCCATGTCTTGAAGCTGTGCACCCGCATCCCGACCTTGAGATCCCAGAAGTCACGTAGCGCCGCTCGATATATGCCCGAGCCGTCCGCACGGTACTTGCTGAACAGTCGCTTCAACTCGCGCGCGTGGCACAGCGGCCCCTGCTTGCCGACGAAATGCATCATGTACGGCCGATACGGCAGCCCTGTTTCTCGCTCGATCATCTCACACCACCCGGCCGCGGCATCCAATCGCAGCGTACCGGGGACAGCGCTGTAGTGAACGGAGAAGAAGCCCCAGTGATCACGCGGCCGAATACCGAGCGTGGTAAGGACGATGTTCAGGCAATCCTCGTCTGCATACGTGGCGTCTCCCGCGTACCGCCTATAGTCCCGGGTCACCTCCCTGGCCAGATCGAAAATCGGCACGCAAGCGGGCTTGCGGAAGTAGGCGTGACCCGCGCCGCCTATCTCCACCATGCTTTCCTTGCCCAGCAAGGCACGAACGCGCGCTCGATCCATACCGAAGGCAGACACGCCATCGCTCATGTACGTACCACAGGCGTTATAACCGAGGTCGCCCCACGCCTCGACTATGGGCTGGAGGTTCTTGAAGACCAGTACGTCCGCATCAAAGAAAAAAGTGTCCTGAAAAGGCGAGTATCGGTCGAGATGCACCTTGTGCTCAAAGCCTCGAAGCGTCGGATTCTCGTCGATCACGTAGTCGAAGTAGGGAGCTAGGAGCGGGCGGAGCAATGGCGCACAAGCCACCCCCGCAGGGATTCCAGGATTGCTTACCCGCAACGACAGCGCAAGGCCAATCGCCTTGCGGTAGTCCCTGTGTGTTGCTAGTGTGAGTACGCCAAATGACATGTTATGTTTGTGCACGGTCCAAGCGAGCGAGGAGCATTCGCCGACGCTGCTCGCCGACACGCCTCCACGTGTACGACGGCGCAGTCGCTCGTGCTGCTTCGGCCATGCTCCGGCGTAGCGTTCGATCACACGCCAGAGCGCGGATGGCGGCGGCTACGTCGGAGACCCGATGCGGATCGACCACCAAACCCTGCTTGCCGTTCTCCACGATGCCGCCCGCGCCCATGGGAGATACGACGCAAGGGAGTGAAGCCCCCATCGCCAGATACGTGACCAATGGGCTTCCCTCCTCTAGGCTGGGGAGCACGAAGAAGTCGGCTTCATCCAACACCCGCGACAGGTCCTTCCGGAACTCAAGGTGAACAACGCCCTTGTGTGCAGAGAGCTTCTGGGAAAAGAAAGCCTTCGTCTCGTCCGACACCCTGCCGACCACCAGAAGTCGGCCGTCGACATCGGCACGCTGCCACGCCTCAAGGAGCAAGTGGACCCCCTTTCGGACGCAAATAGTTCCGGCAAAAACGGCCGTGACAGCCCCCTCGCCGCGGTCTGCTGCACCTTCGCCAAGAATCTCATCCGGGTCCAGGCCATAACTGGTGGAAAGGATCTTGGACTCGGGAATACCCGCGTCGAGCAACGAGCGCCTCACTGCAGGACTGGGGCTGAAGATGAAATCAGCCAACTCCATCATTTCGCGCTCGTCCGCTGCAGCGGCCTCGGTGAAGCCGCGCGGCGGCGGCAGACCCAAGGCCCTATGCTCTTCAGCCAGAATCCGGTGGCTGGTATGCACTAACGTATTAATTCGCTCAGTCACAACGATGCATCCGCGGGCTCGCGCCTCGCGGTACATCGGTAGTGGCGCACCAGGCCAGAGATAGGCTACGTCGCCCTGGCGCAGCGAAGAGGAATACCGCCAATCCGCGATTGCGCCGATGCGGGCGGCATCGAGGATGCGCGTCGCCGCTGACCACACGAGCCCGCCAGGGATGGCGTCCCGGTAAACCGGCCCGGTGGAATAACCGTCTGCCGCCCTGAATCCTCGTTTGAAAGGCCTTACCGAACGTCCGGAGCTGATGCCCATCACATCGGAGCGGACGTCGTCGTCATTGAGGTAGCGTGCGAAGCGCAGCGCCACTCGCGCGATCATCTGATCCTCGAAGTAGTTGGGGTAATAGCCCTTGACCCGTAGAGCTCTACTGGATCGCTGAGTCTGCATGGAGATCTGGAAGCCTTGAGCTAGGTCGGGGTGGACTGCTCAGCTGGCCTCGAGCTGCCCTCTGGCCCAAGCCACCGTTCGACGCAGCCCCTCCTCGAGCGGGACCCGCGGACTCCAGCCTAGCTCCTTCCTTGCACGCGAGACGTCCAGCACGTTGACTGGCACGTCGAATGGCCGACCAGGCAAGTACCGCCGATCGATCCTCTGGCCGAGGGCCTGCTCCAGGGCCTCCAGAAGCTGGTTGAGGGTGCTGCCCCGCCCGGATCCGATATTGAACACCGTATGCTCGCCGCCATACCTCAGCGCGGCCAGGAACGCATCTGCGACGTCGCTCACGTAAAGGTAATCGCGTGTGACCGATCCGTCGCCCCAGATTTCAACGCTCTGCCCGCGCAGGGCACGATGCAGGAACGCTGCGACAGCGCCTTGGGCGGTCTCCACCCTCTGGCGCTCCCCGTACGGATTGGCGACCCGCAGGATCCGCGCGCGGATTCCGTGCAGGCGCTGATACAACAGAATGTACTTCTCGATCGCCAACTTCGTGATGCCGTACGAGACCTGCGGATCCGTAGGATGCTCCTCATCGATCGGCAGAGCGCGTGGCACTCCATACACCGTACCACCCGAGGAAATGAACACGACCTGCGACACGCGCTTGCGCACCATGCCGTCGAGGATCTGAAGCGTACCCACGAGGTTGCTCTGCACATCGTAGATGGGGTCTTCATTGGACCCCTTGGGTAGCGTCGTGGAGACGAGGTGAATGACCGAGTCCACGCCTTCGAGCGCCGCCGAGAGGTCGGCCGTACTCAACAGATCGCCGGTGATCCATTCGAGGCCTTCGTCGCTGGCGAAGCTGCGGTAGGGCAAGACGCGGGGCCGTTCGAAGACACGGACTGCGTACCCGTTCTCGAGAAGACGGTCCACGATCGCCGACCCCAGGAAGCCTCCGCCGCCCAGAACAAGGCATCTGGCGCGTTTATCCACGGCTTGCCCCCTCGTGCAGCGATGACAGGATGTTCGCCAGGCGGTCTCCCTCTGCTTCCCACGACGCGTTCTGCGCAGCTTCCAGACCGGCCCGGCGGAGCATCAATCGACGCGGCTCATCCTCCAGCAAGCTGGAAACGCCTTCGGCAATGCCGTCGATCGTTGGCGAGACGAGCTGTGCAATGCGATCGCTCAGCAGCCACTCGGTGCAGGGGGCTCGATTGCTCACGACCGGCACGCCGCAGGCCATGAGCTCGAGCGGCAGCAAGGAGAGATTCGACATCGACAGGACGACCGCAATGTCGCACTGGCTGTACAACCGCGCGAGAGATGGGAAGTCGAGCACCCCCTCGCAACGGTGCCGGAAGGGGATGCGATACCCGTCGAGGCGTCCGCCGACGAAGACGAACTCCACGTCCTTGTGGCGCTCGGCCACTTTCCCGAGCGCGATCAGGCCCAGTTCAAAGGCCCGCCGATAGGTGGAAGGGCGGCCGTAGAAAAGAACGCGTCGTCCCGTTTCCGTCCGGGGATACGGCTGGTAGATCGCGCGGTCGCACGCAAAGCCGACCGGGCTCGTCGGCATCCCGTAGTCCGCGGCCAGCTTGTCGGCGAGCCATCTGCCTGCGGTAATGCCGTGGAATCCGAAACGATACGTTGCTTCACAGAAGGCAGATGTGGATCCGGCAGGCTCGAAGAGACTTTCGAGGTCTTGCACGAAGTAGCAGCGTCGCACCGTCGAACGGAATCTGCGGACCTCGTATGCCGTCGGGAACGAAGTAGCAATGGTGAAATAGGCCGGAGGCGCGTCCTGCACATCCCGCACGACTTGCGCGTCGATCGGCAAGAACCACTCCCTGATCATGCTCCGCAAGAGCGATGCGTCACCCTCCATCCAGGCCTTCTCCGTGACCACGATCGTGGTCTTGAAGCCGCGCTGCTCCAACATATGAACGAAGCGGAAGATATTCTGATGACCTCCGCTGCTCTTCGCGAAGGGAGACACCACCCAGTTGACGGTCCGCCAGTCAAGACTGCCGACATCCGGGGCAGCTCCGACCTCGGGACGAAGCGCGTAGGCATATCTTTGCCACACATCCAGCTTGGATCGGTCGATGCCGGCTGCTCTCCGGAAGGCCGATACGATGCCCCTGTCTCGCACGTGCATGAGCGCTCGGGAAACGCTTCTCATCGCGTCAAGCACCAGCGAACGCCAGCGCGAGGCGACCGACCGATGTTGGCAACGGTCGCGATTCCGCGCGGAACGGGAATGATGGCGTAACAGAGTTCTTGCACATCGCTCTCAAAGTCAGCACGGGAGGACGCCACGGACGAGCATTCCGGCCAACGTGCCCGGAATGACTGCTGCAATGGGAAGAAGCTCCCGCCTTGCATCGACAATGCCGTCCACCTTTGAAAAGTAAAGCGCCAGCGGAAGGCTCGCGAGCTGCCCCATGACGACGGCCCACACAGCGCCGCGAACGTCGGCGATTGCGTACCCTAATGGAATCCCGGCGCTCATGACAACGAGACCGCACACGACGAGAAGGAAGAATGCGCGTGAACGGCCCAACGCGAGGAGCCGGGCGCTATGCATCCGGGACGGCACGCCAAGCAACCCTACCGACAGCACCTGGAGCATCCACCCAGCATCTTCATATCTGCTGTCGTAGAGGAAGCGCACCAGACACGGCGCACTGAACCACAGCGCCGCGGCACAGCCATAGGCCACACACGCGAGCGGCGTGTGGAACTTGTAGAAAACTCGGGCGAGGTCCGCTCGACGTTCGCGGGCGACTTCGCTGAGAGCGGAGAGGGAGACGTCATTGCTGAGCTTGGAGAAGACCTGATCCACCGCCCCGTAGAGCAGGAGCGCGATCCAATACGTCCCCAGCGTTGCCGGGGATACCAACGCCCCGAGCACCGCCTTGTCCAGAGAGCTGGCGAGGAAGCCTGTGACAGACGATGCAAGGATCCATTTCCCAAAGCCCAGCATCTCCTTGAACTCGCGGCGGTCCCATTGGAAGCGGTTGCGGTGGCCCGGCAGAACCAGGTGGGTCAGGATCGTCGCAAGCGCTGTCGTCGCGATTTGCCCTACGATGAGCACCCAGATGGATCTGGTGAACATGGCTGCGACGAGCATCGCTCCAAGACCAACGATTTGCGTACCGAGCTGCATACGCGTAAGCAGACCGATGGACAAATGACGCGAGGCCTCGAGCGCCTTGGTTGACTCGAAACCCCCGATGAAGGCGGTCAGTCCCGCGCAGGCGAGGACGATCGGCAGATCGCGGGCAGCATACGTGCTCCCGGGCGGCAGCCAGTTGTTCGCCTGAATGATCCAGAACGCTACGGCGACGAGAACGATCAGGGTCGCGGTGATCGCGGTGATTCCGATTCTCGTCACCCAGACCGTGTTGAGAAACAGCGGGTTGCTACCTCGCGGGCTCTGCACGACGCTCTGCCGGAGCCCGATGTCCCCGAGCAGGCTGATTCCCATCATGATGGTCATCGCCAGCGCCATGACGCCATACACGTCCGGGACAAGCAGGCGCGTCATGATGAGGTTGGTGCCAAAGCGGATGGCCTGCCCCAACGCGAAAGCGGCCAAGCTCCACCCACCCGCGTTCAGCACGCGCTGGCGCAGCGAAGCCCTTCCCTCGTCGGCTTTTGCCACGACGCCCATGCTCACTTCGCCCACGGACGAAAGCCCGCTGACGACACTGCGCCGACATGACTCGACGCCTCTCCACGAGCGCGTACCTTGCCCCGTTGCGTGCTTGCCTGCATATGGGAGTAGGCGACGGCCATTCCCAGGACGTACCAGTACGTGAGCGGGATGAAGTTGATGCTGCTGACTGTGTAGATGGTGAATGCGATGCCCACCAGGATGGCGAACAGCGCGCGTCCGAGAACTCTTTCCTCGGTCTCATCTGTTCCGGGACTGACTCGGAAGCCCTGCCACACGGCGATCGCCGCGGACGCAAATACGCCGACAAAGAGCGCAAGGCCCACAAAACCGCTACGCAGCATGATCCCAATGTAGCTGTTCACCACGTCGATGAAGCCCTCCATCCAGATGAGGTCTGCCGCATTCGACGCCGAGAAAATGTCCACGCCACCGAACCAGGGGCTTTTCCAGATGACTTCGAATGCGGCATCGACCAGGTTCTCCCGGTAGTCCACGGACCCGGCATCGTGTCTGCCGATGTAGGGCAGCAGTTCGACGAACCTCGACAGCCCGGGAATGAAGCTCATCACGACGATTCCGACTGCCCCTGCCACCCCATACGTTGCGACCTTCCTGACGCCGCCCGGCCCGGTTGCGATGAAGACGAACAACATGACCACGGCCCCTACCCATGGCCCACGGGAGATGGACGAGTAGAGACCCCCGATCAAAACGGCAACCAGCACCCGACGCGCCAACGCGCTGGGAAGAAGCGTGCGGACGTACAGCATGAATCCCAGTGCGACGGCCGCGAGGAACCCCATGACGATAGGCTGGCTCGTCGTCACCGCCGCTCTCAATGCTCCAGCGCGCCCCAGATAGCCGCCTGCCGCCCCGCTCGGATACCCGAGTGCCGCCTGGAGGGGCATGTACATCGACCAGGTTCGCACGTACTCGAACACGGCGAGCGCACTTAGCAGCAGCGTCGCCACGACGATGGTCATGGCGACGTCGCGGAAACCGGCAAGGTTCTTCAAGCTGCGACTGGCGACGTAGTAAGGGAGAAAGATGTCAACGAAGGCGAGGAAGACGCCGTGTCGCAAGACGTTGGTGAAGCTCGTGTAGTAGAGCGACACCCCGAAGTCCACCGCAAGGAAAGCGAGCAGGAACCGGTCCGTCCAGAGACTGCCCAGACGAAGGCGGTCGGGGCGGGATACCTGATACAGGAACGCCGGAAGGAGGACAGTCAGGGCGAGCGTCCTCGCGAAGTTGATCGGAAAGAGCTGATTGACCAGGCCGAGGCCGCCGATGAACTTGTAGAACTCGGGTACGGCGGCAAGCAAGAAAACGTAGAGGGATAAGGGGTGTTGCTCCCGTTGCCCGTTGAGCAATAACAGCGTGCCGGCGACGAGAATGAAGATCCAGAAGTCGTGCGCCAGGAAAGCCAGCAAGGTCACCGCGAACCATAGATTGCGGCGTCTGCGGAAATCATCGGGAGCGATTGCCGTCGCCGTTGCTGGCACGCGGGCGAAGAGGAAAACGACCGTTGCGATCGCAAGGATGTAAACCAACGCTCGCAAATGCTCAGGCATGCGAGCCTCGCGACGAACCGTATTGAAGCTGGAACATGATCTCAGGTCGGGCGCAACACGACATCGCAGAAACCGGTGGCGACGAGTTCGTCGGCGTTCACACGCCTCAATGCGCCCGTCCGAGTGATGAAATGCGTCTGGTAACCCAGTCGCTCAATCTCAAGCGCGAACGATCGCGGGTCACCCGCCGACTGCCGGATCATCTCGGTGGCGAACTCCATGATCAGAATCAGCTTGGGGTTTCGCTCCAGGACCTCTCGCATTCCGGCCAGGATCAGCGGCTCTGCTCCCTCGGCATCCATCTTCACGACATCGATGCGCAAGTCCGTGTGCGCGAAGTACGCATCGAGGGTCACCGTCGGTACGTTCACCACGGCGACCTGGTCCCCCAGTTCCTGAAGCCGAAGCCTTTCGATGCTGCGGAGGGTGCTGCTGCCCTGCTCGTACTTGAAGCAGTGAAACGCTGCTTCTCCGACCGAATCGGACACTGCCTGGCGCACGACCCGCACCCAGCCTTGCTGACCGTTGAGCGCTACGTTGCGCTCAAGCAGGTCGGCAACGGAGGGATTGGCTTCAAAGGCGTACACGCGGCCGGAGGACCCGACTCGGGCTGCCGCCAGTGTAGTGAAGTAGCCGAGATTGGATCCGATTTCTACGAACGTCGCTCCGGGCGAGAGGAACTGCAGGAGCGCCCGGGTGACGTTCTTCTCCCAGTACCCGTCCAGCATCAGCCGCGGAGTCAGCGTGGTGTCCCTCGTGTCGAGGTACAGGCTTTGCCCGAACACGGTGCGCAAAAGCACGGTCTGATTGCCCAGGTAGTACGCTGCAGGAAACAGCCGCGCCCATTGATCCAACGCTGCCATGACCAGCGGGTGCGCGCGTACGTCCACGAGCAGGTTCTTGACTCTACTCATGGCGCCTGCTCATCGTGACCGTACGAAGCGACCATCATCACGCGCCCCGCTCAAGAATCAGCCAATAGCTGCGTACGGCTCCGTCAAGGCGGATTGCGTACCGGCCGCCGGTGTACGTGATCGGGATTTCCCGGCGTGGGGAGCTGGCGTGCTGATGCGCGAACAACTTCAGTCCGGCTGGCCCACGGACGAACAGTTCACCCTGCACCGGCTCGGAACGGTAAGGCAGCTTGCCGGACGCGTCGAGGACCGATCGCGCGCCGAGCGAGATGAGCACCTGTCGCGCAAGCGCGAGCGGCTGGCCGTCCAGGCTCTGAACCACGACGCTGGCTGCTGCAGTCGTGAGGCGGAGCTCGACGTCGGGCAACGTCACCGTCCGCCCTCCCAAGCGCCCGCTGGCGGCCTGGGTACGCGACGTTGAAATCAAGTAGAGCGGCTGCACCCAGTTGCGGCGCAACTCTCCGGTGTCTGACTCGACCGATTGTGCATCGGGAAGGATTACGGCGCGATCCGGATCGACGATCTGGGCTTCCGCCGGTAGGGGCGTTGGCGCCAACCAAGGCAACTCGGGCGTTCCCGGCAATGCGACCACCAGCTTGCCGCGCTCGGCCGCCGTCCGCAGGCCGACGGCGTTCACGGGCGTCACGGCCCGGTAGTAGAGCGTTTCTCGCGATGGTGCAAACACGTACGTCGTCTTGGCTTGCTGCACGTCGCCACGGCGGAACATGAGCGCGGCGGCCGGCAGCGTGGCGATCAGCGACGGGTCGTTGAAGGCGTGCCAGGGCGATGCGTCACGCGGGCCGTCCAGAGGCACTTGCGAATACGCGTACTGCATCATGGCGGCCCAGCCTTGGTGAGCCGCGGATGCCGCCATGTAGAGCGGCGCCGCATGCCGATCGGGCGCGGGATGCGTGCCCACGTTCCATTCGGTCACCGAGACGGGCATGCCTGCGATCCGTCCCGCGGCGATCCAGTGGACGAACGTAGGGACATGGATCGGGTTCTTCGCCAACTCACCAACGTCGCCGTAGGAGTGATTGTCGATGAACTGGCCGGCCGTCAGCGCAGGCAGCGAGCTGACAGGGTTGTAGCCCCACTGGCTGGTCGGCACGATGGGCACGCGGACGCCCTGCTCGCGCAGGTGCCCGATCATGCGGCTGTGAAAGCGATGCTCCAGATCGTTGAGGAAGAGCTTCGAGGGGCCGTGCTCCCACGAGCGCCACGTCAGGTTCTCCGGGAGGCCGTGCGCCTTCGCAAAGGCCGCAGCCTCGCGCATGTAGATGGCGTTGTGCGAGGGCACGTTGCCGTTCGGCAGGAGCGCATTGCCGAAGTGATGGGTCAGATCGTTCTCGTTTGTGACGAGCATCGCCATGATGGCCGGCTCATCCTTGTAGGCGACGCCGGTGTAGCGGTTGACGTGGTTGACGTACGCTTCGTTGAACCGCCGCATCGCCAGGCGGATGCTGTCGTTCACATAGTTGAAGCCGCGCAGGTCCGCGACGGGCTTGCCCTTTCGGATCTCGTCGAACGCGGTGATGCCGTCTCCCGCCTTGAGCTGACGGCCTACGTGGAGATCCAGCCAGACGTAGATGCCTTCGTCTTTCAACGCGGCGATCCAGGCATCGAGCTTTTCCATCGCGGCCGGGTCGAGCCGTTGCGTATCGGAGGCGTCCCTGCCCCCGAAGATGTTCGGCACCACCCAGATGGAATCGTGGTGGTGCAGGCGCACGAGGTTGAAGCCGAGTTGCGAGAGGCGCCTCGCCTGCTGCTTGATCTCCGCAGCCGGCGTTCCGAACAGCGCGTACGCGCTGAGGTTGGTGCCCCAGAAGCGCGCTGGCGTGCCATCGGCAAACACGAGCGCCTCGCCTTCCGTGCGCACGAAGCCCCGCCTGCCGGCCGGCCGCTCGCCCGCGTTCAGAAACGAAAGATCGACCGGCGAGGTCCGCCAGTCGAGGATGTCCGTCGGCCAGTCACGGGACTCGGGCGGCGCTGCACCCGGCTGTGCGAGCGCCGCGCCGGCCGCGAGCAGGGGAGCGAGCGCCGCGCTAGCGAGGAGCGCGCGCCGCGTTAGGGTCGGCGAGCGCCGCGAGCCCCGGCCGTTCGCCATGTACACACTCGAGGAGGTAAGACGCGCCAGCGAGCTGCACGCTGCGGCGGAACCCGGCATCTGCTCCCTCGATGCGCAAGCGCCGGCGCGCGCGGGCAGCATCGCGGAGCAGGCGCGCCAAGCGGCCCAGTGTCTCCATGGACGGCGGATGCCCGCTGCCCGAGGGAAGTCGCACGACGAGTTCATCGCCCCGCTCCTCCGCTCGCAGCTCCGACAGCCCCGCCAACGGTGCTGAGCGAAGCGCAAACGAGAGCGGCAGCACGCGGGTTGCCATGACTCGAATAAACGCACGCCCGTCCGCGAAGTAGCGACGCCACAGAGCCGGCTCTTCCTTGATGCGCCACAGCCATTCCATACCCGATCGCTGCACCCACCGGGGCGCGCGCGAGACGGTACCCGCGACGAAGTTGAGCGCCGCCCCAAGATGGCTGACCACGGGCACGCCGAGCTCCGCGCGGTTGCGCTGGATCCAGGCCTGGCCTTTCTTCGCCCCAAGGGACACTACGACGAAGTCGGCACGGCTCTCGCGAATCCGCGCGATGCTTTCGGGTCTGCTCAACTCCTCGGCCGTCCCCATGCCGGGCGACTCCCAGCCGACGCACCGCAAACCGCACGGCTCCTGGTTGAGTCGCCGGGCGGCGGCCTCTGCCACGCCGTCCGGTCCACCGAAGAAGTACACCTTGAGCGGCGCTTCCGGCGATTCGCGACGCAAAGCCTCGAGCAGCGCGGAACCTGCCACCCGCTCCGGAAGCGGCACGCCGAGCAGGCGCGCGACCCACAGCAGCGGCATGCCGTCCGCGATGCAGAGATCGCTCTGGATCAGCGAATCGCGGAAGGCGTCGTCCTTCATCGCCGTCATGGCGAAGTTGAGGTTCGGCGTTGAGAGGAACAGCGGCGTACGCGTACGAGCCGCTTCGTGCACACGGCGAACCGTTTCCCTCATGTCCACGACGTCGATAGGCAAGCCGAGGATGCACGCGACGCGCTGGTGAGAGGAATCGGATGGGAGCGGAGCCACGCTGCCCCGCCGGGTCACAAGGGGTGGAGGGCGCTCGACCGCCAGAGCAATGCGCATTCATGCATCTCACTGCGCCCCGGTCAGCAGCCGTCGCAGAAGGCCGGGCCGCTGCCCCGGCGTCGTGACCGCCACGGATGATTTGTTGAGCACCGTCCCGATCAAGCGGTCGTTCCCGACGAGCTGCGCGCTTCGCAGCACGTCCTCGGTCGCGGTGCGGCCCTCCTCCACCACGAGGATCAGCGACTCGACCCAGGGCAGCACGGCGATGCCGTCGGCGGAGTCCAGGAGCGGCGGCAGGTCGAAGATGACGATGCGGTCGGGGTAGCGCTGCTTGAGCTCCTGCACCAGGTCGCGCATGCGGGAGGAGCCGAGCGCCTCCGACGAGCCGGGCACCGACGGCCCCGCGGGCAGCAGGATGCAGCGGCCCAGGCCGGGATCGATGAGGAGCTCCTCGAGCGGCTTGTCGTTGACGAGGTAGTCGGAGAGGCCGGGCTGCGCGCCCAGACCCAGCGCCTTGGAGAGGCCGGGGTGGCGCACGTCCGCCTCGACGACGAGCACCGTCCAGTCGGGCTCCATGGCGGCGTGAACGGCGAGGTTCAGCGCCACCGTGGTCTTGCCTTCGCCCGAGCGCGGGCTGGCGATGCCGAGGGTGTTGCTGCCGGTCTCGCGCATGCGCTGCACCACCTGCGTGCGGATGCGCTTGAAGGCTTCGGCCACGGGCGTGCGCTCATGGCCGCCGGTGACGAGGTTGTCGCGCAATGCGTCCGGAGACACCTGGACCCTCCGCGTCTGCGTGTACTGGACCATCGAGGCGGCCACGCGACCGCCACTGCCGGGCGCTGCGGGAGCGCGGTCGGGGATGCGCGGCGGCTCGTTCGCGCCCCAGTCGGCGTCGCCGTGGATGCGTGCGATCTCGAGCGCTTTGGCGATGCGTTCCATGAGGGTCCCGGTCAGGAGAGCTGCAGGCGTCGCAGCAGCACATGCCACAGCGTGTCGAGCGGCATGTAGAGGAAGTGGAGGGCGGCGAGGCCCGCGAGGGCGGCGAACACCAGAGCGAGGAAGCCGAGAATCAGCCAGCGCCGGCGCCGCGCCCGCGCGGCTTCGTCCTGCACGCGCGGCACGATGCCCATCACCGGCGCATCGAGCAGCGAGGCGAGCGAGCGCGGGCTGGTGACGGAGCGGTTGAGGCTCTCGGCGAGCACGCCGGCGCCCACGCCACCGCCGAGCGAGCCGATCATCGCCATGGCGAGCAGCTTCTTCCGGTTGGGCTCGGTGGGCTTGTCGGGGAACTGCGGCGGCTCGATGAGGGAGAAGCGCTCGCCCTTGCGGTCCTTCTCCAGCTCCACCGCCACCTCTGCTTCCATCTGCTTGGCGCGGAGGTCCTGGTACTTCTTGCTGGCGTTCTCGTGATCGCGCACCAGGTCGCGGTAGAGCTGTTCGACGCCGGGGGTCTCGCGGATCGCGGCGTTGTACTGGGTCATGCGGGCGGCCACTTCGGTGCGGCGCGCGCGCAGGTCCTTGATCTCCTGGTTGGCGCTCTGGATCTGCACCTGGAGCGAGATCACGCCGGGGTTGGTGGTGCTCGCGGGCTCGGGCTTGGCGACCGGCTTGCGCGCGGCGTCCTCGAGCGAGGCGACGATGCGCTTCTGGCGCGCGATGTCGGGGTGATCGGCGGCGTAGCGCTCGGAGAGCCGCTTGAGCTCGGCGCGCGCCTCCTCGAGCTTCTGCGCGTCGGCCTCGGTCGGCGCGGCGCCAGTGCTCTTCTCCAGCGCCGCCACTTCGCGGCGCAGCCGCACCACGTCGGGGTGCGATGCCGCGTACACGCCCTCCAGGCTCGTGAGCTGGTTCCGTGCGACGCGCAGGCGCTCGTTGGGATCGAGCGAGCGATCGGCGGCGGTCGCGCCCGGCGGCGTCGCCTCGCGCATCACCACCATCTGCGACTCGAGGTAGATCTTGCGCTCCTCCAGCGAGCGGACGCGGCGGTCGATCTCGTCCATCTCGGCCTCGGCGCGGTCGCGGAGCTGCATGTTCATGGTGAGCAGCTCGGGCAGGCGCCCGGCGTTCTCGCGCTTGAACTTGGCGAGCCTGGCCTCAAGCTCCTGGATCTCGCGGCCCACGCGGGCGGCCTCGTCGGAGAGGAAGGTCTGCGTCTCGCCGACGCGCTGCTGGCGGGTGCGGATGTTCTCGTTCAGGTAGAGCGTGACGAGCTCGTTGGCCACGCGCTGCGCCTTGACGGGCTCCGGACTGTCGAAGGAGAGCCGGAAGGCGATGGTGGTCGCGCCGCGCGAGCCGCTGCGCCGGTCGGTGACGTTGGCGCTCACCGGCTCGACGCGGATGTCCTTGCGCATCTTCTCGAGGATCTCCTCGGTGGACGCGTAGCGGCGCTCCTTAGGGTAGAGGTCGAACTTCTCGACGATGGGCAGCAGCGTGGCGCGCGTCATCACGCGCTGGCCGATCACCTGGATGCGCTCGTCGGCGTAGCTGGTGATGGTGGAGCGCACCAGCTCGCGCGGGATCTCCTGCTCCTCGATGAGGATGGTCGCCGTGGAGCGGTACACCGGCGGCAGGGTGAAGACGATCGGCAGGCCCACGATGGCGAGCACGAGGGCGACGAGCGCCATGGCGAGCCACCTGCGGCGGATGAAGCCGATGACTTCGGAGAAACCAGGATCCTGTGTCTGCATGGTGATCGCCGCCGAACGCGAGAGGCTAAGGGAACGGCCTTACGGGGATGTTACGTCGCAAAGATGCAGTGTTCGCCGACAGCGATGCGGCCTTCGTGCCAGCAGGCGGCCGAGTCGATCGAAACTACCATGCACCGCAACGAGGCAACTATAACCGAGGGGGCGGACTGTGACGTTTTCTTGACTACGCGGCCCCGGGGACGACGACGCTCGGGGCGGCCCCGAGGCAACGAGCCGATCGCCGGGCGCCACCCGGGTTCGAATGCCGATGAGATGCTCGATTCATGGTAGTCCAGACCCGCAACCCCGAACTGCAAAACAGGGTCAAAAGGGTGGCAGTAATCGGCGTTGCAGGAACGCCTGTCGGACTCCCGTCGAAAGTGTCGAGTGTTCCGCTAATCCGTTCCTCGACAAATATTTACAGATCCGCCGGGAATTTGTGCGGTAAGGTTTTCACATGTCTCCCGCCGGCATCCTGCGCAATGCCCTCGCCCCGGCCGCCGTGCTCGCGGCCGGACTCATCGCGCTCGTCCCCGCCGCCTCCGCAGCTACCGTGAAGGCCGAGCTGGATGTCTGGTTCGCGGGCCCCGATCCGCGGGAGGGCAAGCCGCCGTTCGGACGCGCGGTGTTCAAGGACAAGAAGAAGGGCGAGGTCGAGATCTCGCTCGAGCTCGACAAGCGTCTCAAGCCCGGCACGTACGCGACCGGGTTCTTCCTCAACTTCGGCACCGAGGAACAGGCGCTCGATCCGAAGCAGCTTGCCTTCGCGCTGGACGCCGACAAGTCCGACGCGAAGCCCTCCGGCATCTTCACGGGGCGCAACCAGTGGACCTTCACCGCGGGTAGCGGCAGCTACGACATCTGGGTGACGTTCGGCGTGGCGCCGGCCGAGCGCTTCGAGGCCGGCGAGCAGGTGGTGCTGAACGTGACCTCGGACCTGGAAGGCTTCGGCGCCGAACAGTTCTTCAACCTCTCCTGCAAGAGCGACCAGAACCCCAAGTGCGACCGCGGCACCTACGGGCCGTTCGTGCTCGCCGCGGAGCTGGACGCGGGGACGACGGGCGCATTCTCCTGGCTCGCGCCCTCCGCGACGCCCGTCCCGCTGCCGGCGAGCGTCTGGCTGCTCGGCGCCGGGCTTGCTGCGCTGGGCGGGGCCGCGCGCCGGCGGGCGCGCAGCCGATAGCCGCCCTGCGGCTCCATGACCGGCAGATGACAACCGCCTGACGCGCGTCACTGCGTCACGTCTCGCCGCAACTCGTCCTCGATCGCGCCTCCGCCCGGCCAAACTCGCACGTGGCTTGCTACCGCCGGCCGCAACGACAAGAGCGATTGGGGAAAGGCCATGACCGGATCGGAGACGCTCGCGCGCATCCTGCAGTTCGATCTCCTGCGGGCGGTGCTGCAGCCGGTGTTCCGCATCGCCGACGGAGCCGTCTTCGGATACGAGGGCCTGGTGCGCGGACCGGAGGGCAGTCCGCTCCAGACGCCCGCCGAGCTCTTCGGTGAAGCCGACCGGCTCGGGTTGCGCGTGGAGCTGGAGCTCGCCGCGGCGCGTACCGTCTGCCGCCACTTCGCGCAGGCGAAGCTGCCCGGCTTCCTGATGGTCAACATGAGCTGCCGCGCGATCGACCGCGTGGCGCAAGACGCCGATCGCGCGGTGGACATGATGACCTCGGTCGGCCTCGCGCCGGCGACCGTGATCCTCGAGCTGACCGAGCACGACCGCGTGGTGGACTCGGTGACGCTGGCGCGCTCGCTCCGCACCCTGCGTGAGCAGGGCGTCGCGCTCGCGCTCGACGACTTCGGCAGCGGCCACTCCAACCTGCAGCTGTGGATGGAGCTGCGGCCGCGGCTGGTGAAGCTCGACCGCGTGTTCGTCAACGGGCTCGCCTCCAACGGCGACAAGTTCGAGATCGCGCGCATGCTGAAGCGCCTCGCGGAGTCCTTCGGCACCGAGCTGGTAGCCGAAGGCATCGAGAACGAGAGCGACCTCGCCGTGGCCCGCGACATGGGGATCGAGCTCGCGCAGGGCTTCATGCTCGGCCTGCCCGCGCGCGTGCCGGTGCAGAAGCTGGAGCCGCGCGCGGCCGCGGTGCTGCTCTCCCCCAAGCTGGCGGTGCTGCCGGAGGCGACGCGGCCGCCACAGCAGTTCCGCCTCGCCGGAGAACTGGCCGTACCGGTGCCCCCCGTGCCGGTCACGAGCAGCAACGAGTCGCTGGCGGAGCTGTTCCTCAAGCATCCCGAGTATCACGGCGTGGCGGTCGTGGACGGCAAGCGGCCGGTCGGGCTCGTCAACCGCCGCAACTTCATGGACCGGATGGCCGCGCCCTTCTACAAGGAGGTCTATGGCCGCAAGCCGCTCTCGGCGATGATCGACATGCCGGCCCCGCTCATGGTGGACCGCCGCACCCCGCTCGGGTCGATGCTGAAGATCCTCGCCGGCGAGGATCAGCGCTACCTCGCCGACGGCTTCGTGATCACCGACAACGGCGAGTACGTGGGGCTGGGCACGGGCGAGAGCCTGGTGCGCGCGGTGACGGAACTGCGCATCGAGGCGGCACGCTACGCGAACCCGCTCACGTTCCTGCCGGGCAACATTCCCATCAGCCAGCACCTGGAGCGCATGCTGCAGGCCGGCGCCACGTTCGCCGCGTGCTATGCCGACCTCAACAACTTCAAGCCCTTCAACGACCAGTACGGGTACTGGCGCGGCGACGAGATGATCCGCCTCGTCGCGTCGGTGATCCAGGACCACGCCGACCCGACGTCGGACTTCGTCGGTCACGTCGGCGGGGACGATTTCTTCGTGGTGTTCCAGAGCGCGGACTGGCGCAAGCGCTGCGAGTGCATCGTCGCGACCTTCAACGAGCGCGCCCGCGAGTTCTTCTCGCCCGAGGAGGCGGCGGCGGGGTCGTTCGCGGGCGAGGATCGGAGCGGTGTCGCGCGCCGCTTCCCGCTCACGACGCTCTCGATCGGCGTGGTGGTGGTGCAGCCGGGCGAGTACCGCCACCACGAGGACGTGGCGAGCGCGGCGGCGGCGGCGAAGCGCCAGTCGAAGGGGGGCAGCGGCGGCGTCGTCGTGCTGGGCGAACGTGCGACGCCGGCGGTTCAGCGCCTCCGGCTGTCGGCGCAGTAGGGGTCCGTCCCGGCCCCTAGATCACACCGGTCTGGGAGATCGGCGTCACCGGCACCGGCTGCGCCGCCTGGAAGAGCCAGCCGCCCTCGCGCTGCTTGTCCGCCAGCATCTCGTTCACCACGGTCGCGTCGATCTGCTGCTTCTGGTCGGCGTAGCCGTACACCAGCGCGGTGTCGCACATGAGGTTGATGACGCGCGGCACGCCGCGGCTCGCGTTGTAGATGGCGTCGCAGGCGTCGGTGGTGAAGAGGTCGGTGCGGTTCTGCGCGGAGAGCGAGAGCCGGTGCTGGATGTAGGCGAGCGTCTGGTCGCGGTCGAGGGGCATCAGCACGTAATCGACCGCCACGCGCTGGGCGAACTGGCGCATCTCGGACCGGCGCAGGATCTCGCGCAGGCCGGGCTGGCCGACGAGGATGGTCTGCAGCAGCGTGGTGCGGCCGGCGTTGATGTTGGAGAAGAGCCGCAGCTGCTCGAGCACCTCGGCGTCGAGGGCCTGCGCCTCGTCGATCACCAGCACCATCCGCTTGCCGCGCACTTCCTGGCGCTTGAGGTATTCGATCAGCGCCTGCTGCATGCCGATCTTGTCGCGGCCCTTGTAGTCGAGCCCGAAGCCCGAGAGGATCCACTGCATCAGCTCCTCGAACGTCCCGCTCATGCCGGTGATCATCGCCACCGAGACGTTGGGGCCGTTGCGCGCGAGGAGGTAGCGCATCAGCGTGGTCTTGCCGGTGCCGATGTCGCCGCTGACGACGCAGAACATGGCCTGGTTGCGCAGGCCGTACACCAGCAGGTCGAGCGCCATGCGGTGCTGCTTGGAGAGGAAGAGGAACTCCTCCTGCGGCAGCAGGGCGAAGGGCTTGGCGCGGAAGCCGTAGAACTGCTCGTACACCTGGGATCCTCGGGACGGGTCGATGCCGATCTTAGCGGATCGGGCGCCGCAAGACCGTGACGAGTTGGCGGGCGGGCCCGCGATCACTGATTCGAATCGGTCGCCGGCTCTTCGGCCGCGCGCGGCACCGGTGCCGGCGCGCCCATCGGCTGGCCGGGAACGACCTCCGGGGGAGTTCCCGCGGTGGGCGCCGCGGGCGGCACGCTGAAGCCGCCGAAGCCGCCGGTCCAGTCGGAGAACGACTGCCCCGGCCAGTTGTAGGCGATGCTCACGAAGATGACGTTGCCTTCGGCGGTGACGCCGCGGCGGTCGGACTCCTGGCGGCGCACGCCGACGTCGAGCAGCCAGTGCTGCGCTAGGTCGTACGACAGGTTGGCGCCGTACGAGTACAGCGTGCTGCGCTGGTCCACCGTGGTCTCGAAGCCCGGGATGGTGGAGCGCGTCCAGCTCGCGCTCAGGCCGCCGCGCATGCGCTCCGAGAACGAATGCGAGAGCCCGGCCGTCATGCCGGTGGCCTTGGTGATCGTCCCGGTGCCGCTCGGGGTGAGGTTCTGCGACGCGTTGAAGTTGAACGTGGTGCGCTCGGTGATGCGGTAATTGACCGAGCCGCCGAACAGCGTGCCGGTGCCGTCGCGCTCGGTGCCGAGCGTGACCGGCACGAAGGCGACGAAACCCAGCTGGCAGAAGATCGGCGCCGTGGGGCACACCACGAAGTTCTGCGTGGACTCGATGCTGCTCCAGAAGTAGCCGCCGTAGCCGGAGACGGTGAGGCGGTCGGAATACTGGTGGGTGACCGCGAGCGTGGTGCTGATGGAGTCCGACTCGGTGATGTCGCTCTTGAAGTGCGAGTAGTTGGCGGCCAGCGTCAGCTGCGTGCGGTCCGACCAGGCGTAGCCGAGGTTGCCGCCGAAGCCGTAGCCGTCGTTGTCGCGCAGGCCGGTGTTGCCGACGTTGGTGCCCTGGGTGCTGCTGAAGGTGTTGCTGTAGACGCTCGCGTTGGCGCCGGCGCTCCAGCGCTCGGTGAGGCGATAGCCGTAGTTCGCGCCGGCGGTGATCGCGGTGCGCGTGGACGGCGTGCCGAACACGATGCCGGTCTGCACCGCCTCCGTCCGGATCGTCTGGTCGCGGCTGACGCCGACGTTGAAGCCGTAGTTGGACCGCTCGACGACGGTGGAGCCGTTGAGGTTGAGGCGGCCGCTCCAGTAGTCGGTGTTGTCGCCTTCGGAGGCGAGCACGTAGTTGTAGCCGACGCCCGCGAGCAGGTTGATCTGCGAGGTCTCGGTGCGCCGGTATCCGGTGACGAACGGGGAGACGGTGAGCGTGGTCGCGCCGAACTCGTCGATGGGGCGCAGCTGGTAGTTGTCGGTGTATTCCATCCGCGCCGAACCGCCGTACCGGAACCCCCACTCCTGCGCGCCGGCCAGGGCGGGCAGGAGCGCGGCGGCCGCGACGACGAGCGGCCGGATCACGCGGTGCGGGCGAACGCTCAAGGCGCGCGTCAGGGCACGACGACGACGTCGCCGGCGCGGAGCTGGATGTTCTGGTCGAGCTTGTCGCCGCGGACGACGCGGTTGTACTCGAAGGGCAGCAGGATCTGCTTGCCGTTCTCGCGGCGCATGACGCGGATGGCGTTGGCGTCGGCGAACGGGGTGAGGCCGCCGGCCATGGAGAGCGCCTGCAGCACGTCGATGTAGCGCCCGACCGGGAAGTCGCCCGGCTTGAGCACCTTGCCGATCACGTACACGCGGTGGCTGCCGACCTTGAGGATGGCGACCGAGACCACCGGGTCGGGGATGAACTTCTCGAGGCGCTTGCCGATCTCCTCGCGGATCTCGAGCACGGTCTTGCCCGCGGCCTGCACCTCGCCGATGAGCGGATACGACGCCCCGCCGTCGGGCCGCACAAGCAGCTCCTTCTTGAGGCCCTCCTCCTTCCACACGCTCACTTCCAGGACGTCCTCCGGGCCCACCCGATAGGTGAGCGGGTCGACGCCGGGGACGGCGGAGGTGACGGGCGCGGGCTGGGCGTCGGTGGCGGGGGCGGCCGGCGCCGGGGTCTGCGCGTGGGCGACGGTAACGAGGGCCAGCACGGCGAGGGCGCGGGCGAGAACACGGAAGAGCTGCATGGGGCGTCCCGTTTGGGCTTCTCTCGGAGCCGCATATTCTAGGTGCAACGGCGTCCCCGCAGGCGCCGCGGGGCGCGAATACTGCCGACGCCGCCAAAAAAAGTGGGGCCGCCCGGAGGCGGCCCCTGCAGGGTGCTGCCCGGAAAACCCCTATGCGGGGCGACGCCGGCGCGCAATGGCGCCGAGGGCGAGCAGGCCGGCGGCCATGAGTGCGTAGGTGGACGGCTCCGGAATCGGGGCGAAGGCGAGGTCGTCGAGCACCACGCTGTCGCCGGTGAAGCGCAGCGTGGCGATGTTGAAGCTCGCCGACTCGATGCCGTAGAACGCGCCGGCATTGAAGCCGCCCGGGGTCGTCACGCTCACCTGCTGGCTGTCGATCAGCCCGCCGCCGATGTCGAACGCCTCGATGGTGATCGAGGCAGGCCCCGACTCGGTGTACGCGTTGATGAACGCGCCGGCCTTGTTGGGCAGCGCCGCCGGGTTGAACGCGAAGCTCAGCGACCCGACGAAGACGCTCTCGTCGCCGACGGCCGCGAAGAGCTTTCCGGCCCCCCAGTCGCCGTTGGCGCCAAGCGTGGCTGCGTTGGCGCCGAGCGTGCCGGGCGACGCGGTCGCGCTCACGCCGAGGCCGACCGGGACGGGGAACGGCCCGGTGTAGCCGGCGAACCCGTCGAAGTCGATCACCGCGCCGAGCCCCGCGTTGGAGGTGAGCAGCGCGGCCTGCGCCGCACCGGTGCCGAGGAGCGCAGCGGCGCCAGCGGCGACGATCAGTTTCTGCAGTGCTTTCATGTGCGGATTCCCTGTTGTCGATGATGCGCGGATCAGCGCAGCACGGTCGTCGCAGGCACGTTGCCCGTGCCGATCACGCCGCCGTCGTCCTTGGTGATGACCAGCACCGCGGAGCGCGGCCGCGGCGAAGGCACGGCGCCCGGGCTGCCCGGGCCGAGGGTGGCGTCGCTGCCGTACGGCCACGCGCTGACCTGGGTCGGATTGCTTGCCGGGCTGCCCTCGCCCGGGTGCTGGATGCCGCAGAACATGGTGCGGTTGTCGGGCGTGTTCACCACCCCCGTCACCTCGCACCGCGGCGGGCTGGTGAGGAAGCGGCGCGTCTCGCCCGTGGACGGGTCGGCGGCGAGCATCACGTTGCCGCCGATCTTGCCGTAGTCGCCCGTCCCGGTGCCGCCGTGATCCGTCTGGATCCACAAGCGTCCATCCGAGTCGAACCACAGACCGTCCGGCGAGCCGTAGTCGGAGCTGCCCTGAGGCTCGCCAGCCTGGTCCACGATGTCGCCGCTACGGTTGGGCGCCGGGTTCGCGGCGTCCCCGGCCAGGACGAAGTGGTCCCACTCGAACGTCGTCGCGGCCGGATCCCCGTTGGTCTCGCGCCAGCGGATGATGTGGCCGTAGACGTTGTTCTCGCGCGGGTTGGCCGCGTCGGCGACTGCGCGGCCGCTGTTGTTGGTCAGCGTGCAGTACACCTCCTTCGTGACCGGATGCACCGCGATCCACTCGGGCCGGTCCATCTTGGTGGCGCCCACGGCGTCCGCGGCGCGGCGCGTGAAGACGAACACCTCGTCCTTGGAGGTGAAGCCCGGCGGCAGGAACGCGTCGGCCGGGTCGGTGCTGGCGAGCTTGAGCCACTCGCCCGGGCCCGCGTTGGCCGCGTTGGGCGTGAACCCGCCGGCGCCGGCGTTGAACTTGGCGACGTAGAGCGTGCCTTCATCGAGAAGGTCGAGGTTGGCGGCGCGGTTGGTGCGGCTGTACTTGTTCCTGCAGACGAACTTGTAGATGTAGTCGTTGGCCTCGTCGTCGCCCGAGTAGGCCACCACGGCGTCGTCGGCGCCGACCACGATGAACACGCTCTCGTGCTTGAAGCGGCCGAGCGCGGTGCGCTTCTTCGGTTTGCTGTTGGGATTGAACGGGTCGATCTCGACCACGTAGCCGAAGCGGTTGGGCTCCTGGCTGGGGACGCCGCCGGCGCGCAGGTCGAAGCGCGCGTCGGCAAGGTGCCACAGGTAGCCGAAGCCGCCGGCGCTCAGGCCGTAGCGCTGCTCGTTGGCCGTCGCGGAGAACGGCGCCGCGGTGCCGAAATAGCCGTTCCAGTTCTCCTCGCAGGTGAGGTACGTGCCCCACGGCGTGTAGCCGTGCGCGCAGTTGTTGAGCGTGCCGAGCACTTCGCGGCCGGTCGGGTCGGCGGGGGTCTGCAGCAGCGGCGAGCCGGCGGCGGGGCCGGTCAGCGTCATCGGCGTGTTGCCGGTGATGCGGCGCGCGTACGGCGAGGGACGCACCACCGTCCAGTCGGCGCCGAGCTTGCGCACCTCGATGACCGACACGCCGTGCGCCGCCTGGCTCTTGCGCACCTTCTGGAGCGTGACGCCGGCGCCGCCGGTGAGGCCATCGGGGCCGTGCAGGATGTTCTCGTGCGTGTACTCGTGGTTCACGCACAGCAGGCCGCGGGTGCTCGACGCACCGCTCGTGCCGCGCGTGGGGAACGGGAAGTAGTGCATGCCGTCGTTGTGCATGCCGAACTGGCGCGCCTGCTCGGCCTCGCCCTGCGTCGCGTCACCGGCCCAGACGGGGCCGCCGTCGGCGTCGATGCCCACCGGGTCGCCCCAGGCGATCAGGACCTTGCACGAATAGCCGGACGGCACCGCGATCCGGTCCACCACCGGCAGCGACTTCGCGACCTGCTGGAACCCGATGCCGCCGCCGGTCGGCGGCGGCGCGGCGTGCGCGCCGCGGGTGGCGAAGCCGCCGAACGGAATGCCGGTGACCGCGGCGACCGCGCCGACCCCCAGGACGCCGCGCAGGAAGCGGCGCCGGCTCGGGTCGACGCGCTCGAGCACCTCGAAGATGCTCTCGTTCTCCGATGCCGCGTTGAGCGGCACGTCGTTCTTGGGATGGGCGATTCCCTTCATGAATCCTGGCTCCTGACGATATGCGGGGGAGAATGAAAGTCGGGTAGCGCGTCGCCGCGCACCGGCAGCGCGGCCACGGCGTGGGAGATTGCGTGGTGCCTGTTACGCGCGTCCCTTCGCGGGACGGGGCCGCACATGGCCCGATCGGACTAGCGCCGTGCGGACAGGCGCATCGCACCGAGCAGACCCAGCCCCGCAGCGAGCAGCAGCCCCGCGGTTGGCTCGGGAACGGGGGTGAACTCGACGCGCAGAACGGGATGCTCGGCGGGCAGATCGAACTCGGCGCTCGCGAGCTGTTTCGCCGAGCGCTCCACTCCTTCGTCGCCGATGAAGATCCAGCCGTGGTTCATGTGCGGCGCGTCGACCCAGGACCGGATATCGGCGAGCAGGCCCGGCTCGTTGGTCCACGCCAGCGCGCCCAGCGCGCCCACGGTGCCGGTGAAGCTCGCGGCGCCAACGTAGTCGCCGCCGGGCGCGGTCCATGCGGCGGAGCCGGTGGAGGCGTCGACCCAGGTGACGTCGCCCGCCGCCGCCGCTGCGCCCTGCGCCGCAAAGCCGCCAACCGCCGGCCCCTCGGTCCACGCCGTGGTGATGCGATGGGCGCGAACGACGTGCTCGCCGGTGCGCACGCGCGTGGCGAAGAGCGTGAGCGACGCCGAATGGATGGTGGAGCCGGCCGGGATCGCAGCGAGATCGAACGCGATCAACGCGCGGCGCAGTTCGCCGTCGCCCTGCGCCGAAAGCCGGCCGAAGAAGAGGTGCGGCCCCGCGCCGTCGGCCTTGTACGGCTGGCCGGCAGCCGGGACGTCGCTGAAGATCGTGGCGTCGCGGGAAGGATTGAGCACGACGGTGGCCGCGTCGATCGGCATGGCGGTGCATGCGGCGACGGCGGCGACGAACATGGGCAACGAACGCACGGGGCTTTCCCTCCAGTTCAGCGAATCGGGGCAGCGTTCACCCGCTGCGCGTCCAGCTTGTCGCGGTACTCCTGGACGATGTTGAAGACCTCGACGTTCTTCAGGCCCGTGAGGGGCTCCTCGCGGGCGAGGACCTCGGCGACGCTCTTGGTGCGATAGCGGTCGAGGATCTCGACGTTGAGGTCGTAGAGCGCGGCGTTCTTCGCCTCGCAGGCGGCGATCTCCTTGTTCTGCCGCGCGAGGTCGGCCTGGTAGGCCTTGAGGCCGCGGTCGCGCTCGGCGACGACGGCAAGCGCGTTGCGCTCCTTCCCGGCGAGCTCCTCGCCCCGGGCTCGCGCCTCCGCGAGCGCCTTGTCGCGCTCGACGAGTTGCGCGCGCAGCTTCTCGAGCTCGGCCTCGACGGCGAGCTTCTCCTTGCGCTCGCGCCCCGCGGCCGCCCGCGCGCGCGGCA
>CAZKHE010000054.1:0-28594 GCA_964552535.1 uncultured Enterobacteriaceae bacterium | reverse complement strand
GCAGCACCGGGTCGGCGTACTGCTCGATCAGCGCGGCCTTGGCCGCGGCGATCGACACCGGCGGCACGTTCATCGGGTTGCCGGGCATGCCTACTCCCGCGCGAAGGAGGGCGCGCGCGGCGCGCGCCACGTCGGTGACCGCGGCCGGCGCGGCAGCGGGGGAATCTCGATGCGCGGCATCTCGGGCAGCACCACGTAGAGCAGGAGGAGCAGCGGCGGCGCATGGAACATGAGCATGCGCCAGATCGAGTTCTCGGCGAGATCGAGCGACGCGACACCGAAGGTCGCGCCGAGGATCGCGACGCACGCGAGCAGCGGCACGGCGCGCCGCAGCGTCACGCCCCACCGCGCCAGGCGATGGCGCGCGTGGAAGCGCTGCGGCGATTCCGCGAGGGAGGCGGCCACGTGCGCACACGTGCGGTCGAGCTGCAGTTCCGCGTCGGCGGTGCGCGCCGCGCCTTCGCCACGGAGCCGCAGGCCGGCCGTCCAGCCGTCGCGCACGGCGCTGAGGCGAGTCCACGGCCAGCCGAGCACCGCGAGGAAGTCCTCGGGCAGGTCCATCGCTGCACCGGACGTCGGCGTGAGCGTGAGCTCGGCCGGGATGCCGCCGACGCGCGAGACCCGCATGGCGATGTCGAGGCCGTCGAGCCGTGCGTGCGCGTGCGTGAGGATCGGCGACGCGTCGGCGGACGCGGCGATGCGATAGCTCCGCGCGATCGACGCGACGCCGGTCCTCCGGATCTGTCGCGCGAAGGGGACCGCGTCGATGCGCGCCAGCACGTCGGCAGTGGTCGCGGCCTCGGCGATCAACGTGGCCTGCAGCACATCCCCCGCGGTCAGCGTGCGCGTGAGGCGGAAGGCCGCCGATTCCCCCGGTTCGAGCACGAGCGCTTCGTGCAGCGCCGGCAGCGATGCGGACGCATCGTGCGCGCGCACGCGGAAGGCCACGCGCCGCGCGACGCGGTCGCTCGCGGCAAGATCGACGTGGCGTCCGGCGCGCGCGAACGGCGCGACCAGCGCAAGGATTTCATGGTGGGTGAGGGGCGGGCCGTCCATGCGAGCACGGAGGTTAGCGCACGCTTCGTTCCCGCGCCCGGCGGCGCCGCGTTCCCCACCCCGGCACACCTCGTGCTAAACGTGATTGGAGCCAGGTAGTCGCGGGAGGACATCGACGATGAACACGCGGCTGGACGCCGGCGCACGGGATCCCTGGACGATGCGGCGTCCGGTGTTGCAGCAGCTCACCGTCCTCGCGGGCATCGTGAACGGTACGGACGATCCGATCGCCGCACAGGGGGCCGACGGCCGCTATCTGTTCGCGAACGATGCCTACCGCCGGGAGATCGCGCTGCTGTGGGGCCGCGACGTGCAGCCGGGCATGAGCCTCGAGGAACTGCTGGCGGAGTGGCCGGAGGATCTGGAGAAGGCGCGTGCGATGTGGCATCGGGCGCTCGCCGGCGAGACCTTCCGGACGCTGGAGCGGTTCGGGCGCAAGGCGCCGGAGCGGGTGTACGACCTGCGCTTCCATCCGTTGTTCGACGCCGACGGTGCGTGCATCGGCGCGGCGCAGATCGCGCGCAACGTCACGGAAACCATCCGCACGCAGGACGCACGGGTGCGCAGCGAAGCCACGCTGCGCGCCGTGCTCGATGCGCTGCCGGTCGGGGTCCTCATCGCCGGTCCCGATGGCGCGCTCGTGGGCGACAATGCCGCGCACCGCGAGCTGTGGGGCGTCGCACCGGAAACCACGAGCTGGGAGCAGTACGGCGAATGGGAAGGGTACTGGCCCGACTCGGGACGGCGCATCGCGGCGCACGAGTGGGCGATGGCGCGCGCGCTGCGGCAGGGCGAGGTGGTGCGCAACGAGCTCGTCGAGTGCGTGCAGTTCGGCTCCGGCCGCCGCCGCTTCTACCTGAACAACGCCGCGCCGGTGCGCGACGCCGCGGGCCGCATCGTCGCCGGCGTCGTGGCCGAGCTCGACGTGACCGAACGCCTCGCGACGGAGCACGCGCTGCGCGACGCGGACCGGCGCAAGGACGAGTTCCTCGCGACGCTCGCGCACGAGCTGCGCAACCCGCTCGCCCCGCTCAAGACGGGCATCGAGGTGATGAAGCTCGCGGTGCGCGGCGCCGAGCCCACCGCCGAGCAGACGCTCGCGATGATGGAGCGCCAGCTCGCGCAGATGGTGCGGCTGATCGACGATCTGCTCGACCTCTCGCGCGTGGGCCGAGGGAAGATCGACCTGCAGCGCGCGCCGCTGCGCCTGGCCGACGTCCTGCGCCAGGCGGTGGAGGGCTGCCTGCCGCAGATCCAGCAGAACCGGCACGTGCTCAGCATCGACGTCTCCGACGAGCCGATCCTGGTGCTCGCCGACGGCGCGCGGCTGGTGCAGGTGTTCGCCAACCTCCTCACCAACGCGGCGAAGTTCACCGAGCCCGGCGGCAACATCCGCCTGGTGGCGACGCGCGACGCGGGCGAGGCGGTGGTGCGCGTCGCCGACAGCGGCGTGGGCATGCCGCCGGACGCGGTGCATCGCGTGTTCGAACGCTTCGAGCAGCTGGACCAGACGCTGGAGCGTTCGCGCGGCGGCCTCGGCATC
This sequence comes from uncultured Enterobacteriaceae bacterium, assembly GCA_964552535.1. Taxonomy (GTDB): domain Bacteria; phylum Pseudomonadota; class Gammaproteobacteria; order Burkholderiales; family SG8-39; genus CAZKHE01. Next base: position 25,995 of record CAZKHE010000054.1, on the reverse strand, counting down.
GGGCTGGCGCTGGTGCGCGAGCTGGTGGCGCTGCACGGCGGTGCGGTCTCGGCCTACAGCGCGGGCGTCGGGCGGGGCAGCGAGTTCACCGTGCGGTTGCCGATCCACGATCTCGGCGACCCGCCCGCGGCGGACGCGCACGCGCGCGCCGCCGCGACGCGCCGCCGCGTGCTGATCGTCGACGACAACGTCGACGCCGCCATCGCACTGGCGATGATGCTGCGCATCGCCGGCCACGACACGCGCACCGCGCACGACGGCGTGGCGGCGCTGGAGGCGGGCGCCGCGTTCGAGCCGGACGTGCTGCTGCTCGACATCGGCCTGCCCCGCCTGAGCGGCTACGACGCCGCGCGCCGCATTCGCGCCACGTCCTGGGGCGCCGAAGTGGTCCTCGTCGCGGTCACCGGCTGGGGGGCCGAGGAGGACCGGCGCCGCTCCCGCGACGCGGGTTTCGACTTCCACCTCGTGAAGCCGGTGGAAACGGCCGCGCTGGAGGAGGCGCTCGCGGCGCCGCTGCGGCGCTGAAGTGCGGCTGGTCTGAGGTCAGGCCCGTGCGCGTCCCGCGAGCCAGCCCAGCCAGGCGAACGCCATCGACAGGGCCGGTCCGGCAGGTGCCCGATTCTCGGCATCCCGGGGGGCGACCAGTCGCTCGATGCGCAGCGTCAGGGCATCGTGCGGGGCGCGCCGCACCTTGAATCCGAGCCGGCGCGCGAGCGCGAGCATGCCGGCGTTGTCCTTCAGCACGTCGCCTTCCAGCCAGCGCACGCCACGCCGCGCCGCCACCTGGATGAGGCCGCCGAGCAGGCGCTCGCCGACGCCTTGGCGCTGCCAGCCGTCGGCCACGACGATCGCGAGCTCCGCGCTCTCGCCGTCCTCCGCGACGACGTAGCGCGCCACGCCGATCTCCACCTCGCGGCCGTCGCGGAAGACCTCGGCGATGAGCGCGAAGTGGCGCTCGTAATCGACGTGCGTGGCCCAGCGCGCCATCTCGGGCGTGAGATCGGTGAGGGGCTGGTGGAAGCGGTTGTAGCGCGACGCGGGGGAGAGCGCGCGGACGAACGCTCGCGCGAGGTCGGTGTCCTGGGGGTGGACCGGCCGCACCAGCACGCGCTCGCCGTTGCGTGCCTGCCAGACGTCGATGAGCTCGAAGGGGTAGCGGTGCTGCATGGCCAGGTCCGACTGTTAACCGTGATCGAATGCTAGTCCGGCCCTCCTCCCAGCGGAATCCATGCTACGGTAAAAGGATCGTTGAACAAAGGTAAACAATCACGGGGGAGTCGTGGACACGCTCACCAGCATGCGGGCTTTCCTGAGGGTGGTGCAGGCGCAGGGCTTCGCCCGCGCGGCCAAGCGCATCGGCATCTCCCCGGCGATGGTGACCAAGCACGTGAACGCGCTCGAGAAGCGCCTGGGCGTGCGCCTGCTCAACCGCACCACGCGCCAGGTCAGCCTCACCGAGGCGGGTGCCGCGTACTACGAGCACTGCGCGCGCATCCTCGCCGACATCGAGGCGACCGAGGCGGCGCTCGGCGACGCGGCGCAGGCGCCGAAGGGCACGCTGCGCATCACCGCCGGCGTCGCGCTCGGCGAGGAGCTCTCGCCGCTGCTGGTGGACTTCATGCGACGCGAACCCGACGTCGCGCCCGAGGTGGTGCTGGAGAACCGGTTCGTCGATCTGGTCGAGGAGCGCTTCGACGTCGCGGTGCGCGGAGCGCTCAAGCTGCCGGAGTCGAGCCTGGTGGTGCGGCCGCTCGCGTGCACCACCGTGCTCCTGTGCGCATCGCCCGAGTACCTCGCGCGCCACGGCACGCCGGCGGCGCCGGAGGAGCTCGCGCACCATCGCTTCCTGCCGCTCCTGCATCCGCTGCTGAGGAACGAGCTGGTCATGCGCCGCGGCAGCGAGCGGCGGGTCGTGCAGCTCGCCCCCGCGATGCGCTCGAACAGCGAGCGCGTGCTGCGCGACGCGTGCGTCGGCGGCGCGGGCGTCTTCCTCGCCTCGACCATCAGCCTGTGGCGCGAGCTCGCGGGGGGCCGGCTCGTGCACCTGCTGCCCGAGTGGCGCATCGCCGAGGTCGGCATCTACGCCATGTATCCGCACCGCCGCCACCTGCCGGCGAAGGTGCGCACCTTCGTGGACTACCTCGCCGCCGCGCTGGGCGGCGATGCCGGACGCGATCCGTGGCTGGAGCGGATCGCGCCCGCCCCGGCAGCGCACTAGGGTACTTCCAGCGGCACGTCGGGAGCGGGCGACGCGCGCGCGGAACCCCCTGCCGGCGGCGCGGTCGGAGTCCGACATGATGCGACGAATTCTGCTGCTGTCGGTGCTTGCGCTCGCCGCGAGCCTCACCTGGCGTGCCGCGATGGCGATCGAGGAGCCGCAATACGAGGTCGTCCGCACCTTCGACGACTTCGAGGTGCGTCGCTACGGGGCGACGCTCGTCGCACAGACCGCCGTGCAGGCGGGGCTCGAGGAGGCCGGCAACCAGGCTTTCGGCATCCTCGCCGGATACATCTTCGGCAAGAACAAGGGCGAGCGGAGGATCGAGATGACGGCGCCGGTGGCGCAGACGCCGGCGAAGATCGCGATGACGGCACCGGTGTCGCAGACGCCCGCGGGCGAGGTGATGCTGGTCCGGTTCACCATGCCGCGCGAGTGGACGCTGGAGACGCTGCCGGAGCCCCTGGACGCGCGCGTCGAGCTGAAGGCGCTGCCCGCGCGGACGGTCGCGGTGATCCGCTACAGCGGGACGTGGTCGGAGGCGCGCTACGCCGAGCATCTCGACCGGCTCACGGCGGCGCTCGCGCGCGAGGGGCTGCGCTGGACCGGCGAGCCGGTGTGGGCGCGCTACAACCCGCCGATGATGCCGTGGTTCCTTCGGCGCAACGAGATCTGGCTGGAGCTCGCCGGCTGAGATCGCCTCCGGGGCGCCCTGATCCCGCCCGCGCAGATCCGACATTCGCGTCGGGAGTCGGTCAGGCCCGTCGTGGCAGCACTGGAAATTGTTCCTTCGTTCGTCCGGTCGTCGCCTTCTGTGCACCGCACGGCAGCGACGACGTCGCTGGCACGACGCCTGCTACGGAGGGCAGCGACGCCGACGCACACAAGGAGACGAAGAAATGACGGTGCTTGAGGTACAACCGACACGGCTGCGCGCCCCCACCGCCGCGCCGGCCGAGGGCTTGCGCTTCATGATGTTCCCGGGCGAGCGCCACGGCTGGATCGTGATGATCGACGGCGTGCCGTTCGAACGCCACGAGTTCGTGGATCGGCGCCTCGCGCTCGACTACGCCAAGTCCTGGGCCGCCGGCAACCGCCCGAGTGCGCTGGTCGTGCTCGACGAGATGGGCGCGCCGACGCAGGGCTGGACGTTCAGCTAGCGGCACGCCTGTCCCACGCCCGCCTCGGGGATCCTCCGAGGCGGCGCTCCCCACCCCCCGTGATGCGGCGCGGCTTGGCCGCGCCCGGTGCACGTCGTACCATTCTCCGGCTCGCGACCCGAACGAGACCAGGAGGAGTGCCGACATGCCCGTCACCGAGCTCAACCACTACTTCGTCCGCGCCAACGACCTGGAGGCGACGAAGAACTTCTACTGCGACGTCCTCGGCTTCGAGGTGATGCCGCGTCCCGACTTCCCGTTTCCCGGCTACTGGCTGGGGACCAACGGCAAGATCCAGGTCCACATGGGGCCGCACGGGATCAGCAATTCGGAGCTCTACTATCTCGGCACGACGCCGAAGAACGCGACCACGGACGCCGGCGTGGTGGACCACATCGCCTTCCTCGCGACCGAGCCGGAGAAGTTCAACGCGCGCTTCGAGCAGATCGGCCTGGCTGCGCGCAAGCGCTACTTCCCGGAGTTCAAGCTCTACCAGATGTTCGTGAAGGACCCGAACGGCCTCACCATCGAGCTCAATTTCCACGGCATCGCCGACGAGCCGCAGTGGGGCGCGGGCAGCGAGAACTACGCGCAGATGGAGCGGGTCACCGAGGCCGTCAGGTGAATGCACACGTGGAGAGCCGGCCGGGCTTCGCGGCGGTCGGCTATGCGGCGGCGGTGGAGCGCGCCCGCGCGCTCGTCCCGATGCTGCGGGACCGGGCGCGCGACACCGAGGCGCGGGGCGACCTCGTGCCGGAGGTGGAACGCGCGCTGCACCACACCGGGCTCTTCCGCATCTGCCAGCCGAAGCGCTGGGGCGGCATGGAGCTCGACTTCCTCGCGCTGTGCGACATCCCGTACGAGCTGGCGCGCGGCTGCGCCTCCACGTCGTGGACGTTCGGCAACTACGCCATCCACCACTGGATGCTGGCGATGTACGACGAGCGCGCGCAGGCCGAGGTGTGGGACGAGAACCCGGATGCCCGCATTGCCTCGGGCATCGCCTACCAACAGGGGCGCGCGCAGAAGGTCGACGGGGGTTACCTCGTCAGCGGCACCTGGAACTTCTCGTCGGGCTCGCCGCTGTCCGACTGGAACATGCTCGCCGCGCTGGTGCGGGAGGGCGACCGGGTGACCGGCTACCGGATGTGCCTGCTGCACCGGTCGCAGTACGAGCTGGTGGACGACTGGCAGGTGCTCGGCATGCGCGGCACGGGCTCGCAGTCGGTGTGCGCGAAGGAAGCATTCGTGCCCGAGCACCGCGCGCTCGACACGCTGACCTGCCGCGGCGGCGCCGGTTTCCCGGGCGCGCGGATCAGCGCGAACCCGCTGTACCAGCTCCCGCTCGCCGTGCTCGGCGCCCACTGCATCGTGGCCACCGCGGTCGGCAATGCGCAGGGGGCGCTCGAGCAGACGTGCGAGCACGTCAAGGCGCGCACCACCAACTACACCGGCGCCTCCATGCGCGACTTCCAGGCGGTGCAGCTGCGCGTGGGCGGCGCGGGGGCGCGCATCGAGGCGGCGCGGCTGCTGTGCAACGCCGGCGCGGAGAAGGCCATGAAGTGGGCCGCCGAGGGCTACCTGCCGACGGTGGAGGAGCGCCTGGCCATCAAGCGCGACGCCGCCTACGCGGTCACGCTCTCGACGGAGGCGGTCGACCTGCTGCACGGCATGGCCGGCGCCAACGGCATCTACGACTCGTATCCCATCCAGCGCATCTTCCGCGACGCGCACGCCCTCGGCGCGCACTACCAGCTCACGTTCGACGTGCACGGCTCGGCGTGGGGACTGGCGGCGCTGGGCGCCGAGGTGAAGAATCCGGTTCTGTAGTCCGCTGCAGGAGGCCGCACCGTGAACGCACCCCGCGAGGGCTTCAAGCGCTTCGACGACGTGGGCTACGAGGAGGCGCTCGCACGCGCCCGCGCGCTGGTGCCCGCGCTGCGCGCGCGCAGCGCGCAGGCCGAGGCGGCGCGCGACCTCCTGCCCGAGACCGAGGCCGACCTGCACGCCGCCGGGCTCTTCCGCTTCTGCCAGCCCAAGCGCTACGGCGGCATGGAGCTCGACTTCGTGGCGCTGGTGGACATCCCCGCGGAGGTCGCGCGCGGCTGTGCCTCGACCGGGTGGAACGTCGGCAATCTCGGCATCCACCACTGGCTGCTCGCGCTGTACGACGAGCGCGCGCAGGACGAGATCTGGGGCGCCAACCCCGACGCGCTGATCGCCTCGGGCATCGCCTATCCGCAGGGGCGGGGCCGCAAGGTGGACGGCGGCTTCGTGGTGAGCGGGCACTGGAACTTCTCCAGCGGCGTCACGCCGTCGGAGTGGAACATGCTCGCCGTGACGGTGCGCGACGGCGAGAAGGTGGTCGATCACCGCATGTGCATCCTGCACAAGTCGGAATACGAGATCGTCGACGACTGGCAGGTCATGGGGATGCGCTCGACCGGTTCGAAGTCGGTGAAGGCGACCGACGTCTTCGTGCCGGAGTACCGTGCGCTCTCCGCGTACCAGTGCCGCGGCGGCAAGGATTTTCCGGGCGCGAAGGTCAATCCGAACCCGGTGTACCAGCTGCCGCTCGCGATGATGAGCTCCCACTGCCTCGTCGGCGCGGCGCTCGGCAATGCGCAGGCGGCGCTCGAGCTCACCTGCGAGCACGTCAAGGGCCGCAGCACCAGCTACACCGGCGCGAGCATGCGCGACTTCCAGGCGGTGCAGCTGCGCGTCGGCGGGGCGGGTGCGCGCATCGAGACGGCGCGGCTCGTGTTCCGCGCGGACTGCATCAGGGCGCAGCAGTGGGCCACGGCCGGCTACGTGCCCTCGGTGGAGGAGAAGCTGGCGGTCAAGCGCAACGCCGCCTACGCCGTCACGCTGTGCACCGAGGCGGTGGACCTCCTGCACGGCATGGCGGGCGCGAACGGGATCTACGACAGCTACCCGATCCAGCGGCTGTTCCGCGACGCCCACGCGCTCGCGGCGCACTACGGCTTCGCGTTCGACGCACACGGCTCCGCGTGGGGGCTGGTCGCGCTCGGCGGCGCCTTCTCCAGCCCCACGCTGTAAGGCCGGCCGACGCTACTTCCGCGCGACGACGCGGTTGTAGATGAACAGCAGGATCAGGGCGCCGATCACCGATCCGATGAAGCCGGCCGGCTCGTCCGCCCGGTAGAGCCCCAGGGCGTGCCCGCCCCAGCCGGCCAGCAACGCCCCGGCGATGCCGAGCACGATGGTCATGATCCACCCCATCGGCTGGCGGCCGGGATAGACGAAGCGGGCGATGATGCCCACGATCAGGCCGATGATGATCGTTCCGATGATGCCCATGCTGTCTCCTCGAGGTGGTGGGGACGCGCAGGAGCAATCGCCGGGCCCGGGCGGTGCGCGTCAGCTGTTGCGGTTGCCGAAATAGTGGGCGAAGGCGGCCCGCTGGTCCACCTGCACCGCGTTGTGCCAGCCGACCACGCGGCGCGCCCAGGCCTTCTGCGAGTCGATCACCTTGGCGAACAGGGGGTTCTCCGCCGACCGCTTCTCGATCACCGCATTCCAGGCCTTGAGCTGCGCGTCGAGGATCGGCCGCGGCGTGCGGTAGATCCGCACCTTCTGCACCGACTGCAGCTCGAGGAAATCGATCGACATGCGGTGCATCGCCTTCCACGACATCTCCGCGCTCGCCGCGTGGCTTGCGTGGCGGACGACCTCCTTGAGCTCCGCCGGCAGCGCCTCGAACTTGCGGCGATTGATCATCAGCTCGCAGACGTTGTTGGCCATGTGGTAGCTCTGCTGCAGGTAGAACTTCGCGACGTCCGGGAAGCCCATGATGCGGTCGTCGGTCGCGCTCGCGAACTCCGCGCCGTCGAGCAGCCCGCGGTCGATCGCCGGCACGATGTCGCCCGGGGCCATCTGCACCGTCGACATGCCGAGCTCGCGGAACATGTCGACCGCCAGCCCGGCGGTGCGGAACTTGATGCCCTTGAGGTCGGCCGGCGCCTTGATCTCCTTCTTGAACCAGCCCATCGGCTCGCACGGCACCGGTCCGCCGAGGAAGCTGACCACGTCGAGCTGCGCCGCCTGCTGGATCTCCGCGTAGAGCGCCTTGCCGCCGCCGTACTCGATCCAGCCGAGGAGCTGGTTCGCGTCCATGGCGAAGTCGGGTCCCGCGCCGTAGAGGCCGAACGCCGTGTTCTTGCCGAACCAGAAGCCGGGCAGGCCGTGCCCGCCGTCGAGCACGCCCTTGCTCACCGCGTCGACGAGCTGCAGGCCCGGCACCACGGCGCCGGCGGGGAGCATGTCGATCTTCAGCCTGCCGCCGGAGAGCTCGTTGATGCGGCGGACCCAGTCGTTGGCGAGCTCGTGGTACAGGAACTTGACCGGCCAGGTGCTCTGGAAGCGCCAGGTGATCGGCTCCTGGGCGCGGGCGACCATGGGAAAGCCGAGCGCGGCGGACGCGCCGGCGGCGGCCAGGAAGGTGCGGCGGGAAGCGGCGTGCGCAGGCGCGCGCCCCGGAGCGTTGCGTGTCATGTTCCTCTCCCGAAACGGTTGACCATTCCTTTGCGCGCGCCGTGTCTGCTGCACGACTGTCGCGCGTGCAGTATCTTGGCCGCACGCGCCGGCGTCAACAGGCGCACCATTCGGGGGAGCAGGGCATGCGGTTCGGGGTGTTCATCTACGACGGCGTGGAGCCGATCGATCTCGCCACGTTCGGCGTCCTCTCCATGGCGCGGCGGATCGCGCCGGAGCTCGGCGTCACCACCATCGCGCCCGCGGCCGGCGCGGTGACGCTGGCGAACGGCCTGCAGGTGGTCGCGGCGCACGGCATCGACGCGCCGCCGCCGCTCGATGCCCTCATCGTCACCGGCGGGCCCGGCTGGCAGGTACAGGCGGCGCATGCGCCGACGCTCGCCTACCTCCGCGCCACGGCGCGCACGGCCGTCGTTGCATCGGTGTGCACCGGCGGCATGATCCTCGCCGCCAGCGGGCTGCTCGACGGCCTGAAGGCGACCACTAAGCGCGAGGTCGTGGCGGGGCAGGAAGTGCCACCGATCGCGCTGCTGCGGGAACGCCACCCGCTGGTGAACGTGGTCGAGGCGCGCGTCGTCGACAACGGCCGGATCGTCACCGGCGGCGGCGTCTCGCTGTGCATCGACGCGACCCTTCATCTCCTCGCGCGGCTGCTCGGGCCGCACGTGGCGGACGAGACCGCACGCATCCTCGAGTACCGCCACGCCCTGGCCGCCAACCGGGCGGCGTTCGAGGCACAGGCCTAGCGCCCCTGATTCCGCACTGTCGGCAGGGACTTGGCCGTCGTTCCCTTATACTCGGCCCGCGTCCTCCCATCCCCGTCCAGCCGTGTCGCGCCCACCCTTGTCCTCGACGTCCCCGGTTCACGGCGCGCCCACGGCGCGCACGCTTCTGCTGCTCGTGCTGCTCGTCGCCCTGCCGCTGGCCGCGGCGCTCGGCTACGCCATCGAGCGCCGCGACACGGATCGTCGCGCGGCCGCGGGCCGCGAGCTCGCCCGGGCCGCCCACGCCGTGGCCGCGGCGGTCGACCAGCAGGGCCTGCGCACGCTCGCGGCCGCCCAGGCGCTCGCCGCGTCCGCCGCGATCGACGTCGAGGACTGGCCGGGATTCAGCGAGGCGGCGCAGCGCGAGCTCGGTACGCTCGGTGCACGCGGGCTGGCGCTGCTTCGCCCGGACGGCGAGAAGGTCGCGAGCGTGGGCGACGCGAACCTGGGCACGGCCGCGGTGGACCTCCCCGTGCTGCGCGAGGGCGAGCGCCGCTACGCCTTGCGCCTCGCGCTCGTGCCCGAGGCACTCCTCAAGGCCGTGCAGTCGGTGGAGCCGGTGCCCGAGGGCGCGTTGCGGCTCGTGGATGCGGCCGGCCAGACGATCGCCGGGACGCCGCCCGCCGACGCGGCGGCGCCCGCACTCGATGCCGCCGCGGCGCCGACGGTGGTGCGCGAGGTGCGCGCGCAGGCCTCGCTGCCGGCCGCGGCGCTCGCGGCACCCCTGCAGCGCGATGCGCTGGCGCTCGGCGGCGGGGCCGCGCTCGTCACGCTGCTCGGTGCGGTCGCCGCGCTCGTGATCGGGCGGCGTGGCGCACGCCCGGTGCAGGCACTCGGCGAGGCGTTCGCCGAGGAGCGCGGCCGCCGCCAGGAGCTGGCCGCGCGCTCGGACGTGGCCGAGGCCACCGGCGCCATCGGGTTCTTCCAGTACGACTTCGCGCGCAATGCCTCGCGCTGGAGCCCGGGGATGAGCGCGCTCCTCGGCATGCCCCACCTGGACGGCGACCGCGCGTGGTCCGAGTGGACCGATCTCATCGAGCCGGAGTACGTCGCCGACGCCAACGCGCGCATGGCGAAGTGCCTGGAGGCGCGCGCGCCGGAGTTCGAGCAGGACGTGTGCATCCGCCGCCCGGACGGCGGCGTGCGCTGGCTGGCGACGCGCGCGCGCCTCGAGTACTCCGCCGAGGGCGAGCCGGTGAGCATGACCGGCGTGCTGCTCGACGCGTCGGGGCAGCGCATCGCGGAGACCGCCCTCGAGGCCGCGCGGCAGGACAAGGAGGCGTTTCTCGTCGGCCTCGCGCGCGAGCTGCGCGGCCCGCTCGCGCCGATCCGTAATTCGCTCGCGCTGCTGCGCGCGAACGACGCGTCCGGCGAGAACGTGGTTTGGGCCGCGGAGATCATCGAGCGCCACGTGAACCAGCTCGTGGGGATGATCGACAACCTGCTCGATCTCTCGCACATCGCCGGCCAGCGCCTCACCCTGCGGCGCCAACCGACGCGCCTGCGCGACCTCGTCGCGGAGGCCGCTGCCGGGGCGCGGCCGACGCTCGATGCGCGCGGCGTGCGCCTCTCGCTGGAAGCGCTGCCCGAAGGCGTCGACGTGCACGTCGATCCGGTGCGCATGCGCAAGGCCATCGCGATCCTGGTCGAGCACGCCGGACGCCGCTCGGCCTCCGGGACGGAAGTGCGGCTAGCCGCGCGCGTGGTCGGGGGCGCGGCGCGCATCGGCATCGTCGACAGCGGCGCGCCGATGCGCCCGGACGAGCTGAAGGGCGTGTTCGACCTCTTCTACCGTGCGTCGGACCGCCCGGACGCGACCTTCGAGCCGGGGCTGCCGCTGGCGCGCGAGCTCGCGCGGCTCAACGGCGGGGTGCTGGAGGCGTCGAACGAGCCGGGCGGGAGCGGCGTGCGCTGGGAGCTGGCGATGCCGGTAGAGGGATCGCCGGCCGCCGCCGGTCCCTCGACGCCGGCGATCAAGCGCGCGCGGCGCGTGCTCGTCGCCGACGACAGCCGCGACACCGCCAACTCGTCGGCGCGCATCCTGCGCAACGCCGGGCACGACGTCGCCGTCGCCTACGACGGCAGCGAAGCGGTCGCGATGGCGCGCAAGTTCCACCCGGAGTACGTGCTGCTCGACATCTCGATGCCGCAGATGGACGGCTACCAGGCGGCGCGCGAGATCCGCGAGGCGTTTCCCGAAGGCGCACCGGTGCTCATCGCGGTGACCGGGTGGGGCGAGCGCGCGGACAGGGCACGCGCCATGGCGGCAGGCTTCGACCACCACTTCGCGAAGCCGGTCGACCCGCAGCGGGTGCTGTCGCTGATCAACTAGGGCGTGCCCATCAGATAGGGCGTGAGGCTTTCGGCCGACTCCGGCGCGCGGAAGTAGTAGCCCTGCATCTTGTCGCAGCCCAGGGCGCGCAGGGCCGTGAGGTCGCCCTGCACCTCGACACCCTCCGCCACGAGGTCGAACGCGAACGCGCGCGCGATCGCCACCACCGCGGACACGATCGGGCTCGAAGTGCGCGAATGGGACAGGTGGCGCACGAACGACTGGTCGATCTTGATGGTGTTCACCGGCAGGCGCTGCAGGTAGCCGAGCGAGGAATAGCGCGTGCCGAAGTCGTCGATCGACACGCGGATGCCCGCGCGGCGCAGCTCGTGCACGCGCTCCACCGCGAGGTCCACGTCCTCGATCAGCACGTTCTCGGTGATCTCCATCTCCAGCGCGTCGGGCGGGAGGTCGTGCTCGGCGAGCTGGCGGATCACATCGCGCACGAATTCCGGGCGTTCGAGCTGGCGCGGCGAGACGTTCACGGCGAGGCCGAGGTCGGGGAGGCCGTTGCGCCGCCACGCGGCGATGCGCTGCAGCGACTTCTCGAACACGGTGGCGCCGAGGTCGCGCACGAGCCCGGTCTCCTCGGCCACGTGCATGAAGCGCGACGGGCCGAGCAGACCCTCCGTGGGGTGCCGCCAGCGCACCAGCGCTTCCACGCGCGGCACCTTGCCGGTGGAGGTGTCCACCACCGGCTGGTAGTGCACCTCGAGCTCGTCGCGGCGCAGGGCGCGGCGCAGCTCGTGCTCGAGGCCGGCGTAGGCGTCGCTCGCGGCCGCCATCGACTCCTCGAACATCGCGATGCCGTCCTTGCCGCGGCGCTTCACCGCGTACATGGCGATGTCGGCGCGCGACAGGAGCTCGTCCTCGCTCGTGCCGTGCGCGGGGTACACGGCGACGCCGATGCTCGCGCGCGTCTCGAGTTCCGCGCCGTTCACGTCGAACGGCCGCTCCAGCGCCGCCGAGAGCTTGCGCGCGACGGTGAGCGCGGCGTGCGCGTCGTGCATGTCCGGGACGATCACGGTGAACTCGTCGCCGCCTAGGCGCGCGAGGGTGTCCACCTCGCGCAGATGCTGTCGCAGGCGGTCGGCCACCGACTGCAGGAAGCGGTCGCCGAGCACGTGGCCGAAGCTGTCGTTGATGAACTTGAACCGGTCGAGGTCGATGAACAGCACGCCGACCATGGCCCGTTCGCGCCGGGCGTTGGCGATGGCGAGGCCCAGCCGGTTGCGGAACAGCGCGCGATTGGGCAGGCCGGTGAGGCTGTCGTGGAACGCGTGGAAGGCGATGGCCTCCTCCGCCCGCTTGCGGTCGGAGATGTCGCGCGCCGCGCCGTAGGTCCCGAGGAAACGCCCGGGCGCGCTGCCGTCCCGCGCGGGGGGGCCGTACAGGCCGGTCGCGCTCAGCACCACGGTGAGGTGCGCGGCGGCATACGGCGGCGCGTCGCGGTGCGGGCCGCACAGCAGGCGCAGCTCGACGTTGCGCGCGGCCCGGTCCCCGGCGCGGCGCTCGTTGAAGTGCCCCTCGGCGCGGCCGAGGTCCTCGTGGTGGACGACGGTCGAGTAGTGCGCGCCCATCAGCGCGCTCTTGCGATAGCCGAGCATCTGCTCGAAGCGGTCGTTGACGTACTCGAAGCGGCCGCTCTCGTCGAGCATGTAGATGAGATCCGGGGAGTGCTCGACCAGATAGCGGTGCAGCTGCTCCGAGTACGCGAGCTCCTCGCGCATGCGCTGGTTCTCGCGCTCCAGGCGGATCCCGGCGAGCTGCCGCTCGACCACGTCGCGCAGCAGGGCGGGCGCGTAGGGCTTGCGCACGAACTCGCTCACGCCGAGCCGCAGCGCGGAGATCGCCGACTCGATGGAGTCGTTGCCGCTCACGATCACCACGCGCAGGGCGCCGCCGCCGGTGGCGCGCACGCGCGTGAGCAGCTCGATGCCGGTCATGTCGGGCAGGCCGATGTCGAGCAGCGCGAGGTCGAAGCGGCCGGCCGCGATGCGTGCGAGCGCGTCCGCCGCGGAGGCCGCGGGGTGGAGCTCGCGGTCGGGCGCGGCGAGCAGCGCGACCACGCTGTCGCGCAGCAGCGGCTCGTCCTCCACGACGAGAATGCGCCAGCGGCGCGATGTGTCGGCCGCATCGTCGGCGTGCAGGGCGCGCGGGCGCGGCGGAAGGCTGGGGTTCATGCGGCTCTTTCGGAGGCGCGCGGCTCGCGCGCGGGGAGAAGCAGGGTGGCGACGGTCCCGCCGCCGGCGCGGCGGCGCAGGAGGAGCTGCGCGCCGATGCGCTGCGCGAGCGCGATGGAGTTCCGCAGGCCGTGGCCGCGCCCGGACGCCGCGTCGCGCTCGGTGTCGGCGGCCACGCGTTCGAGCGCTTCCGCCGGGATGCCCGGACCATCGTCGGTGATGGAGATCTCCACCAGCCGCTGGCCCGGCTCGGCGAAGACGAGCGCGGTGGCGAGCTCCACGCGCTTGCCGGGCGCGAGCGCCTCGGACGCGTTCTTGAGCAGGTTGAGCACGATCTGGCGCAGCGCGTTCGCGTGCGGGGTCGCGACGCGCACCTCCGCGTCGAAGCTCACCGCCAGCGCGATGCCGCGTGCGTCGAAGAGCGCCTTGCCGTAGGCGAGCACGAGTTCGTCGAGGAGCTGGTGCACGTCGACCGGCCGCGCGGGCTCGGCCGGCGCCTGTCCGGACAGCACGTCGAGGAGGCCGTTGACGCGGTCGAGCTCCTGCTTGAGCACCGCGATCTCGTGCACGCCGTCGCCCGGCGGCAGCCGCTCCCCGAGGAGCTCGAGGTAGTTGCGCATCACCGCGAGCGGGTTGCGCACCTCGTGGACGAGGCGGCGCACTTCGCGGCGCGCATCCGGCCGCGGCGGCTCGGTGGCGGCGCGCGGGCCGCCGCGCGCCGCCACCAGCGCGGCGACCTGCTGCAGGCCTTCCAGCATGCCCTCGGCCTCGCTTGCGAGGTGATCGTCGACGCCGCAGACGAGCACGCCCGCGACGCGCTCCCCGGCGAGCGCGGGCACGCACAGCAGGAGCTTCGCGCCGAGGCGGCGCAGGATCTGCCGGTCCACGCCCGCCAGCGGCCCGCCCGCCTCCGCCGCGGAGGCGAGCGGCCGGCGGGCGCGCGCCGCGCGCGCGACGATGCTGCCCTCGTGCGCGACCGGAAAGGCGAGGTCCGGCTGCTCCACCGCGTCGTCGCCGATCTCCCACGCCGTCAGCGTGTCGCCCCCCGGGACCGTACGGAAGAACATGAAGCGATCCAGGCCATAGGTGGCCTGCAGGCCGCTGCGCAGGAGCGCCAGGCCGGAATGCAGGTCGTTTCCCTGGGCCGCCTGCAGCCCCAGCCGCTGCCAGCGCGCGCGGCGTGCCACGGCGCCGACGAGCTCGTCCGGCCCCGCGGCGTTGGTCCACGCCGGCACGGCGGCGCGGCGCGCGCCGCCGCCGCGCGGCAGGCGCGGCTCCGCGGCGGCGCGTCCGCGTCCGCGCAGCCGCTCCGGGTTGATGCCGAGCTCGGTCGCCACGAGCTCCGCGCGCTTCGCGCCGCGCACGGCGTGATCGAAGAGCGTCTGGCCGTCGGCGTCGAGCAGCGACGCGAGCCGCTCCACGGGTTCGTCGATCGGCGGCGCCCCCTCCGACAGCGCCTCGGCGACCTTGGCGATGCGCACCAGCATGTGCGTCCCGCGCAGGTCGTCGATCGCGGCGTGGTGCAGCAGGAGCGCGTCGGCGAGCGTGGGCGAGAGCCCCCACTCCTCGGCGAGCCGCGCGCCCACGACGGCGTGGTCGGTGCCGAACAGCGTGCGCTCCTCGTCGGCGACGCGATCCTCCTCGAAGGGCGCGGTGCCCTCCGAGAGCGGCGGCCGCAACGTGAGCGCGAGCATGCCGATGTCCTGCAGGAGGCCCGCGACGTAGGCCTCGTCGGGGCTCGGGTAGCCGACCAGCTCGGCGATCGACCATGCCACGTTGGCGCTCACCAGCGCGTGCAGCCAGTAGCCCGTGCCCTGCCACAGCGGCACGCCGCCGAGGTAGCCGAGCGCGAGCGTCTCCGCCGCGCCCCAGATGAGGCCGCGCAGCTGCGCTTCGCCGGCGCGCGCGACCAGGCCTTCCAGCGTGAACGGCGCATTGCGCGGCGACTCGCGCGCATCCAGGCGCAGGATGCGCGCGGTGAGGACGGGATCGTAGAAGGCGAAGCGGATGCGGCTCGGCTCGGGCAGTGCGCCCGGAGCGTTGAGGACGGCGGCGCGCACGACCTCCAGCTGAGGCAGTGCGGCATCGATGTCGTGACCGACGGCAGGGACCAGCTGGCCCGGCGTCGCTGCTCTCATCGCCTGCTTCCGGTCTCCCGCGGGCACGTCCGCACGCACCCCTTCGGTCTGTTGTTGTGATTCATCAGGCAGGACTACACCGGGGCCGAGTATAGCCAAACGCCCGGAATGCCTTGTGAACTCTTGTTACGCCGTCGGGGGTTTCCGGAGGACGAACCGGCTGTCGGGATCAGGAGGACGGGACACCGCGGCGGCGCGCCTCGGCGCAGGCCGATTGCACGAGCAGGGCGCCGATCGAGCGCGGGGCGATCGCCGTCCACTCCGTGGCATCGGGCTCGTAGCGCGCGAGCGCGGGGCCCTGCGCCTCGGCATCGGCGTGAAAGCTCGCCGCGACGGTCGCCGCGCTGAGCGCGGCGCATCGCACGCGCACGTCGGCGCGCATCGCGCGGTGGCCGGTCGGCGGCTGCGGCGCCGCGAACGTCCACAGCGTGCGGACCGCGAGCGCCTCTCCGGCCCTCGTGAGCCCCGCTGCGTCGAAGTACACCGTCACCGCGGGGGAGAAGGGATCACCGCCGGTGGCAGCGACGCGCCAGGCGGCGTCGAGGCCCGCCGCCGGGGCGGCGGTGCAGGGGAGCGGGGCCGCAGCGAACGGCACGGCTACCAGTGCGAGCGCGGCGAACGCGCGGCCGGGGCGCATCAATGCAGCGCCGCGGCGCCGGTGTCCTCGAGGACGCCGCGCAGGAAGGCGGCGAGGGTGAGCATGGCGCGCGGGTAGTTGCCCTCGATCAGCACGTCGAGCTCGGCCGCGGTCGCGGCCCGCACGGGGGGCGGCGCAAGCGCCTCGTGTTCGTCCGCGGTGATGGCGAGCGCCACCGCCATCAGGCGCAGGCACTCGGCGAGGTCTTCGCGCGAGGCGAGCGCGAGCAGCCGGTCCACCTCCACTGCCGATGCGCGCGCCTCCGTCGCGGCGCCCGCCGATTCCCTACCCATCACCGCCTCTCCCCATATCCCGATGTCATGAAGGGTAGGGCGGCGAGCCCCGCGTCGCACGCGCTTCCCGCGCCGGGGTGGGCACAACTGCCGCTTGCCGGGCAAGGGATTTCCGTAGTGCGTTCCGTTTGCAAATCTGACCGGCAAGTTTGGGATGGACAGCGCCGGCGCGAGCGACGACCATGACCCGCTGCAGCCGTGTCGGTGCTTCCCGCGTACGCAACGTGCAAGCCTCTGCCGTCCCCACGCCCGATCCTTTCGACGCTCTCTCGCTGCCCGAGGCGCGTCCGGCGCTGCTCGTGATCGAGGACGACGAGGTGACCCGTTCCGGAGTCGTCGAGCTGCTCGAGTCGCCCGACCTCGACGTGTGCTCGTGCGCCACCGGTGCCGAGGCGCTGGCACTGGTCGAGGCGCGCACCTTCGACCTCGCGCTGCTCGACCTGTACCTCCCCGACATGACCGGCCTCGACTTCCTCCGCCGGGTGCGCGCGCTCGGACTCGAGCTGCCGGTGCTCGTGGTGAGCGGCAGCGACTCCATCGACTCGGCGATCTCCGCCCTGCGCCTCGGGGTGGTGGACTTCCTGCGCAAGCCGT
Organism: uncultured Enterobacteriaceae bacterium; assembly: GCA_964552535.1. Lineage (GTDB taxonomy): Bacteria > Pseudomonadota > Gammaproteobacteria > Burkholderiales > SG8-39 > CAZKHE01. The sequence goes on along the minus strand of CAZKHE010000054.1, from coordinate 9,161 downwards.
ACGACCCGCTGCGCCTCGCCGAGCGCGTGCACGGCACGCTCGCCGCGGGACGCCTGCAGCGCGAGCATCGCGCGCTGCGCAGCCGGCTGGAGCACTCCGAGCGGCTGCACCGCTACCTCGTCGAGCATTCGCCGGACCTCATCTACATGCTCGATGCGGCCGGGCGCTTCCGCTTCGTCAACGACGCCTTCCAGCAGCTCCTCGGCATGGCGCGGGACGAGCTCATCGGGTGCGACTACCGCGAAGTCGTGCTCGAGCCGGACCGCGCGCTGGCCGAGGGCGTGATGAACGAGCGCCGCACCGGCGCCGAGGCGGCCCGCAACGTCGAGCTGCGTTTTCTGCGCCGTGGTGTGAGGCCGGATTCGCCGGACGCCGTGGCCACCGTCGTGGTGAGCGCCACCGGGCTTTACGGCGAGGACCAGGACGGGCGCGAGGGCCGGCACGCGTTCCGCGGCACCTACGGGGTCGCCCGCGACATCACCGAGCGCAAGCGCGCCGAGGCCGCCATCGCGCATCACGCCTTCCACGACTCCCTCACCGGGCTGCCGAACCGGACGCTGTTCCGCGACCGGCTCGCGCTCGCGCTCGCGCAGGCGCGCCGCGAGGGCGGCAAGGCGGCGGTGCTGTTCATCGACCTCGACCGGTTCAAGCTGGTCAACGACACGCACGGACACGTCGCCGGCGACCTGCTGCTCAAGCAGGTGGCGGCGCGGCTCAAGGGCTCGCTGCGCGAGGTGGACACCGTCTCGCGTCTCGGGGGCGACGAGTTCACCGCCGTGGTGCCGGGCCTGCGCAACGAGCGCGACGCCGAGGCGATCGCGCGCAAGGTGCTCGCCGCGGTGTCGGAGCCGGCGCTCCTGCCCGACCTCGAGCTGTCGGTGAGCTGCAGCATCGGCGTCGCCATCTATCCCGACCACGCCACCGACGAGGACGAGCTCCTGCGCCGCGCCGACACGGCGATGTACCAGGTGAAGCGCGAGGGCAAGAACGCCGTGGGCATGTTCGACCCGGCGTTCGGCGAGAGCTCGGGCCGCTGCATCGCGCTGGAGAACGACCTGCGCCGCGCCCTGAAGCGCGACGAGCTCGAAGTGCACTTCCAGCCGGTGGTGGACGGCTTCAGCGGCCGCATCGACAGCATCGAGGCGCTGGTGCGCTGGCGGCATCCCACCGCGGGCATGCTCGACCCGTCGCACTTCATCGCGCTCGCCGAGGAGTCCGGCCTGATCCGCGAGCTCACCGCGACGGTGATGAACCAGGCGTTCCGGCGGCTGCGCGAGTGGCGCGACGCGGGCCTCGCGGACCTGCGCGTGGCGGTCAACGTCTCGGCGCGCGAGTTCCTGCGCGCGCGCTTCATCGAGGACACGATGCAGCGCCTGCAGGCGGGGCGCCTGCCCCCGGACGCGCTCGAGCTCGAGATCACCGAGAGCATGCTGATCGAGGACCTGGACCTCGCCGTGGCGCGCGTCAACTTTCTCCGCGGCGCGGGCGTGCGCGTATCCATCGACGACTTCGGCACGCGCTACTCGTCGCTCGGCTACCTGCACCGGCTGCCGGTGAACACCATCAAGATCGACCAGTCCTTCGTGCGGGGCCTCGACGGCACGCGCAACTCCGGGCCGATCGTGTCGGCGATCGTCGCAATCGCCGCCGGCTTCGGCTTCGAACTCGTCGCCGAGGGCGTGGAGAACGAGGCCCACGTGCGGACGCTTCGGTCGCTCGGCTGCCGCAAGATGCAGGGCTATCACTTCCAGCGCCCGCAGAGTGCGGAGACCCTCTCGCCGTACCTGTTCGCCGCACCCGCGGCCAGCACCGCGACGGCGACGTAGCCGCGGCGGGCGCAGCGGACGCCGAACGCGTCAAGCCCCGCGCTCGGGCCGCGAAGAGCCGCGCGGGTCTTGCCGCCGCGTCCGCCGTGGCCGGTGATCTTGGCTAGACTCGTGCGATGCCCCGCCCGCTCCGCCACCGCTGGGACCTCACGCCCAGGGAAGCCATCGCCCTGCAGACGCGCATCGCCGCCCGCGTCGTGCGCACGGACGACCTCGGCGAGGTGCGCACGGTGGCCGGCGTGGACGTCGGCTTCGAGGAGGCGGGAAGGGTCGCGCGGGCGGCGGTGGCGCTGCTTGCGTTCCCGTCGCTCGAGCTGATCGGCTGGGCGGTCGCGCGCGAGCCGACCCGCTTTCCCTACGTGCCCGGACTGCTGTCGTTCCGCGAAATCCCGGTGGTGATGGCCGCGCTGAAGCAGCTCGTGCGCAAGCCCGACCTGGTGCTCGTGGACGGACAGGGGCTCGCGCATCCACGGCGCTGCGGCGTGGCGTGCCACCTCGGCCTCGTCACGGGGCTCCCCACCATCGGCGTGGCGAAGTCGCTGCTCGTCGGCGAGCATCGCGCGCCCCGCCAGCGGCGCGGTGCGTGGACGCCCCTGATGCATCGGGAGGAAGTGGTCGGCGCCGCCCTGCGCACGCGCGCCGGCGTGGCGCCGGTGTTCGTGTCGATCGGCCATCGCGTGAGCCTCGAGACGGCGGTGCGGTTCGTGCTTGCGTGCGGGTCCCGATACCGACTTCCCGAGACCACGCGCTGGGCCCACCGCCTCGCGTCCGGTCCGCCCGTTCCCGATGGCCACTCGCCGGACCTTCCTCAAGGCCGCGCTCGCCGCGCCGGCCCTCGCGCACGCGGCCCCCGCTGAATCGTCGTTGCCGCGCTGGTATGCCGACATTCCCATCGGCGGATGGGGCGTGCTGCCGTTGCCGCCGCTCGGCGTGCCGCGCCTGCGCATCGCCGACGAGCGGCCGCACGGCAACGATCCCGACAACCGCGCGGTGGTGTGGCCCTGGGTGTCCTCCGGCGGCGAGGCGTTCACGTTCCGGTTCGCCGAGCTGCCCCTGCGCGGCGGCGTCCGTCCGCTGAAGGGCAACGAGGGGCCGCACAAGCTCACCTGCTCCGACAGCTCGGGCGACATGACCTACCGCGGCGTGAACGATCGCGGCGTCCGCGTGCCGGGCACCTTCATGGTGTGGACCGGCGGGGGACACGACGTGTGGTCCGGCTCGGAGGTGTACGCCGTCGGGCCGCTGGAGCGGGATGCGGGCGCGGGCATCGAATCGCTCCAGTACCGGCGGCTCGTCGACCCGTCGGTGCCCCCGTTGCACATCCAGCGGGTGAACCTGGAGGCGCAGCGTCCGCCGCAGGGCAATGAGCGCAGTGCGATCGCGACGTGGGACTGGGATGCCGACGGCCCCGACCGGGGGCGCTGGGTCGCCGGCCAGGGACTTCCCGGCACGCCGTTCGCCGCCGAGGACGGCGGCGTCGGCGCGTGGCACAGCTACAACCTCGCCGCCATCCATCCGGTGCGCAACGTGCTCTTCCGCACGAACAACGGCGACTACCAGCTGGGCGGGCGCAACAACTTCGCCGAGCTCGACCTCGAGCGCAATCATCGCCGCACGACCTATGATGCGCGCGGCCTGCCGGCTTCGCATCCGGCCGGCGGGGAGTGGGACGTGCGCGCGCGCAACGTGGACGTGCTGCCGATGCGCGACCGCAAGCTGTTCGCCGACTGGCTGATCACGCGCTCGGCCACCGAGTACTGCAACGGCTGGTTCTGGACCAACAACAACCGCTGGTGGAGCGGCGGCTGGCGGCTCGCGCTGCGCAGCGCCGGCGACAACGGCGGTCCCGTCGCCGTGGTGAGCGTGAACGCCGAGGGCGGGACCTTCGGGACGTGGGGGAACTCCGGCGACAACGGCCTGGCGCTCGTCGCGGCCGAGAACAAGCGCGATCCGGCCGACACGTTCCGCTTCATGCTCGCCTACCGCGAGGGCGAGGTCGTGGACCACACCATGTTCTGGTTCGACGTGTCCGACGCGGATGCACCGCGATTGGGGCGCATCGAGTGGACCGCCGAATCGGCCGGACCCAGGCGGGAACGCGGCTACTCCCTTAAGGGTGGCGCGGTGTGGGACTGGGAGGCGCGCTGCTTCTGGTGCTACACGGTACCGGTCGTGCATGCGGGCGACGCACCGTGGAAGGTGTACACGCACGTCTACCGGTTCAGCGTGCCCGGCATCACGCCGGGCTACATGAAGGGCGCGGACTATCGCGACGCGCCGTGGCGCTCGGAGCGGATCGAGGCCGCGTCGGGCGGCGATCGACTGTATCCGGGCCGCTTCTATGCCAACGGCACCGGCACGTGGAAGAACCTGCGCTTCGTGCCGAGCCCGGTGCGCGGGCTCTTCTTCCACGGCACCGCCGACGAGCGTATCCGCTTCTTCCGCCTGCCCGCGGCGCGCTGACGGAAAAAAGCCCGCGTGACGCGGGCCGGGTGGAGCGTGACGGCGAAGGCTACGGACGCGTCGTGCCCGAGGAGCCGGTGCCGCTCGGGGACGCGCCGGAGCTGCCGCCCGCGGTGCCCTGGTTCTGCGTGCGATCGGCGGCGGTGCCGCCGGGGGCGGTCGAGCCGGTCGGCGGATTGGTCGGGGCGGACGCGGCGGGCGGCGTGCCGGTGCCCGAGGTGCGCGGCGTTTCGGGATTGTTCTCGCCGCAGGCGGCGAGCGTCAGCGCGGCGGACGCGCCCAGGATCAGCAAGAGGGGTTTCGGCATGGCAACGTCTCCTTGTGTGATGAAGTGCAGGGGCGACGCATGGGAACGCCCGTGGCTGAGACGTTGCAGGAACGGTGCCACACCGAGGACGCCGAGCGCGCGTCGCGCGTCGCTCCGCGGCGACGTTCGCGCGGGTCAGTTGTCGCGCGCGGACGACGCTTCGTACTGCGACGGCGTCACGCGCGCGTGCGCGAGGTACTCGCGCAGATGCTTCACGCCGGAACGGTCGAGCACGTTGCTGTGGTGGGGATGGTGGAGCAGGCCTTCCACGCCGTTCAGCTTCACCTTGATGCGCGCGCCGGATGCGCCTTCCACGCTCGCGCCGAGGTGATGCAGCAGCGACTCCACGTCGCGCCAGTGGATGTTGCCGCTGATGGGGTCGTGGAAGATGGTGCGCAGCAGTTGCGCGTGCTTGTGGCTCATGACGGCCTCCGTTCCTGTCCATGCTAGGCGCACGGTCGCATCCGCCGTTGACCGAGGTCAACGCATGCACGGCGTTCCCGCGGCCTCAGCGCGGCGGCGGGGCGGGCGGCAGACCGGTCGGCGGAGGCGGCGGCGGATCGTAGCGCGGGGCAGGGGGGACGGGACCGGGCGGCGGCGTGTAGCGCGGCGCAGCCGGCCGCTGCGAGGCGGCCACGCTGGCCGGCACGGGCACGCGGTGCCCCTTCGCATACATGCATTGCGTGTACGCGTCGTCATAGCGCGCCTGCTGGCCGTAGCCGGACGCGTATGCGTTCGAGGCGCCGACCGCGCTGCCGACGATCAGTCCGGATCCGGCGCCGACGGCCGCGCCCTGGCTGCCGCCGATCGCCGCACCCGCCGCGGCACCGATGGCCGTGCCGACGGCCGCGCTCGCGACGCCGCTGCGCGTCGCGGCCTGCTCGGCGCTCTGGCCGCCGACCGCACGGTAGGCGTAGTCGCGGCACTCGTACTCGTCGGCCCGGAACTGGTCGAACGACTTCTTGCTGCCCGGCAGGACCATGACGTTGGGGCCGGTCGGCAGCGTCGCGCAGGCGCCGAGCGCCAGCACGGCGGGCAGGAGCCTGAGGAAGCGCATCGCGATCACTGCGCGCCCGGCGGACGCGGCGGAACCTTCTCCCAGCCGCCGGGACATTCGCTCACCGTCGGGTAGTAGCCGGCGGGATTGCGGCAGTAGTACCAGTAGCCGGATTCCAGCGGGACGGCCGCGCGCGGCGCCGGTTCCTCGCGCTCGACGTACACCGGGGGCTGGGGCGCCGGCACCACGGCCACGGGCGGATACACGACTGCAGGGGGCGGGTAGTAGTAGTACGCGCGCGGCGGGTACCAGCCGGGACCGGGTCCGTACCAGCGCGGCCCGTAGTAGGGGCGCGGCCCGTAGTACCGCGGACCGTAACCGGGACCATAGTAGTAGCCCGGGCCGGCATGGACGCCGATGCCGATGCTGACGCGCCCGCCGGCATGCGCCGACGCTGGCACCGCTGCCGCGCAGGCGAGGGCGGCGACTGCGAGGGCGCGGACGGCATGGGAGGTCACGGCGGTCATGGTGGCGGTTTCGGGCACGGACGGCGACGGATCAATCATCGGTCACGGCGCCGCCGTGCGCCATCGGAGAATTGTCTCCTTCTGTAACGCGGCAGGCGCCGTGCACGTTGACGATGTCGCCGCGCGACGACAAGTACAATCTCCGCCGTGCAACGGAACACCAACGAAGGAGCGCTCGCCGCCGCCGCTCCGGGTCTCGTCGCGGCATGCGCGTTCGCTTCGGTGAGCGTCTTCGGCAAGGCGTCGTTCGTCCACGGTGCCGACATCGCAACCTTCCTCGTCACGCGCGGCGTGGTGGGCATCGCCATCATCTGGCTGTGGCTGAAGGGCGTGCCGCGGGTACGGCCGTTCACGCCGCGCGAGAAGGCCGTCGCGCTGGGTCTCGGGCTGCTGTTCGCCGCGAACGTGTACACGCTCTTCCGCGCCATCGAGGTCATCCCGGTGGCGATCGTCGAGCTCGTGTACTTCCTCTATCCGATGCTCACCGGCATCGTGGGTGCGCTGACCGGGCTCGACCGCCTGACGCGCCGCGGCGTGATCGCCGCGATGGTCGCGTTCGTCGGCCTCACGCTGATCGTCGGCACGCACGGCGAGGGCCTGTCCTGGGCCGGGCTGGCGTTCGCCGGGGCGGCCGCGGTGTTCCGGTCGGCGATGCTGCTCGTGACGCGCGCCGCGCTGCCGACCGCCGACCCGCGCGACGTGAGCTGGTACACGATGCTCGGTTCGACCGCAGCGTTCGTCGTGCTGCTCGCGCTGGCCGGCAAGATCTCCTTCCCCGCCGGGGCCATCGGATGGAGTGCGCTCCTGTGGGCGAGCGCGGCCGCCGCCATCGCGCTGATCGCGATGTTCGCCTCGGCGCGCCGCGTGGGACCGTTTCGCACGGCGCTCATCATGAACGCCGAGCCGGTGGCCGCCATCGTGCTTTCGTGGCTCGTGCTCGGCGAGTTGATGAACGCCACGCAGTGGGTCGGCGCAGCGATCATGATCGCGTCGCTGGTATGGTTCCAGATGCGCCGCTAGGTCGGCCGGGAGGAAGCGATGGACGTCGCGCTGTGGGTGATTGCCGTGATCCTGATCGTGGTCGGCATCGCGGGGACGGTGCTCCCCGCGCTGCCGGGCGCGATCCTCGTGTTCGCTGGCGTTGCACTCGGGGCGTGGATCGACGACTTCACGCGGATCAAGCCCTGGACGGTCGGCGTGCTGGCGGTGCTCACGCTGGCCGCCTGGCTGATCGACTACGTGGCGGCGGCGGCGGGCGCGAAGAAGGTGGGGGCGAGCAAGGAGGCCGTTCTCGGCGCGGCGATCGGCACCGTCGTGGGCATCTTCACCGGCTTCATCGGCCTGCTCTTCATGCCGCTCGTCGGGGCGGCGGCCGGCGAGCTCATCGCGCGGCGCGATGTGGTGCGCGCCGGCCGCGTCGGCGTCGCGACCTGGGTCGGGATGCTGGTCGGCACCATCGCGAAAGTCGCGATCGCCTTCGTGATGGTGGGCATCTTCATCGCCGCGCTGCTGATCGAGTGACGCGCGCGGCGGGGCGTCAGCGGCCGATCATCCGGCTCATCCACTCCGCGGTCGGCGCGACGCCGCCGAAGCCGAAGAGGTGCACGCCCACCACGTTGCACGTCGGCCGCGCGCTGCAGTACTGCGCCATGCCGGCGAGCATTTCCGCGGGATCGAGATGGCCGACGAGCCGTACGGCGCTGGTCCCGAGGTTCTGCAAGGCGCGCAGGCTCGCCGCCACCCCGCAGCGCTGCGCGTAGCGCATCAGCGTGACCGGGTTGGCGGGCCCGGCGAGGCCGACGTACACGGGCACGTCGGGCGCGCTGCGCGCGAGCTGCGCGCAGTACGCGGTGATGCGCGCCGGCGCGAAGCCGAACTGCGTGACGATCGACGCGCCGAGGCCCTGCGCGCGCGCGAGGGCAAGCTTGCGCTGCAGCGCCGCCTGCAGCACGGCCGCGGCGATGCGCGGATGCCCTTCCGGGTAGCCTGCGACGGCCACCTCGCGCACCCCGGTCGCGGTGAGCACGCCGTCCTCCAGCACCGCCGCGGCATCGGCGTACGGTCCGGCCGGCTGGTCCACGTCGCCGCCCAGCAGCAGCACGCGGTGCACGCCGCAGTCCTGTACGGCGCGTTCGAGGAACGCGCGCAGCGCGCCGCGGCTCGGGTAGCGGCGGGCGGCGACGTGCGGCACGGGATCGAAGCCGGCGCGGTGCAGCGTCGCGAGCGCCTCGAACGCCTCCTCCGCCGAGCGCCCGGGCAGCGAGGGCACGTAGGCGGCGGTGCCCGCCGGCAGCAGCCCGGCGATGGAGGCCGCACGCCGCGCCTCGCGGGGCACGACTTCCAGCGAGCCGTTCACCACCAGCTCGGCCATGCGGCGCTGGACGGTGCGTTCGGCGATGTCGGTGCGTTCGGCGGCGAGGGTGCTCATGTCTCTTTCTCCCGGCAGGGGGCTCGTCATCAGTCGCGCTTGCGCGAGACCACGTAGGATTCGTCGAGGAACCAGAGGCTCCCGTACTGCTGCAGCACCTCGCGCGTCGCGTCGAGGTAGCGGCGCTCGCCGAGCGCCTCGTCGAGGCGCTGGTCCTCGATCTGCGCGACGTACACCGCGGCGTTCCAGGCGGCGAAGAGCGTCGAGGTGCCGATGCTCTGCGAGATCTCGGTGGGCAGCGTGTGCATGTCGTAGCGGAACACCGCGCGCTGGTCGGCGTAGGCGTTGAAGTTGTAGTGCCGCGCGTCCTTGCCGAGGTCCGCGCGCACCGCGCGCAGGACGTCGTGCCGGCTGGTGGTGAACGGGTTCTCGTCGGGCCACACGCGGCGCACGATCTCGAGCCCCGGATCGTGGCCGTAAGAGTGGATGCCGAGCAGCCGGCCGCCCCGGCCGAGTGCGCGCGCGAGCGGACCGATCACCTTGCCCGCCTTGAACTCGACCGGCACCCGCGCCCGATACGGCTGCGAGGCGATCACGAGGTCGTAGTCGGCGCGGGTCGCGCCGCGGCGCGGGATCACGTCGTCGAGCAGGAAGCGGTAGTCGTCGCGGTAGA
>CAZKHE010000053.1:0-28808 GCA_964552535.1 uncultured Enterobacteriaceae bacterium | reverse complement strand
GCACCGCGGCGATCGCCAAGCACACCAACGCCTTCAAGATCAACGAGGACGTGGTCATCCCGCTCGATCGCCTGGGCGACTATTCCGACGGCATCGAGCGCATCAACATCGAGCTCTCGCTCGCCAACAAGCTGAAGCTCTGCGACGCGCTGGACGACTACTTCAACGGCCCGCTGCCGCTCTACCAGCACGACGACAACCTCCCCGCCGGCGAGGTGCTGGACGACCGCCCGCAGCAGGCACGCGCGCTGGTGAACGGCGTGCGCCGGCGCTGGCAGTACCTGCTCGACCACCTGGACACGCCCGCCGCGGCCGCCTCGAAGGATCTCGTGCCCGAGCTGGCTGCCGCCGGGATGCGCGGGACGCTGTTCGAGCTGCTGCAGCACCACGCGCTGCGCGCCTCGTGGAAGACCGAGCTCCGCGATCCGCTGGAGCGCCTGTTCGAGGGCATCGAGTTCATCCGCATCGTCGAGGGCTTCAAGGCGGTGCACAAGCGGGTGCTCAAGGGCCGCGCGTGGGTGGCGCTGCACATGCACGCCGGCGACGGCAACGTGCACACCAACATCCCGGTCAACTCCGACGACTACGAGATGCTGCAGGCGGCGAACGCCGCGGTGGCGCGCATCATGAATCTCGCCAAGTCGCTCGGCGGGGTGATCTCCGGCGAGCACGGCATCGGCATCACCAAGCTCGAGTTCCTCGAACCGGAGGAGATCGAGTCGTTCCGCGCCTACAAGGCCGAGGTCGATCCGGAAGGGCGCTTCAACAAGGGCAAGCTGCTCGAAGGCGGCGACCTCTCCAACGCCTACACGCCGTCGTTCAACCTGCTCGGCGCGGAGTCGCTGATCCTGGAGCAGTCCGAGATCGGCCGGATCTCCGACTCGATCAAGGACTGCCTGCGCTGCGGCAAGTGCAAGCCGGTGTGCGCCACCCACGTGCCGCGTGCCAACCTGCTCTACTCGCCGCGCAACAAGATCCTCGGGACGTCGCTGCTCATCGAGGCATTCCTGTACGAGGAGCAGACGCGCCGCGGCGTGAGCCTGCGCCACTTCGACGAGTTCGACGACATCGCCGGGCACTGCACCGTGTGCCACAAGTGCGTGAACCCCTGCCCGGTGGACATCGACTTCGGCGACGTGTCGATCGCCATGCGCAACCTGCTGCGCAAGCAGGGCAAGAAGCGCTTCAATCCTGGCACCGCGGCGTCGATGCTGTTCCTCAACGCGACCGATCCGACGACGATCAAGCTCGCGAAGACGGCGATGATCGACATCGGCTATCGGGCGCAGCGTGTGGCCAACGGCGTCGGCAAGGCGCTCGGCCTGATCCAGCCGCAGACGAAGCAGCCGCCCTCGACCACCGGCAGGGCGCCCATCAAGCAGCAGGTCATCCACTTCATCAACAAGCCGATGCCCGGCGGCCTGCCGAAGAAGACCTCCCGCGCGCTGCTGGACATCGAGGATCCGAAGATCGTGCCGATCATCCGCGACCCGCGGAAGGTCACGGAGGACTCCGATGCGGTGTTCTACTTCCCCGGCTGCGGCTCGGAGCGCCTGTTCTCCCAGGTGGGCCTCGCGACGCAGGCGATGCTCTACCACGCGGGCGCGCAGACGGTGTTGCCGCCGGGATACCTCTGCTGCGGCTATCCGCAGACCGCGTCGGGCAACGAGGACCAGGGGCAGCGGATCATCACCGACAACCGCGTGCTGTTCCACCGCGTCGCGAACACGCTCAACTACCTCGACATCAAGACGGTGATCGTGTCGTGCGGCACCTGCCTCGACCAGCTCGAGAAGTACGAGTTCGGGAAGATCTTCCCCGGGTGCCGCCTGCTCGACATCCACGAGTACCTGATGGAGAAGGGCCTCGCGCTCGAGGGCGTGCAGGGCGTGCGCTACATGTACCACGACCCGTGCCATACGCCGATGAAGGTGCACGACCCGTTGAAGACGGTGAAGCACCTGGTCGGCGCTGAGGTCGCCCTCAATCCGCGCTGCTGCGGCGAGTCCGGCACGCTCGCGGTGTCGCGGCCGGACGTGTCCACGCAGGTGCGCTTCCGCAAGGAGGAGGAGATGCGGAAGGGCGCCGACCGGCTGCGGGCCGACGGCTTCGACGGGAAGGTGAAGGTGCTCACGTCCTGTCCGTCGTGCCTGCAGGGCCTCTCGCGCTACCGCGACGACGCGGGCACCGACGCCGACTACATCGTGGTCGAGATGGCGCGTCACCTGCTCGGCGAGAACTGGCTGCGCGAGTACGTGGACCGCGCGAACCGCGGCGGCATCGAGCGCGTCCTGCTGTAGCCGCACGCGCCCGACCCCTGGGGGGTCCTCGCGGCGCCGGCATGCCGGTGGCATCCGGCACGCGCGCTGCCCCCGGCATGTGCAATCCGCAACAGACCGGGGCTGCGCGGTGTGCCACTCTCGGGACGGGGCGGCTCCGGCCTCCCGCCCGATGACGCCATGACGATCGCCGCCGTGTCCAGCCTTCCGCCCGAGCCCGTCCCCGACGGCGCCTTTCTCGACGCCGCCGGGTGCGCGCGCTGGCTGAAGACCGTCCCGCTGATCAACGCCGCGACGGCGCACCGGCAGATCACCACCCGGCTCGCCGCCCTGAACGCGGTGGAGCTGGACGCCGAGGACCGGCTCGGCATCCTCGAGACGCTGCGCCAGCCCGTGGTCTACGTGCAGGCCGAGATGGCGCGCGGGTTCAGCGGCAAGCCGCTGCCCCTCGGGGGCGAAGCACGCGACGCCTTCCGGGCCACGTGCGCGCTGTGGGACCAGATGCTGCGCGGCTACGAGCTCTGCCTGCAGGGCCTCGCCGGCAACGTCTTCATCCCGGTCACGCTCGCCCTGCAGCGCGCACTCGACTGCGTCGCACGGCGGATGCTCGATCATCATCTCGCGCACGCGCGCGTGCCCGGCACCGCCTACGCGAGCCTGCACCGGCTCTATCGGCTGGCCGAGAAGCTGCAGCGCGCCGGCGAGAAGGTCCCCGATCCGATGTTCCAGGCGGGCGAGCTCACCAACTGCACGCGGACCTGGGTGCGCGCGCTGCTACTGGATCTCGCCAGCCCGCGCGACAAGCGGCCGCGCCAGCTCACGCTCATCAACCGGCTGCTGGAGCGCTGGGCGCCGAAAGTGGCCGTGCTGGGCGGCCCCTCCGCCGAACCGATGCCGCATGCGCTGTATGCCGCCTTCGACGCGCTGCAGGGCCTGTCGCGCGAGGTGCCGGAAGCGGGCGCCGTGCGCGTGCTCGACACGAGCGGGCTCGCGAAGAGCCTCGCCAAGCGCATCATGGGCCTGCGCCGCGGCGCCGACCCCTCGGCCCTCGGCCTGCCCGAGGACTGCCATCAACCGGGCTGCGAAGCGCTGCTGGTCGCGCTGTACCGGCAGTGGTGCGAGGCCGACCCGCGCCGCGCCCATGCGCGAACCGACGTGGACGTGGACGCGGAGGTCTCCCTGGGCATCGCCTCTTCGCACTACTACCTCTCGGGCCAGCCGTTCTACTCGCCCGACAATCCGCCGACGCTCGATGGTGAGGCCTATCGACTGAAGCGCGGCATCGGCGCGCAGACCTGGCGGCTGAAGGACGAAAGCGCCGGAGGCGTGGGCCTGCTGCGGCCGGGAACGCTGCCCGGCGCGGGGGAGATCGCGCTCGACCAGCTCCTCCTCGTGCGGCGTGCGCAGGGCGGGCCGCTGCTCTGCACCGTGCAGTGGATGCTGGAAGGCGAACACGGCGACGTGCAACTCGGCGCACAGCTCGTCGGCGTCGGGCCGCGTCCGGTCGCGGTGCGCCCGCACGACGGGTCCGGCTGGCAGCCGGCGGTGCACCTGCCGCCGTCGCTGGGCAAGGGCGACACGCTCCTGCTCGCGCCGGGCGCCGCCGCGCCGGGGCAGAGCATCGAGATTTATACTGAAACGGTTGAACGCTGGCGCCTGGGGGCGCTGGTCGCGCGCGGCGCCGACTTCGAACGCATCGCCGTGGCGCCGGCAGACGGCAAGGGAGAACGGGAATGAAGGCGCGCATGCGCGAGGGCGCGGAGACCGGCGTCGTCGACGCGAAGAGCTGCGAAGCCTGGCTGTCGCGGGCCGCGCTCGCCGATCCGAAGCAGGCGTGCCAGAACCTGACCGCGCTGCTCGAATCGCTGGAGGACGCGCCTCCCCCCGACGCGGACTATCTCGACGTGCTGGAGCGGCTGCGCGAGCCGATCGCGATCACGCTGACCGAGCACGCGAAGAAGATCACCGGCCGCCCGGTCCCGCTGCGCGACTTCGAGGCGGGCGCCTTCGACCAGCTCCACGACCTGTGGAGCGCGTTCGGCCGTCCGTACCGCCGCCTGCTGCGCAACGTGGAGACACGGGCGCCCGGTGCGCTCACCGGTCAGGCCGCCCTGCTCACGCAGCGCGCGCTGGATTGCGTCGCCGAGCTGATGACCGCGCACTACCGCTGCCGGCGGGAGGTCGACTTCGAGCTGTGGCGCGAGCTGCACCAGCTGTATCGCATCGCGGAGGAAGGCGGCTACGCGCTGGAGACGCTCAACGCCAGCCTGCGCTCGAAGACCATCTCGAGCTGCCACGAGGTGTACGTGCGGGCGCTGCTGCTCTATCTCGCCAACCCCTATTCCCTCGGCGGACGCGAGATCGGCTGGACGCGCCGCTGGTCCAGCGCCTGGGCGTACAAGGTCGACCTCGTCCATGCCGCGGAGGATGCGCAGGGCTACTCGGTCGACCTCGCCTCCGACCAGCCGCCGCAGTGGAACCGTGCGGCGCAGGCCCGGCCGACCACGCGATTCCTCGACACGTCGGCGCTCCGCCGCAGCGTGAAGGGTCGGGCCAGGAAGCTCGAGGCCGGCGTGGACCCGCAGACGCTCGGCCTCGGCAAGGACTGCGTGCAGCCCGACGTCGGACGGCTGATGAACACGCTCGCGCGCAACTGGCTCGAGGCGCCGGCGGCGCGCCAGTTCACGCGCCGCGCGACGCCGGGAAGCGTGATGCTGGTCTGCGGCTTCGAGGACATCCACACCGCGCTCACCGGCAAGGTCTTCAAGACCGCGTCGCGGCACTGGGACTACTCGCGCCGCGATGCCGAGGCGCTGCAGATCTACCAGACGGCCGACATGAGCGCCTCCCAGGCGGTGCCGGTCGTGCCTACGGAGGCCTGGGAGTCCCTCGACGAGAGCGCCAACGGCTTTCGCCTGCGGCGCACCGCCGACGGTGCGCGCCTTTCCCACCTGCAGCTCGTCGCGATCAAGCCGCAGGATGCGCGCAGCTACATTCTCTCGGAGATCCGCTGGCTGATGCACGGCGTGGACCGCTCGATGACCATCGGCGCCGCCGCGCTGCCCGGCCTGGCCACGGGCGTGGCGATCCGGCCGGTGGGCAATCCTTCCCTCCCCGAGCCCTACATCCAGGCGTTCCTCCTGCCCGCGATCGCCGGACAGCCGGCGAGCCTCGTGGTGCCCGCCGGCTGGTATCAGCCGGGGCGCGAGGTCGAGGTGAAGAACGGCGAGGACGTGACGCGCGGGAAGCTGGGCCCGCTCCTGCAGCGCGGCTACGAATTCGACCGAGCCGCGCTGGAATAGCCCCTCACTGGATCGCCTCGAGGCTCGCCGCCGGCGCGAAGCGCACCCGCCGCGCCGGCAGGATCGCCGAGAACCGGCTCCCCTTGCCGACCTCGCTCCGCACCTCGAGCGTCGCCTGGTGGTGCGTCAGCACGTGCTTCACGATGGCCAGGCCGAGGCCGGTGCCGCCGGTATCCCGTGAACGGCTCGTGTCCACGCGGTAGAAGCGCTCCGTGATGCGCGGAATGTGCGCCGGCTCGATGCCGATGCCGGTGTCCTCCACGCTGAACACGCCCTCGCCGTCGCGCTCGCCCCAGGCGAGTCCGATGCGCCCGCCCTTGGGCGTGTACCGGACGGCATTCGAGACCAGGTTGACGAAGGCGCTGCGCAGCTCCTTCTCGGAGCCGTAGATCACCGCCGGGCGCTCGATGCGTAGCGCGATCTGGTGCCGCCCACCGGACAGCGCCAGCGCGTCCTCGTGCACCGACGCGAGCAGCCGCCCCGCGTCGATGTGCGCCTCGTCCGCCGGGTAGGTGGTCGATTCGAGCGCCGACAGCGTGAGCAGGTCCTCGATGAGGTGCAGCATGCGGTCGGTCTGCGTGCGCATCAGGTCGAGCACCTGCCGGCCGCGCTCGCCGCGCACGTCCACGTGCCCGTCGATGATGGTCTCGACGAACCCGCTCACCACGGTGAGCGGCGTCTTCAGCTCGTGCGACACGTTGGCGACGAAGTCGCGCCGCATGGTGTCGAGCTTCTCCGCCTGCGTCACGTCCCGCGCGAGCAGCAGCTTCTCCTCCTGGCCGTACGGCACGAAGCGCACCGACAGGGCAAGATCCGCGTCCCGCGTGAGCCGCACCGTGAGCGGGTCCTCGTAGGCGCCGCCCTTCACGTACTCGACGAACGTGGGCGTGCGCACGAGGTTGAGCAGCGGCTGGCCGGCGTCCTTGCGCTGCTCGATGCCGAAGTAGCGCTCGGCCATGGCGTTGCACCAGACGATGCGGTCGTCGGCGTCGAGGACGATCACCGCGTCGGGCATGGCCTGCGCCGCGCTGCGAAAGCGCGCGAGCTGGCCGGTGAGCCGGTGCTGGCGCTGCGTGGTGGCCCGCTGCAGGCGATACAGCGCGTTGAAGGCCTGCTCCCACGCGCCCGAGCCCGACGGCACGTTGGTGTCCTGCGGATCGCGCAACCACGCGAGCAGTGCGTGGAGCGCCGCCACGTGGTGCAGGAGGAGCACCGCCAGACCCGCGGCGAGGACGCCCAGGCCCCACGCCGGCGAGGCGACGAACCCGAGCAGCAGCGCAAGGACGCCGACTGCGCCCACGATGAGCGCGGTGCGCATCCACACGGCAGTCATGGCTGGGGGCTTCCGGCGCGCATCGCCGGCGACATTAGCAGAATCGCCGCCCCGAGCGCGCCGCCCGTGCCGTCAGACGGTCTCCGTCGGCGTGGCGGCCAGCCGGTAGCCCGACCCGCGCACGGTTTCGATCAGTCGGTCGTGCCCGGTCGCCTCGAGCGCCTTGCGCAGCCGGCGGATGTGCACGTCGACCGTGCGCTCCTCGACGAAGACGTGATCGCCCCACACGTGGTCGAGGAGCTGCGCGCGGCTGTGGACCCGCTCCGGGTGGGCCATCAGGAAGTGCAGCAGCCGGAACTCGGTAGGGCCGAGCTCGAGGCCGCGGCCGCCGGCGCTCACGCGATGCGTGGCCGGATCGAGCCGCAGGCCGCCGATCTCGATCGGTTCGTCGGTCAGCTGCGGCGCGCGCCGGCGCAGCACCGCCTTGATGCGCGCGAGGAGCTCGCGCGGGCTGAACGGCTTGGTGACGTAGTCGTCGGCGCCCGATTCGAGGCCGGCGACCTTGTCCTGTTCCTGACCGCGCGCGGTGAGCATGATGATCGGAACCTGCTTGGTGCGCTCGTCCTGCCGCAGCTGGCGCGCGAACGCGACGCCCGATTGCCCGGGAAGCATCCAGTCGAGCAGGATGAGGTCGGGCAGCGCGTGGCGCACGAGGTGCGAGGCCTGCTCCGCGTCGCGCGCACGGAGGACATGGTGTCCGGCGTGCTCCAGGTTCAGCGCGAGCAGCTCCTGGATCGCGGGCTCGTCTTCCACCACGAGGATGTTCGCTGGCATGGCGCGCGGCTGTCAGAAAAGTGAAATGGCATTCTACGAAAGCCACATGAACTTTTTGTTACGGAACGGGGCCGCGGCGCCCGTCCCGGCGCCACCGGGCCGGTCGCCGGGGTTTATCATTGCTGCCGAAGATTCAAGGACGTTCACCATGGCCGGACTCGACCGCAACACCCCCACCCCGACCGAGATCAAGCTGCACCAGAAGTCGCGCCTGATGGAGATCGCGTTCTCGGACGGGCGCGCCTTCCAGCTCTCGTACGAGTTCCTGCGGGTCTTCAGCCCGTCCGCGGAGGTCCGCGGTCACGGGCCCGGGCAGGAAACCCTGCAGACCGGCAAGCGCGACGTGGACATCGTCGGCCTGGAACCGGTCGGGAGCTATGCGGTGCAGCCGCAGTTCTCCGACGGCCACAACACCGGCATCTACTCGTGGGATTATCTCTACGACCTCGGCGCCAACCGCGACGCGCTGTGGCAGGACTACCTCGCACGCCTCGCGGCCGCGGGGGCGAGCCGGGACCCGGGCGAGACCACGTTCATCCAGGCGCCGGTCGGCAAGGGCGGCGCCTGCGGCAGCCACTGACCGCGGGCCCGCGATCCATGTCCAGGACCCATTTCGGCTTCGAGACCGTCGGCGAGGACGAGAAGGCCGGGCGCGTCGCCGGCGTGTTCGACTCCGTCGCGACCCGCTACGACCTGATGAACGACCTGATGTCGGCCGGCCTGCATCGGGTGTGGAAGGCCTTCACCATCGCCCAGTCGGGCGTTCGCGAGGGCAGCCGCGTGCTCGACGTGGCCGGCGGCAGCGGCGATCTCGCCCTGGCGTTCGCCCGGCGCGCCGGGCCCACCGGGGAGGTCTGGCTCACCGACATCAACCGCTCGATGCTCCAGGTCGGCCGCGACCGGATGCTCGACACCGGGCGCATCATGCCGGTCGCGCAGTGCGACGCCGAGAAACTGCCGTTCCGGGACGGCTACTTCGACTGCGTGTCGGTGGCGTTCGGGTTGCGCAACATGACGCACAAGGAGACGGCGCTGGCGGAGATGACCCGGGTGCTCCGGCCCGGCGGGCGGCTGCTCGTGCTGGAGTTCTCGAAGGTGTGGAAGCCGCTCGAGAAGCCCTACGACTGGTATTCCTTCAAGGTGCTGCCCTGGCTCGGCTCGAAAGTTGCGGGAGACGCGGAAAGCTATCGTTATCTCGCCGAGTCGATCCGCATGCACCCGGACCAGGACACATTACGGTCCATGATGGAACGTGCCGGGCTGGAGGACGTCCAATACTGGAACCTGACCGCGGGAGTGGTGGCGCTGCACCGCGGATTGAAGTACTGATACAGGCTCGCGCCAGCCAACCAGGAGTGGAGGACAGATGAAACGGATCATGATCGCGGTGTTCGCGGTCTTCATGAGCGTGGGCTTCGGCATGGAGACGGCCGAGGCCGCCAAGCGGCTCGGCGGCGGCAAGAGCTTCGGGTCGCAGCGCTCCGTCGACACGCCGAAGCAAACGCCCAGCGCCGCCCCGGCGCAGCAGGCCGCGCCGGCGGCTGCACCCGGTGCCGCGGCCGCGGCACAGAAGCCGGGCATGGGCCGCTGGCTGGCGCCGCTCGCGGGCCTTGCTGCGGGTCTCGGCCTGGCCGCCCTGTTCGGGGATGAACTGGCCCCGTTCATCGGTGCGTTGCTCGTCGGCCTGCTGATCGCCGCGGCGGTGTTCTTCCTGATGCGCCTCTTCGGCCGTCGACAGCAGCCCCAGTCCGGGCAGCTGCAGTACGCGGGCCTCGGCCGTGAAACCGTGTCCGCGCCGCCGCCCTCCCAGCACGTGCCGACCGGGGCGTTCCAGCCGCAGCCCGCCAGCGTGGGCGCGCGCGTTCCGGCGGGCTTCGACGCGGCCGGCTTCGTGAAGCAGGCGAAGAAGAGCTTCCTCGACCTGCAGGCGGCGAACGATGCCGGCGACGTCTCCGCCATCCGGGACTTCACCACCGACGAGATGTTCGAGATGCTCAAGGCCGACATCGAGGCCCGCGGGCCGGCGGCGCAGCGGACGGACGTGATGACGCTCAACGCCGACCTGCTCGAGGTGGTCACCGAGGGCAACATGCACTGGGCGAGCGTGCGCTTCTCGGGGATGATCCGGGAGGAGCAGACCGACGCCGCGCAGCCTTTCGAGGAAGTCTGGAACCTGCAGAAGCCGGCAGACGGCTCCGCCGGCTGGATGCTCGCCGGGATCCAGCAGGTGCAGTAAGCGCTGCCCGCAGTGACGCAAGAGGCCGCCTCGCGCGGCCTCTTCGTTTTTCCGGCGGGCGTTTTGGGTATGCTCGCGCCCATGCTGCCGCATCCCTTCGTCGCCGTCGTCAACCATCTCCTCGCCCGGCAGAGCTGGGCCACGGACCGCCTGCGGCCCTTCGCCGGCCGCCGGCTCCGGCTGCGCGCGCCGCCGCTCCCCGACCTCGATCTCGCCGTCGCCGAGACCGGGCTGCTGCAGCGGGCGGCGGCCGGCGATCCCGACCTCACCGTCACGCTGAAGCCGGCGGCGCTGCCCGGCCTGCTCGCCCGGGACGATCGCCTGATGCGCGACGCGGAGATCGCGGGGGACACCGAGTTTGCCGCCGCGCTGCAGTTCGTCTTCCGCAACCTGCGGTGGGACGCGGAGGAGGACCTGTCGCGGATCGTCGGCGACGCCGCCGCACACCGTACGGTGAGCGCCGGGCGCGCGTTCGCAGCGTGGCAGCGCGACGCCGCGCAGCGCCTCGGCGAGAACGTCTCGGAGTATCTGAAAGAAGAGGCGCAGCAGCTCGCACGCCCCCAGGACGTGGCCGATTTCGGACGCGCCGTGGCCGAGGTGCGCGACGCCGTGGAGCGCCTCGAGAAGCGCCTCGAGCGCCTCGCGGCGAAGCGGGAACCTTGACCGGCGCACCCGCCTCGGCGCGGCGGGAGGCGATCGTCCTCCTTGCGCTGACTGCAGCGGCGCTCGTGGTGTCGGGCATCGGTCCGCGGGACCGCGCGACCTGGGTGATGGAGGTGCTGCCGGTGGTGATCGCCGCACCCCTGCTCGCATTCACCTGGGCGCGCTTCCGCCTCACGCCGCTCGCCTATCGCCTCATCGTCCTGCATGCGCTGATCCTGGTGCTCGGCGGCCACTACACCTACGCGCACGTGCCGCTCGGCTTCTGGCTGCAGGAGGTGCTCGGCTTCGCGCGCAATCCCTACGACCGCATCGGCCACTTCGCGCAAGGCTTCGTCCCGGCGATCGTGGCGCGCGAGATCCTGCTGCGCGTGACGCCGCTGCGCCCCGGGAAGATGCTCTTTTTCCTGGTGTGCTGCGTGTGCCTCGCCATCAGCGCTACCTACGAGTTCATCGAGTGGTGGGCGGCGCTCGCGCTGGGGCAGGGCGCACACGAGTTCCTGGGCACGCAGGGCGACGAATGGGACACGCAGTGGGACATGTTCCTCGCCCTCACCGGGGCGATCGCCGCCCAGGCGCTCCTCGGGCGGCTGCACGACCGGCAGCTCGCGGCGCTGCGTACGTGACCGCGTCCGAGCCCACGCTCGACCGCCCGGCGCTCCGCGCGGCGGTGCCCTCCGGGGCGCGGCTCGCGACCCGGCTGCAGCTCGCCGCCCTCGCTGCGGTGCTGCTCGCGGCGCTCGGCTGGTGGGCCTACACCGGCATGAAGCAGTCGGTGTACGAGATCCGCGCCGCGAGCCTGCGCGCGCTGCTCGAAGCCGGCATCGGCGCCCTCGACATCTGGATCGATTACAACCGCGCCGAGGCGGCACAGCGCGCGACGCATCCGCACATCGTCGACCCGGTCGCCGTCCTGGCCGCCGGCGCCGAGGCGGAGGACGCAGGCGAGACCCGCGCGGCGCTCGTGCGGGCGCTCGCCGCCATGCTCCCCGCGACGAATGCGGCGGCGGCCAACATCGTGGATGCCCGGGGCACCATCGTGGCCACGACCCTCCCGGCTTACGGCGCTCTGCACGTGTCGCGCGCGGTGATGGACGATCTCGCCCCGGTGTTCGGCGGCGCGACCCGGTTCATCGCGCCCCGGCCGGAGAGCGAACGGCTCGTGGGCGCGACCCGCTACGCGCTCACGCGGCCGGTGCTGTGGTTCGCCGCGCCGGTGCGCGATGCCGAGGGACGCATCGTCGCCGCGCTGCAGATCGGCAAGTACGCGGACATGCGCTTCCAGGGCATCCTGGGCGCGGCGCGCCTGGACCCGACCGGGGAGTCCTATGCCTTCGACGAGACCGGGACGATGCTCACCGAGAGCCGCTATGCCGACGCGCTCAAGGCGCAGGGCATCGTTCCCGCCGACGCGCCGCGCGTCGCGCTGCGCTTCCGCCTGCGCGAGCCGGGCGAAGGTGACGCGCGACCGCTCATCGCGCCCGTGGCGCGCGCCATCGCGAGCCGCGGCGCCCCGGACGCCGCGGCTCGCGCGGGCGTGCTCCTCGACCCGTATCCGAACTACCTCGGGCGCCCGAGCATCGGCGCCTACAAGTGGCTGGCCGACCACGACATCGGCATCGCGGTGGAAGTGGACGCGCGGGCCGCCTACCGGCCGCTCGACTACCTGGTCCACGCGTTCTGGGGGCTGTTCGCGCTGCTCGTCGCGGCGACCGCGGCGGCGGTGCTCTCGTCGCTGTCCGTCGTTCGCCTGCGCCGCGAGCTGCGCCGCCTCGGACAGTACCGGCTCCACGAGCCCATCGGGGAGGGCGGCAGCAGCACCGTGTATCGCGCCGAGCACGCATTGCTGAAGCGCCCCACCGCGGTGAAGGTGCTCAAGAAGCACCTGGCGACCGACGAGGCGATCGCGCGCTTCGAGCGCGAGGTGCGGCTCGCGAGCCGGCTGGATCATCCGGCGACGATCGAGATCTACGATTACGGCCGCGCGCCGGACGGGACGTTCTACTACGCCATGGAGTACCTGGACGGGATCACGCTCGCCGACCTCGTCGAGCGCGACGGCGCGCAGCCGGTGGGGCGCACCGCGCTCATCCTGCTGCAGGTGTGCGAGAGCCTGCGCGAGGCACACGGGCTCGGCCTCGTCCACCGCGACATCAAGCCGCAGAACGTCATGCTGTGCCGGCGCGGCGGCGAGGCCGACGTGGTGAAGGTGCTCGACTTCGGCATCGCGAAGGAGCTCGACGCCGCCGATGCACGGGACCTCACGCAGCACGCGAACGTGCTCGGCACACCGCTCTACATGGCACCCGAACGGCTGCGCGATCCCGCCGACGCCGACGCCCGCGCCGACATCTACGCGGTCGGCGTGCTGTGCTTCCTGCTGGTCACCGGCAAGCGCTTGTTCGACGCCCCCTACCAGCCGGCACTCATCGAGGCGATCCTCTCCACCCCGGCGCCCCGGCTGGCCCAGTCGGCGCCCGGGCCGGTCCCGGCGGCGCTCGACGCGCTGGTGGCCGCCTGCCTCGAGAAGGACCGCGAAGCCCGGCCCGCCGACGTCGGCATGCTGATCGACGTGCTCGCCGGCGTGCTGCGCGACCACCCGTGGACGCCGCGCGATGCGGAAGCATGGTGGCGCGGGTTCGAGTCCCGCCGGACCGCTCTCGCGCGGCCATCCGGCGCCGCATGACCCCGCAGGGACGGCCCGGCGGCGCTCGCGCGCCGATCCGGTAAATTCGGCATTCCCCATCGACAAGAACGCCGCGCTTGCTGCGCCTCGCCCGCCTCCTCCGCATCCTCTGGGTCGCCTATCGCTTCGGTCTGGACGAGTTTCCGCTCGCCGCGGATCCTTCCGGACGGGCGCAGCGCGTCGCCGCGCGGCTGCTGTTCTTCCGCAAGCTGGAGCAGCCGCGCGCGGTGCGCCTGCGCCTCGCCCTCGAGACGCTCGGCCCGATCTTCGTCAAGTTCGGGCAGATGCTCTCGACGCGCCGCGACCTCCTCCCCGCGGACATCGCCGACGAGCTCGCCAAGCTGCAGGACCAGGTCCCGCCGTTCCCCTCGGAGCAGGCGGTGGCCGAAGTGGAGCGCTCGCTCGGGCGGCCGGTGGAGGCGATCTTCGATGCCTTCGACCGCGAGCCGGTGGCGAGCGCCTCCATCGCGCAGGTGCACTTCGCGACGCTGCCCGGCGGCGTCGAGGCGGCGGTGAAGATCCTGCGGCCGGGCATGATGCCGGTCATCACCCACGACCTCGAGCTCCTCGACGCCGGCGCCACGCTGCTCGAGCGGGTGTACGCGGAGTCGCGGCGCTTCAAGCCGCGCGAGGTGGTCGGGGAGTTCGCCAAGATCCTGCACGACGAGCTGGACCTGATGCGCGAGGCCGCCAACGCGAGCCAGCTGCGGCGCAACTTCGAAGGCTCCGACCAGCTGCTCGTGCCCGAGGTGTACTGGGACTACTGCGCGAAGAACGTGATGACGATGCAGCGCATGCGCGGCATCCGCATCTCCGACATGGCGAAGCTGCGCGAGGCCGGCGTCGACTTCAAGAAGCTCTCGCGGGACGGCGTCGAGATCTTCTTCAAGCAGGTGTTCCGCGACAGCTTCTTCCACGCCGACATGCACCCGGGAAACATCCTCGTGTCGACCGAGAGCCGCTACATCTCGCTCGACTTCGGGATCATGGGCAGCCTCAACGACACCGACAAGGACTACCTCGCCAAGAACTTCATCGCGTTCTTCAATCGCGACTATCGCGGCGTGGCGCAGGCGCACGTGGACGCCGGGTGGGTGCCGCCGGGCACGCGCATCGACGAGTTCGAGTCCGCCATCCGCGCGGTGTGCGAGCCGATCTTCAACCGGCCGTTCGCCGAGATCGAGTTCGGGCGCGTGCTGCTGCGCCTCTTCCAGACCGCGCGCCGCTTCGGCTACGAGGTGCAGCCGCAGCTCGTGCTGCTGCAGAAGACGCTCCTCAACATCGAGGCGCTCGGCCGCACCCTGGATCCCGCGCTCGACCTCTGGACCACCGCGAAGCCGTATCTCGAGCGCTGGATGAGCGAGCAGGTGGGACTGCGCGGGCTCGCCCGCAACCTGCGCCAGGAGGCACCGGCCTGGGCCGCGCTGCTGCCGCAGCTCCCCAGGCTGGTGCACGAGGCGCTCGCCCGCGACCGCAGCGCCCAGGTGGTCGCCCGCCTCGACGCCGTGCTGGCCGCGGAGCGGGCGCGCAACCGCCGGCTCACCGTGATCGCCGTGCTGGTCGGGCTGCAGCTCGCGATCACCGCCATCGTCCTGATGTCCTGAGGGCGGCCGCGTCCCTATAATCGGCGCCCATCGTCCCACGCCCTGAAGGGCCCGCCATGCTCCTCGCCTTCGTGGTGCTCTACATCGCCGTGTCGATCGCGATCGGCCTGTTCGCCGGACGCAACGTGCACGACACGCGCGACTTCGTCGTGGCCGGGCGCACGCTGCCCTTCTACGTGGTGACCGCGACGGTCTTCGCCACCTGGTTCGGCTCGGAGACCGTCCTCGGGATTCCGGCGGAGTTCTTCGAAGGCGGCATGAAGGGCATCGTGAAGGACCCCTTCGGGGCGGCCGCCTGCCTGGTGCTCGTCGGCCTGTTCTTCGCGGCGAAGCTCTACCGGATGGACCTGCTCACCATCGGCGACTACTACCGCAAGCGCTACAACGCGACCGTGGAGGTGCTGATCTCGGGCGCGATCGTGATCTCGTATCTCGGTTGGGTCTCGGCGCAGGTGGTGGCGCTGGGCCTGGTGTTCAACATCCTCACCGCCGGCCAGGTGAGCCTCGAGGCCGGCATCCTGATCGGCGCCGCCGTGGTGCTGGCTTACACGCTCTACGGCGGCATGTACTCCGTGGCGTGGACCAACTTCGTGCAGATGGTGGTGATCGTGATCGGCATCCTGTTCATCGCCTGGCTGATCGGCGAGAAGGCGGGCGGCGTGGGCGCCGTCGTCGATCACGCGCGCGAGGCGGGCAAGCTGCGCTTCCTCCCGGAGGCCGACGCGCGCGACATGCTGTGGTTCCTCGGCGCGGCGGTGACGATGATGCTCGGGTCGATCCCTCAGCAGGACGTGTTCCAGCGCGTGATGTCGGCCCGTACGCTGCGCATCGCGGTGTGGGGCTCGGTGCTGGGCGGCGTGCTGTACCTGCTCTTCGCGTTCGTGCCGATCTTCCTCGGCTACTCCGCCTTCCTCATCGATCCGGCGCTGGTGGAGGAGCACATGGCGAAGGATCCGCAGCACATCCTGCCCGAGCTGATCCTCAAGCACACGCCGGTGTTCGCGCAGATCGTGTTCTTCGGGGCGCTCATCTCGGCGATCATGTCCACGGCCAGCGGCACGCTGCTTGCCCCCTCGGTCACCTTCACCGAGAACATATTGAAGCGCTTCCTGCGCAAGGACCTGTCCGACCGGCAGTTCCTGTTCACCATGCGGATGGTGGTCATGGGCTTCGCCGTGTTCGTCACGCTGTTCGCCCTGAACTCCGACTCCAGCATCTACGAGATGGTGGGCAACGCGTACAAGGTGACGCTGTGCGGCGCCTTCGTGCCGCTCGTGTTCGGGCTCTACTGGAAGAAGGCGACCTCCACCGGCGCACTGCTGTCCATCGTCTTCGGCGTCGGCACCTGGCTCGCGATGGAGTGGCTGAATCCGGACGGACTCATGCCGCCGCAGCTCGCCGGGCTGATCGCCTCGGCGGTGTGGATGGTGATCGGCTCGCTGGCGACGCAGCCGCGCGCGCGGCACGCGCACCACGCCGCCTGACCCCGGCGGTGCTGGCCGCCGCGGTCGTCGCCTATCTCGCGGTCTCGCTCGCCATCGGGCTGTACGCCGCGCGCCGCGTGCGCTCGGCCGCCGACTACGCGGCCGCGGGACGCCGCCTGACGCTCCCGATGGTGGTCGCGACCGTGTTCGCCACGTGGTACGGCGCGGAGACGGTGCTCGGGGTCTCGTCGGTCTTCGTGAAGGAGAACCTGCGCGCGGTCGTCGCCGATCCGTTCGGCGCCTCGCTGTGCCTGGTCCTCGTCGGTCTGTTCTTCGCGCGGCGGCTGTACCGGCTCAACCTCATCACACTCGGGGACTTCTATCGGCAGCGCTACGGGCGCGGGGTCGAGGTCGCGCTCACCGTGGCGATGGTGATCGGCTACCTCGGGTGGACGGCCGCCCAGGTCATCGCGCTCGGGCTCGTGCTCTCGGTGATCTCCCAGGGCGCGCTGTCGATGGGGGCGGGCATGGCGATCGGCGCGACCGTCGTGGTCGCCTACACCCTCGCCGGCGGCATGTGGTCGGTCGCGCTCACCGACCTCGCGCAGATGGCGGTGATCGTGGCCGGGCTCGCGTATATCGCGTGGGTCGCCGCGGACCTCGCCGGCGGCGCGGGCGCGGTGATCGCGCAGGCCGGCGCGGCAGGACGCTTCGAGTTCTGGCCCGAGGCCTCCTGGGAAGGCGTGCTCGCATTCGTCGGCGCCGGCATCACGCTCATGCTCGGCTCGATCCCGCAGCAGGACACCTATCAGCGGATCATGTCCGCGCGCGATGCCGACACCGCGGTGCGCGGTGCGCTCATCGGCGGCCTCGCCTACCTCGCGTTCGCGTTCGTGCCGATGTTCCTCGCGGTGGCGGCGGTCCGCGTCGATCCGGCGATGACGGCGAAGCTGCTCGAGACCGATTCGCAGCTCGTCCTGCCGGTGCTCGTGATGCAGCACATGCCGGTCGCGGCCCAGATCGTGTTCTTCGGCGCGTTGCTCTCGGCGATCATGAGCTCGGCGAGCGGCGCGCTGCTCGCACCGGCCGTCTCCCTCGCGGAGAACGTGGTGCGTCCGTTCGCGCCGGCCCTCACCGACCGCGCGATGCTGCGCCTCACCCGGGGATGCGTCGCGTGCTTCGCGGGGGTCGTCCTCGCCTTCGCGCTGAATGCGGAGTCGGGCATCTTCCATCTCGTGGAAGGTGCGTACACGGTCACGCTGGTGACCGGCTTCGTGCCGCTGGCGGCGGGCCTTTACTGGCGGCGCGCGAACACCGCGGGCGCCGCGCTGGCCGCCGCCCTCGGGCTCGTGACGTGGCTCGCCTGCGCGCGCTTCACGCCGGAGGGACCGCTGCCGCCGAACCTGGCGGGACTGGCGGCGAGCGCCGCCGGGATGCTGCTCGGGTCGCTCGCCGCGCGGCGTACGCGCGCCTGAGCGGGCAAACGAATTCCTAGACCGCCCGCCAGCCGTCCTTGGTCTTGCAGAAGGTGATTTCGCTCCGCTCGGTGCGGCCCCCGGCGGTGTTGCTCATCTCCAGGACGCGGCAGCTCATGTCCTTGACCTTCGCCGCGCGGAGGGGCGTCGCCGTGCCCGAATGGCCGGTGCGCGGATTCGTCCAGGTGCTGGTGTGGCCGTCCGGCTGCTCGAGGGCGGCCTTGTAGTTCTGCTCCAGCAGCGCGGCGTCCTCCCGGGTGATCGACGCCATCACGCTTTCGCGCATGAAGCCCAGGTTCTGGGCGGAAGCGGTGGCGGCGCATCCGAGCGACAGCACCAGCGTGGCGGCACGAGCGAAGCGCATGAGGGTCTCCCTGATCGTCGATCCGCTATTGTCGCCGCGCGCGGCGCCCGCGCGCAACGCGTGTTCCGCGGTCGTCGGTCACATCGCACGCGCGTGCGAGAATCGCGGCGATGCCCGGCCGCTCCTCTCCGCTCGCGCGCTACCTGTTCGCCGCGTACGTGCTGCTCGTGGCGTACGCGTCGCTGCATCCGCTGGTCGGCTGGCGCGACCTCGGGCTCTCGCCGTTCGCGTTCCTGACCGCCCCGTGGCCGCGCTACTACACGGCCTTCGACGTCGCGGCGAATTTCGTCGGGTACCTGCCCCTCGGCGCGCTCGCCGTGCTGGCGATGCGCCCCGCACCCGGGGGGGCGCTGGCCATCGCGACCGCGACCGTCGCCGGCACCCTGCTCTCCGTCGGCCTCGAGGCGCTCCAGACGTATCTGCCCGAGCGCATTCCCTCGAACCTCGACGTCCTGGCCAACGGCGCGGGGACCCTCGTCGGCGCCCTCGCCGGCCACGCGGCTGCGCCGCGCCTGCTGGACCGCGGCGCCCTGGCCCATGTGCGCGATCGCCTCGTGCTGCCCGGCCATCGCGCCGACCTCGGCCTCGTGCTGCTCGGCCTGTGGCTGTTCACGCAGCTCAACCCCGAGACGCTCCTTTTCGGCACCGGCGACCTGCGTGGCGTGCTGGGCCTGCTGCCCGCGGTGCTGCACCCGGCACAGACGTTCATCCGCATCGAGGCCGCGGTGGCGATGACCAATCTCGTGGCCGCGGCGCTGCTCGCGGGACTCATCCTGGCGCCGCACGCCGCGCGGCGCCGCGCGGTGATCGCGCTCGTGCTCGCCGCGCTCGCCGTGCGCAGCTTCGCGTTCGCCATCCTGTTCGAGCCGGCCGACGCTTTCGAGTGGGCCACTCCCGGCGCGCTCACCGGCCTCGCCATCGGCGGCGTCGCGGCGCTGATCGCCCTCGAGCTGCCCCGGGTGCCGGCCGCGACGCTCGCCGGCCTGTTGCTGATGGCCGCCACGGTGCTCGTCAACATCGCGCCGGAGAACCCTTACCTTGCGCACACGCTCGCGCTCTGGCCGCAGGGGCACTTCCTCAACTTCAACGGCCTCACCCGGCTGGTGTCGCTCGTCTGGCCGTTCGCGGCGCTCGTGTACGTGATGCTGCCCGCGGGACCACGCACTACGCCGGCGTCACCAGCTTGAGGCCCACGATCCCGGCGAGGATGAGCGCGATGCACGCGAGACGTGCCGCCGCCGCCGATTCGCCGAACAGCACGATGCCGAGGATGGCGACGCCGACCGCGCCGATGCCGGTCCACACGGCGTAGGCGGTGCCGACCGGCAGCGACTTGAGCGCGAGCCCGAGGAAGACGATGCTGACGACCATCGCGGCCACCGTGCCGACGGTGGGCCAGAGCCGCGTGAACCCGTCGGTGTACTTGAGGCCGATCGCCCAGGCGACTTCCATGAGTCCCGCGATCAGGAGATAGATCCAGGCCATCGTCAACTCCGGTAGAAACCTTCGGGCTCTTCGTACCCGGCTTCGTGAAAGGCCGCGCGGCGCTTCGTGCACTGCGGGCAGCGGCCGCAGTGCAGCGGATAGCCGAGCAGGCAGCTGTAGGTCGTCGCGTAGTCCACGCCGAGCGACATCCCGCGCGCAACGATCTCGGTCTTCGTCAGGCCGACGAGCGGCGTCGCGAGCTGCACGTCGCCGAGCAGGCCGCACATCAGCCGGAACTGCGCGAGGAACGCGTGCGAGCTCGACGCGTAGTCCACCGTGTCCTGCTGGTTGGCGGCGAGGTAGAGCCGGCCCGCGTCGAGGTTGGTCGCATACGACATGCCCAGCGAGAGCGCGACCAGGTTGCGATGCGGCAGCGGCACGTGCGACTTGCGCTCCTGCCCGCGCCGGAACACTTCGCCGACCTGCGCGAGGTCGAGCGGCACCAGCTCGACGCCCAGGCGCGCGCAATTGCCTTCCGCGGCCGCGCGCTCGTGCGCCGCGGCGCGCTGGCCGTAGTCGATGAAGAGCGCCTGCAGCGCCTCGCCGGCCTCGGCGAGCTGGTGCAGCAGCGTGACGCTTTCGACGCCGCCGGAGAGCAGCAGGACGGATGCGGATTCCATGGGCGGGGCAGGGGCAATGCGCCGGAAGCGGCGCCGGGGACGGCCTCGGGAGCGTAGCACGCGGCCGCTATAATTCGCCCATCGTTCCCTCCCGCCTCGCCCCCCGATGAGCTATTACGAACGGCACGTCTTTTTCTGCTGCAACCAGCGCGACGCGGGCCGGACCTGCTGCAACGCCCGCGGCGCGAGCGAGCTCCGCGCGTATGCGAAGGACCGCGTCAAGGCGCTCGGCTTGAACGGCGAAGGCAAGGTGCGCATCAACAGCGCCGGCTGCCTCGACCGCTGCGAGGAAGGTCCGGTGATCGTCGTCTATCCCGAAGCGGTCTGGTACACCTACGTGGACCAGCAGGACGTCGACGAGATCATCGACGAGCACCTCGTGAACGGCCGGGTGGTGGAGCGCCTGAAGATATGATCCGCGGGCAGGCCGAGGAGGCGCTCGTGCGCGGCCCGGCCGGCAACATCGAGGTGGTGATCGACCACCCGACGTCGGGCTTCGCCACCGAGGGCATCGAGGAGACGGCCTGCGGCGTCGCGCTCGTCGCGCACCCGCATCCGCTGTTCGGCGGCACGCTGGACAACAAGGTCGCGCAGACGCTGGCGAAGACGTTCACCGAGCTCGGCTACGTCGCGCTGCGCGCCAACTTCCGGGGGGTCGGGCGCACCGAAGGCGTCCACGATCACGGCGAGGGCGAGACCGACGACCTCGTCGCCGTGCTCGACTACGCGCGCCAGCGCTTCGGCGACGGTGCGCCGGTGCTTGCGGGGTTCTCGTTCGGCGCCTACGTGCAGACGCGCGTGGCGCAGCGCGTGGTCCCGAAGCGCATGGTGCTGGTCGGCGTCGCCGATGGCCTCGTCACGGGCGGACGCTCGTACCGGGCGGAAGCGGTGCCGGCCGACACCCTGGTGATCCACGGCGAGCACGACGAGACCGTGCCGCTCGAGAACGTGCTGGCCTGGGCGCGGCCGCAGGAACTTCCCGTCGTCGTCATGCCCAACGCCGACCACTTCTTCCATCGCCGCTTGCACCTGCTCAAGGCGCTGATCAAGCGGCAGTGGATCGCGTGAGCGCCGCTGCGTCGCCCCCCGGCGCTCACCCCGACCCCGGCTCCTGGCGCGAGGGCAATCCATCGAGCGCGGCGGTCCTCGCCGTGCGCGGTCTGCGCAAGCGCTACGGCGAGACCGACGTGGTCGCGGGCATCGACTTCGCGATCCGGCCGGGCGAGTGCTTCGGACTGCTCGGCCCGAACGGCGCCGGCAAGACCACCACGCTGCGCCTGTGTCTCGGGCTCGTTGCGCCGGATGGCGGCGAGGTGACCCTGCTCGGCGAACCGGTCCCGGCGCACGGCCGCGCTGCGCGCGCGCGCGTCGGGGTGGTCCCGCAGATGGACAATCTCGACCCGGACTTCACGGTGGCGGAGAACCTCATCGTGTACGGGCGCTACTTCGGCATGAGCGAGGCGTCGATCCGCGCGCGCATCCCCGATCTGCTGGATTTCGCGGGACTCTCGCAGCGGGCCGGGACCCGCATCCAGACGCTCTCCGGGGGCATGAAGCGTCGGCTCACGCTCGCCCGCGCGCTGGTGAACGATCCGGAACTCGTGTTCCTCGACGAGCCGACCACCGGCCTCGACCCGCAGGCGCGCCACGTCATCTGGGACCGCCTGCGGCAGCTGCTCGCGCAGGGCAAGACGATCCTCCTCACCACGCACTTCATGGAGGAGGCGGAGCGCCTGTGCGCGCGTCTGGTCATCATGGACCGCGGCCGCATCATCGCCGAGGGCAGCCCGCGCGAACTCATCGACGCGCACGTCGAGCCGCACGTCGTGGAGGTGCACGGCGACGGCCTCGACGCGTGGACCGACGACCGCGCTGCCGCGCTCGCGGAACGCTGCGAGCGCAGCGGCGACACCGCCTTCTGCTACGTGCGCGATCACGGCGCGCTGCTGGCCGATCTCGAACGGCGCCCCGGGCTGCGCTACCTGCATCGGCCGGCCAGCCTGGAGGACGTGTTCCTCAAGCTCACCGGCCGGGAGCTGCGCGATTGAACGCGCCGTCGCACTACGCGATCCCGCGGCCGAGCGGGCGCTTCCTCCCGGTCTGGCGGCGCAACGTCCTCGTATGGCGCAAGCTCGCGCTGCCGTCGATGCTGGGCAATCTGGGGGAGCCGCTGATCTACATGCTCGGCCTGGGCTACGGCCTCGGCGCGCTGCTGCCGGAGTTCACCGGCATGCCCTACATCGTGTTCATCGCCTCCGGCATGGCGTGCTCCAGCACCATGAACAGCGCCACGTTCGAGACGCTCTACTCGTCGTTCTCCCGGATGCACGTGCAGAAGACCTGGGACGCCATCCTCAACGCACCGATGAGCCTCGACGACGTGGTCCTGGGCGAGCTCGCGTGGGCGGTGACCAAGGCGTTCCTCTCCGGCGCCGCCATCCTCGTCGTGTCGGCGGCGCTCGGGCTGGTCAAGTCCCCTCTGGCGCTCGCCATCCTGCTGGTGCTGCCGCTCATCGGCCTCACGTTCGGCGCGCTCGGCCTGGTCGTCACGGCGGTCTCGCCGAGCTACGACTTCTTCATGTACTACTTCACCCTGTTCATCACGCCGATGACCATCCTCTGCGGGGTGTTCTTTCCGATCGAGCAGCTCCCCGCGTTCCTGCAGGGCGCCGCGCAGGCGCTGCCGCTCACGCACGCGGTGCAGCTCGTGCGCCCGCTGTTCCTCGGCGAGATGCCGCAGCAGGTGGCGCTGCACGTCGTCGTGCTGCTCGCCTACGCGGCGGCCGGGTTCTACGCGGCCGCGGTGCTCTTCCGCCGCCGCCTGCTGAAGTAGGCTCAGCGCGCCGTGGGGGGCAGCACGCCGCGCACCCCCGCGCTGTCGACGGCCCGGTCCACCAGGCCCTCGCGCTCGGCGTCGGCGATGAAGCGCTCGACGAACGGCATCGCCGCGGCCCGATCGGGCGCGAGCGCGGCGGCAAAGCGCTCGACCCCCCAGCGGCCGTCGAGCACGCGCGAGCCGGGCAGCGAGGCGGACATGCGGTAGAGCACCGCCTTGTCGTTTGCGAACGCGTCGAGCTGCCCGCCCGCGAGCATCGCGATGCCCGCACCCGCCGTCGCCGCCGGAATGATCTTCGCCTGCTTCAGGGCCTCCGCCAGATACGCTTCCGACGTGCTGCCGGCGCCGACGCCCACGCGCATCGCCGCGCGATCGATGTCCGCGAGGGCCTTCACCATCGAGCCCGCCGGCACCAGGTAACCCAGCTCCATGTGCAGGTACGGCGCGGTGAAACGCAGGTCCTTCGCGCGTTCCGGCGCAAAGGTGGTGAACGCCACGTCGACGCGGCCGCCGCGCAGCGCGTCGAGCAGGTCGTTGACGCGCCCGAAGAGCACCGGCGTCATCGGTACGTCCAGCCGGTACGCCAGCGCCCGGCCCAACTCCAGGCCGACGCCGTTGGCATGCGGCGAGATCGGATCGCCGACGATCGACAGCGGGCTGCCGCGGACGAGCCCGACGCGCAGCCGCCCGGTCGGCGCGAGCAGCTTGCGCGTCTCGGCGAGCGGATCCTTGCGCCGCGAAGCGCAGCCGGCGACGAGGAACGCCGCCACCAGGATGCAGGTGTTCCGCCGTCCGTGGTCCAGCCCGCTCCCGATGCTCATGCCCGCCGCTCTCCGCCGATGCCCCAGCACGCATTCTGCCCGAGCCGGGCGGCGCGGGTCGTGCGGCAGGCGGAGCCGCCCGCGGATCAGAAGAAGAGCTTGACCCCTGCCATCGAGATGGCCGGCACGTAGGTGATCACGGCCAATGCGACCAGGTAGATGCCGAGGAAGGGAACGATGCCGCGATAGATCGTCGACAGCTTGAGCCCGAGCACCGACTGCGCCACGAAGATGTTGATGCCGAAGGGCGGGTGGAAGAGGCCGATGGCGAGGTTGACGGTGAGCACGATCCCGAAGTGGATCGGATTGATCCCGGCCGCGGTGATCACCGGCACCAGCAGCGGCGTGAGAATCAGGATCGCCGACAGCGGATCGATGAAGCAGCCCACCACCAGCAGCAGGACGTTGAGCGCGAGGAGGATCATCCAGGGCGAGAGCGCCATGCCCTCGATCCACTTCACCAGCGTCGCCGGCACCTGGTTGACCGTGAGCAGCCAGGCGAACACGCTCGCGCAGGCGACGACGATGAGGATCTGCGCCGTGAAGAAGACCGTCGTGCCGGCCGCGTCGAGGATCTCCTTCCAGGTCACTTCCCGGTACACGAGCCGCGTCACGAGTGCCGCATACACGCAGGCGACCGCCGCGGCCTCGGTCGGCGAGAACAGGCCGCCGTAGATGCCGCCGAGAATGATCACCGGGGCGCCGAGCGCCCACACGCCGCGGCCGAGCGCGCGCATGAACGCGCCGAGCTGGAACGGGGGGCCGCCCGGAATGCCGCTCCGGCGCGCGTACCACATCACGTACAGGGCGAGCATGCCGCCGATAAGCAGGCCGGGAAAGATCCCGGCCGCGTAGAGGCGCGGCACCGACTCCTGCGCCGCGACGCCGTAGACGATCATCGGCACGCTCGGCGGGATGATGATGTCGATCGCGCCCACCGCGGTGATGAGCCCTGCGGAGAACTGCTCGGGATACTTCTCGCGGCGCATCGCCGGCACCATGATGCGGCCGATGGTGGCCACGGTCGCCGCGCTCACCCCCGAGATGGCGCCGAAGATCGCCGAGGTGCCGACGGTCGTCACGCCGAGGCTGCCGCGCACGTTGCCGACGCCCGACTGCACCACGTCCACGAGCCGCTGCGCGACGCTGCCGCGCCCCATCAGCTCGCCCGCGTAGATGAAGAACGGCACCGCGAGCAGCGCAAACGCGTCGATGGCGCCAAAGAGGTTCTGGTGCACGACGCTCGGCGAGACGTTCATGAAGAACACCAGCGCCACCGTGCTCGCCGTCAGCAGGACGAGATAGATCGGAAAGCCGGCGAGCAGCAGCAGGACCGGCAGGACGCCGAGCGCGAAGCCCATGTCAGGAGCCGCTCTGGCGCAGCCGCACGAGCCGCCACAGCGCGATCAGCACGATCAGCGCGAACCCGATGGCGACGGCGCTGTGCGGGATCGCCATCGGAATCTCGGCCGCGTCGCTGCGCCGCCCCATCGCGGCCATCTGGCCGACGTACCGCCACGACTGCAGGAGGACGAACCCTGCGGTCGCGATCATGAGCACGAGCTCGACGAGACGCAGCGCGGTGCGGGCCCAGCCGGGCAGGTTGCCGACGAGGACGTCCATGCGCAGGTGGGCGTTGCGCCAGGTCACGACCGCGGCACCGACGAAGGCCATCCAGACCATCACGTAGGTCTGCACCTCGTCCGCGCCGAAGATCGCACGCCCGAAGGCGTAGCGGCCCACCACGTTGGCGAAGTTGAGGCACACCGCGGCGATGAAGACGAGGCCGAGCAGCGTGATCACCGCGTTCGCGGCGCGGTCGATCAGTCGCTCCACTAGCGGCCTTCCAGGGTGCGGCGCACGGCGACGAGCGCCGCGGCCCGCGCGCCGCGCAGCGCGGCGATCCGTTCGGGGGTGTAGTCGTAGATGCCGCGGCCGGACTTCATGCCCAGGTGACCCGCGGCGGTGCGGTCGGTCACGTAGGACGGCACGTCCGCACGCGTGTCGAGGTCCGCATTCAGGTAGCTCGCGACCGACTGGTAGATGTCCAGCCCGGCCACGTCGAGCAGCGCCATCGGGCCGATGACGGCGAGCTTGAAGCCGATGCCCCACTGCACGCAGGTGTCGAGCGCCTCGGGCTCGATGACGCCCTGCTCCACGAGGGACAGGCACTCCCGCATGATCGCGTAGAGGACCCGGTTCTCCACGAAGCCGGGCACGTCCTTGCGCACCAGGACCGGCAGGAGGCCGAGGTGGCGCACGAGTTCCCGCGTCCGGGTGACGGTCGCCTCGGACGTGTGCGGACCGGCGATCACCTCGATCATCGGGATGATGTGCGGTGGATTGCTCCAGTGCATGCCGACGACGCGAGTCTTGTCCTGAACCGCCTCCTGCAGCCGGCCGATCGGAATGCCCGACGTGTCGCTCGCCAGCACGGCGTGCGCGGGGGCGAGCCTCTCGAGCTCGGCGAACACGCGCTGCTTGAGCGCGAGCTGCTCCGGCACGTTCTCGATCACGAAGTCGGCGTCGCGCACGGCGTCGCCGAGCGTCGCCGCGGTACGCAGCGCGCCGCGCGCCGGGGCTGCCTTGCCGCCGATGCGGTCCAGCACCGCGTGCGCGGCTTCGACCTCCGCCGGCACGCGTGCGAGCTTCGCCTGGTCCACGTCGAAGCAGGCGACCTCGCACCCGCCCCGCGCGAGCGTCGCCGCCATACCGGGCCCCATCGTGCCGAGGCCCACCACCGCGACCCGCATCGTGGCGGCCTACTTCACCCGGTCCGCGACCTTCAGCAACTCGTCATACTCGGCCTTCACCGCCGGATTGGCGGAGAGCAGGTTGCTGCCGAGCGTCTTGAGGTCGCCCATCATCTTCTGCTGCTCCGCGGGGGGCAGCTTCACGATCCGGCCGCCGTTGTCGGTCCAGCCCTTGTTGGCGCGGTCGATGATGCCCGTGGCGACCTGGAACGAACCCTTGTCCACCGCGGCGCCGGCGTCCTCGATGGCGCGCTGCAGGTCCGCGGGCAGCGAGTCGAACCACTTCTTGTTGACCACGATGGTGGAGACGACGATGCCGGGGTGGATCTCCGTCACCGTCTTGGCGGCGTCGAAGAACTTCATCGCGGTGAGCACCGGAATGCCGGCGAGCAGGCCGTCGATGTTGCCGCTCTGCAGGGCGGGCAGCACTTCGTTCAGCGCCATCGGCACCGGGGTCGCGCCGAGCGACTTCATCGGCTCGATCTGCAGCGGCGTGGCGAACACGCGGATCTTCTGGCCCTTGAAGTCGGCGAGCTTCTCGATCGGCTTCTTCGACACCACGATCACCGGGCTGTTGTAGAAGATCCCGATGCCCTTGATGCCCTTCGATTCGCCCAGGGCGAGGGCGCGCTTGCGCAGGTCCGGATCGGCCAGCACCTTGCCGAGGTGCTCCGGCGAGTTGAAGACGCCGATCGCGTCGAACACCTGGTAGCGCGGCTCGGTGCCGACGAGGAACGAGGTCGGAGTCACGAAGGACTCGATCGAGCCGAGCACGACGCCCTCCACCATGCGCGGAATCGCACCGAGCTGGCTCGCCGGATAGATCTCCACCTTCAGGCGGTCGCCCACCTTGGGCTTGATCTCGGCCTCGAATCGCTTGAGCCACTCGTGCTGCACGTCGTTGATGGTCGCGCTCGCCATCTTCATGGTGTAGGTCTGCGCGTGGGCGGGCAGCACGGCCGCGACGGCGAGGGCGCAGGCGGCGAGGGCGGCGCGGATGCGGTAGGCGTTCATGACGATGCGGTCTCCCAGTGGAAGGTCAGTCGGGTTTGATGTTCGCGTCGCGAATGGTCCGGGTCCACTTGGTGACCTCGTCCTTCACGAACTTCTGATAGCGGTCGGCCGACCCGGGGCGCGGCTCGTAGAACTGCCCGCGCATCTTCTCGCGCACGTCGGGGTCAGCCAGCGCCTGGTTCACCGCGGCGTTGACGGCCTCGATCACCGGGCGCGGCGTCTGCGCCGGCGCGAACAGGCCGAACCAGATGTCGGCGGCATAGCCGGTGAGGCCCTGCTCGGCGGCGGTCGGGATGTTCGGGAAGTCGGCGAGCCGCTGTTCGGACGCCACGCCCAGGATGCGCACGCGCCCGCCCTTCTCGTAGCCGGCCGTGTTGGAGATGGTGTTGAACGCGATCGGCACCTGTCCGGCGACGACGTCGGTGAGCGCCGGCGCGCAGCCCTTGTAGGGCACGTGCAGCAGGTCGATGCCCGCGCTCATCTTGAACAGCTCGCCGGCGAGGTGCATGGGGCTGGCGTTGCCGCAGGTCGAGTACGCGAGCTTGCCCGGCTGCTGCTTCGCCGCGGCGATCAGCTCGCGCAGCGATTTGGCCGGAACGTCAGGGTGCACCGCGATGACCATCGCGGTCGTGGCCACCAGGGCGACCGGCACCAGGTCCTTCTCCAGGTCGTAGGTCACCTTCTGGCCGAGGCCCGGCGTCATCGCGATGGTGCTCGTCGCCATGAGCAGCGTGTAGCCGTCGGCCGGCGCGCGCGCCACTTCGCCGGCACCGAGGTTGCCCGCCGCCCCCGCCCGGTTCTCGACCAGCACCGGCTGTCCCCAGCGCTCCGCCATCTTCGGGGCGATCAGACGCGCAAGGATGTCGTTCCCCCCGCCGGGCGGATAGGGCACCACGATCCGCACCGGCTTGCCCGGCCAGGCCTGCGCGTGCGCGAGTGCCGCGCCGGCGAGCAGCGCGGCACCCAGCAGGGCGCGAAGCGCGCGGCGAAGGCGGCTCGCGGTCATGCGGCGGTGGCGCGCTTGAACGCGTCGCGGGCGCCCATCGCCGCGTCCCACTTGCGCAGATGCTCCAGGGCGGGCAGCTCGACGCCGAAGCGCAGGCAGCGCGCGACGATGGGCGCGAGGCAGATGTCGGCGATGC
>CAZKHE010000052.1:0-29043 GCA_964552535.1 uncultured Enterobacteriaceae bacterium | reverse complement strand
CTCCCGAGTGGTGTCCGTCACCGCGACCACCGCACGCAGGCCGAGCAGGCCGAAGCCGTGCCCGAGGAGGTGGCTGATGGTGGTCTTGCCGGTGCCCCCCTTGTTGCCGAGGACGCTGATGATGTGCGCCATGGATCGCGATCGCGCCGTTGTCCGCGTGCCTCAGGTTAGCCGCGGCCGCCCCCCGCCAGCCCGCGAGCAGGCGGGGAAATCCCCCTCAACTCCGCGCCCGGTCGGCGCCGAACGTGCGCAGGGTGCGCGCGAGCTCTGCCGGCTCCACGGGCTTGGTGAGGTGGGCGTCGAAACCCGCCTCGCGGGTGCGGCGCCGGTCGGCCTCCTGGCCCCAGCCGGACACCGCGACGACGCGCATGCGTGCGCCGCCCGGCAGCGCGCGCAGCCGCCGGGCGACCTCGAAGCCGTCGAGGCCGGGCATGCCGAGGTCCAGCAGCACCACGTCGGGCTCGAGGCGCACGGCCATGTCGAGCCCGGTCGCGCCATCGTGCGCGGCATGCACCTCGTGTCCCTTGAGCTGCAGCAGGGTCGCCAGGGTTTCGCCGGCGTCGCGGTTGTCGTCCACGACGAGCACGCGCAATGTCGCGCCTTCCGCGCCGGCATCCGCGACAGGGGCAAGCGGAGCGGCGCCGGCGGCAAGGGGCAGGCGCACTTCGAACTCGCTGCCGCGGCCCGGGCCCTCGCTGCGCACCGCGACGCTGCCGCCGTGCATCTCGACCAGCCGGCGCACCAGGTGCAAGCCGATGCCCAGGCCGCCCTCGGCCTGCGAGGCGGGCGCGTGCAGCTGCGCGAACATGCCGAAGACCTCGCCGAGCCGCTCGGGCGGAATGCCGCGGCCGTCGTCGGCCACGCGCAGCACCGCCGCCGTCCCCTCCACCGCGAGCGAGACCCGGAGGTGGCCGCCCGCGTCGGTGTACTTCACCGCGTTGCTGACGAGGTTCGCCGCCACCTGCGAGAGCCGCGCGGCGTCGCCGTCGACCATCACCGGCGCGCGCGGCATGTCGAGCTGGAGGAGGTGCCCGCGCGCGTCGATGGCCGGCTGGCACGCCTCGAGCGCCGAGCGGACCGCGGTTGCGAGGTCGACGCGCTCGTTGCGCAACGTGAGCTTGCCGGTGGTCACGCGCGACAGATCGAGCAGGTCGTCCAGGAGGCGCGCGAGCTGGCCGACCTGACGCTGCAGGACGCCG
This sequence comes from uncultured Enterobacteriaceae bacterium, assembly GCA_964552535.1. GTDB lineage: Bacteria > Pseudomonadota > Gammaproteobacteria > Burkholderiales > SG8-39 > CAZKHE01. The sequence goes on along the minus strand of CAZKHE010000052.1, from coordinate 27,844 downwards.
GTAGCGTAGGCGCGCCGTCCCGGGTCGTCGCCGCCGAGCCGCAGGATCTCGACGGCGGTCCGGATCGGCGCCATCGGATTGCGCAGTTCGTGCGCGAGCGTCGCGAGGAACTCGTCCTTGCGCCGGTCCGACTCGCGCAGCGCCTCCTCCACGCGCCGCGCGTCGGTGACGTCGGTGTTCGTGCCGAACCACTGCATCACCGCGCCCTCGCGGTCGAACAGCGGCACCGCGCGCGTGAGGAACTCGCGGTACGTGCCGTCGCGTCCCCGGATGGGAAACACCATCTCGAACGGCGTGGTGCTGGTGACGGACTGCTTCCAGCGCTGCAGGACCTGCGGCAGGATGCGCGGGTCGTGCACGCTCAGCCAGTGGAGCGGCCCGTTCGCGTCCATCGGCAGTCCGGTGTACTCGTAGAACCGCTGGTTGCACCAGCGCAGGCGTCCGCGCTCGTCGGCGATCCAGGCGAGCTGCGGCATGGATTCGGCGAGCGTGCGGAACTGGCGCTCGCGCTGCTCGGCCTCGCGGCGCTCGGCCGTCGCTTCGATCATCCGCGAGCGCGTCCGCTGCATCGACTCGGCGATGGCCGCGACGAGCAGGCTGACGATCACGAAGAACCCGAGGTTCACCAGGTCCGCGCCATCGGCGATGCGTACGGATCCGAAGGGCTCGATGAAGAAGACGCTGACGACGACTGCCGATGCCACGGTCGCGAGCACGCCCGAGCGCCAGCCGCCGTACAGCGCCGAGAGCATCACGCCGACGATGAAGACGAGATAGGGGGCGCGATAGCCGACCTGGTCGAGCAGCGAGATCCGCACGGTGGCCGCGCCGACCACGACGGCGAGCGTGAGAAGGATCCAGGCCCCGGGATACCGCGGCGACGCGCGCTCGGCGAGCGTCAGATCGCGCCACGTGCGGACGTGCCAGGCCGCGACCAGCATGTACACGCCGCCCAGATACTGCAGTCCGCGGCCCAGCCAGTTGAGCAGGTCGCCGTTCTGCTGGAGCAGCCCCACCGCGAGCAGGCCCTCGGCGAGCAGCAGCAGGGACAGTGCGTACCAGCGGTGGAATCGCGAGTGACGGTATCCGAGCAGCAGCGCCGCGGCGCTGAGGCAGAACATCGCGATGGTGGCGCCGAGCACGAACTGGCGGACGAAGGTGCCGCCCTCGCCGGGCACGAAGAAGCGCGGAAGCAGGCCGCCCTCGGCGAGCGCGACGAGCAGGAGCATCCCGCCCGTGACGAGGAGACCGCCTGCGGCGAGGGCCGACCGCGTGTGGGCGACCCGCGCCGTCGGCCGATGGCCGAGCGCCACGCCGGTGAAGTGGCAAACGCTCGCGAGCCACGCGCCGAGGTTGTGCACCGTGATGGCGAGGTTGGCATCGAAGCCGTCGGGCCCGGGTCCGCGTGCCGCGACCACCGCCGCGGTGCCCGCGATGCCCCACACCCACGCGCCGAGCGCGAGCATCAGCAGGGCCGGTTCGCCGCGCTCGAGGAACGCCCGGCCCACGAGCCCGGCGATCACCGCGGAGGCGCAGGCGTTGAAGACGAAGTTCAGGGCGAGGACGAGCGTCGAAGCCTCGAGACGCCACTCGGGTCCGGCCAGCACCAGCGCGCCGATGCAGCCGAGGGCCGCCAGGTGCGGCAGCCACGCGCCCCGCGCGGGCAGGACGGCAGATCGGGAACTCGCGTCGGCGAGCGTGCTGGGCGAAGTCATACCGTCTCCCCTGGATGCGCGTGCGCCGCGCGTCCGGATGTCGGCATTTTGCGATTCTCCTCCCGGCGCGTTGCACGCCGGGGGCCCGGCGCATGCGTGACCCGGGCCGGCCGCAGTCTACCGGGCGTCCGCTGCGCCGGCCATACGCCCAACGGCCAGAACGAGCCCCCGGACCGTCAGGCGAGCGCCTTGGTGACGATCTCGGCGACGTCCTTGGAGAGGCCCTCGACCTCGCGGATGCGCTCCAGCGCCGCCCGCGCATGCGCCTGGCGCGCCGCGTCGAACTTCTTCCAGCGGTCGAAGGTGCGCGCCATGCGCGAGGCGACCTGCGGATTGAGGGCATCGAGCTCGATCACGCGATCGGCCATGAACGCGTAGCCCGAGCCGTCGGCGGCGTGGAAGCGCACGTGGTTGCCGTAGCCGAAGCCGCCGACCAGCGCGTACACCTTGTTGGGATTCCTGATGGTGAACGCCTCGTGCGCGAGGAGCGCCTTCACCCTCGGGAGCGCATCGGGCAGGTGCGAGGTGGATTGCGCGCGCAGCCACTTGTCGACCACCAGCGCCTCGCCCTGCCACTTCTCGTAGAACGCCGCGAGCGCGGCCTCGCGCTCGGGGCAGTCGGTGTTCGCGAGCGCGGTGAGGGCCGCCATCGCGTCGGTCATGTTGTCGGCGCGCTCGAACTGGCGCATGCAGCGCGCGCGGACGTCGGCGTCGGCGATCTCCATGAGATAGCCGAGACAGAGATTGCGCAGGCTGCGGCGTCCCGCGGAGGCGGCGTCCGGCGAGTAGGCGCCGGGCACCGCGAGGCGTTCGTAGGTCGCCGCGAGATCGTCCCGCAGCGCCTCGGCGAGCGCGCGGCGCAGGCCGCGGCGGGTGGCGTGGATGGCGTCCGGATCGACCAGCGCCATCTGCTCGGCGATGAACGTCTCCGCGGGCAGGGCGAGCGCCTCCGCGGCGAAGGCGGGGTCCTGCGCCCCGTCGCGCAGCACGCGCGCGAACGCCTCGACGAAGCGCCCCGGCACGTCGAGCCGGCCGGCGGCGATGCAGTCGAGCATCAGCTTGGTGGCGAGCCGCTGCCCCGCCTCCCAGCGGTTGAACGCATCCGAGTCGTGCGCCATGAGGTGCGCGAGATCCGCGTCGGCGTAGTCGAAGCGGAGGTACACCGGGGCGGAGAAGTCGCGCAGCAGGGAAGGCACCGGGGGGGCGGCGACGTCGGCGAACACGAACCGCTCCGTCGCGGCGCGGAGCGACAGGACGCGCGTGGTCCCCGCCGGCGCGGACTCGCCTTCGAGGCGCAGCGGCAGGTCGTTCCCGGCCGGGTCGACCAGCCCGACCTCGAACGGGATGTGGAAGGGCAGCTTCTCGGCCTGGCCGGGCGTGGACGGACAGGACTGCGTGACCGTGAGCGTGTACGTCCGCGCCGCGGGATCGTACGCGCCCCGGGCCTCGACCACCGGCGTGCCCGCCTGGTCGTACCAGCGCTTGAACTGCGCCAGGTCGACGCCCGACGCGTCGGCCATCGCGGCGACGAAATCGTCGGTCGTCACCGCCTGGCCGTCGTGCCGGGCGAAGTAGAGGTCCATGCCCTTGCGGAACCCTTCCGCGCCGAGCAGCGTGCGGATCATCCGGACCACTTCGGCGCCCTTCTCGTACACCGTCGCGGTGTAGAAGTTGGAGATCTCCATGTAGGACTGCGGCCGCACCGGGTGCGCCATCGGGCCGGCGTCCTCGGGGAACTGCGCGGCGCGCAGCGCGCGCACCTCCTGGATGCGCTGCACCGGGCGCGAGTAGGTGTCGGCGCCGTATTCCTGGTCGCGGAAGACCGTGAGCCCTTCCTTGAGGGAGAGCTGGAACCAGTCGCGGCAGGTCACGCGGTTGCCGGTCCAGTTGTGGAAGTACTCGTGCGCCACCACGCGGTCGATGTTCATGTAGTCCACGTCGGTGGCGACGTCGGGCCGGGCGAGCACGTACTTGGTGTTGAAGACGTTGAGGCCCTTGTTCTCCATCGCCCCCATGTTGAAGTCGCCCACCGCGGCGATCATGAAGGTGTCGAGGTCGAGCTCGAGGCCGAACACCTCCTCGTCCCACTTCATGGAGCGCTTCAGCGCGTCCATGGCGAAGCCGCACTGGTCGAGCTTGCCCGGCTCCACGTAGATCGCGAGGCGCGCGTGGCGGCCGGACCGCGTGACGAAGATGTCCTCCAGGACGTCGAGCTTCGCCGCCACCATCGCGAAGAGATAGCAGGGCTTGGGGAACGGGTCCTGCCACTTCGCCCAGTGCCGGCCGCCCGGCTCGTCGCCGGATTCGATCAGATTGCCGTTGGAGAGGAGCTGCGGGAAGCGCGTCTTGTCGCCGTGGATCGTCGTGGTGTAGCGCGACATCACGTCGGGGCGGTCGATGAAGTACGTGATGCGCCGGAACCCCTCGGCCTCGCATTGGGTGAAGTAGCCGTCCTTCGACGCGTACAGGCCCATCAGCTTGGTGTTCTTCTCCGGCTCGATCCGCACCACGGTCTCGAGCAGGAAGCGGTCGGGCACGTCCGGAATCGCCAGGCGTTCCGCGTCGGCGGTGTAGCCCTCGGCGGACAGCTTCCGGCCGTGGATCGCGACCGAGACGAGCCCGAGCTCCTCGCCGTCGAGCACGAGCGGCGCGGTCGCGTCCGGGTGGGCGCGATTGCGCTCCACGTTCAGCGCGGCGCGCACGAGGGCATGGTCCGCACGGAGGTCGATGTCGAGCTCGACGGCGGAGATCAGGAACGCGGGCGGGGTGTAGTCCTTCAGATGGACGACGGTCGGAGCGGGGTCGCGGGGCATGGGGCGTCCGGGTGGGTGCTGCAGGAGGAACCCCAAGTCTAGCGCAGCGCAACCGGACGCCCCCGCGCGCCCGCACGGCGTCACTTCAGCTTCGCGTCCTCGCGCTTCGCCTCCTGCATCGCCTCGGGCTCCAGCTCCTCGGCGGCGCGATTGAAGCGCACGAACACGCCCCAGGCGGCGAGCAGGGCGGCGGTGGCGAGGACCACGGCCGCCGCATAGAGCAGCCCGTCGAGCTCCTCGCGCACCGCCTTGAACACCGCGACCAGGCCTTCGATCGCGAGCGCGACGACGATCACCGCGAAGAAGCGCGAGAGGAAGCGGCGCACGCGCGTCGGCGCGCTGATGTGCGAGTCGCGGATCACCTCTTCCTCGGTGATCGTCTGTGCGATCTGCAGGGCGACGACCGCCGCGGCGAGGAGGCCGACGGCCTCGATCAGCTGCTGCGCCGCCCCGGTGTCCAGTGTGCCCTCCAGCGCGGTCCATCCGGTGCGCGCGGCGATGACCAGCAGTCCGACGGCGGCAGACGCGAACAGCGCCGCGGTGATCGCGTGGATGGTGGCGAACGCCCGTGCGACGAACCGGACGATCGGGGCGAACTGCGGGCGGGGATGGGTGGTCGCCATGGCGGCGCCGACCGCGAGCACTTCGCATGCCAGCAGCCGCGTCGCCAACGCCGGATTGCCGCCCGGGGCCGCATTGGATAACGTGCGCTCATCCCGCGGGGGGCGCGAGCCCGGACGCCGGGCGCGGGAATTCGCGATGCAAGGGAGAGGCGATGAAGGAATACGTCGAGCGGCTGCTGGCGCAGGGCCGCGTGCGCGTGGTCGAGCGCGAAGTCGATCCGCGGTTCGAGCTGGCCGCGGTCACGGTGGCGTCGCAGCGGGAGAGCGATGCGCCGCTCCTCTTCCGCCACGTGCGCGGCTCGCGCTTCCCGGTGGTGAGCAACGTGTTCGGCAGCCGGCCGCGGCTCGGCGAGCTGATCGGCGCCACCGACCGGCGCTTCTGTCCGCGCTGGACCGAGCTCACGCGCAACCTCGCCATGCCCGCCGAGCTGCCGACCGCGCGCGTCGATGCCGCCTGCGAGGAAGTGACGCTGGCGGAGTTGCCGCACCTCACCTACTGCGAAAGGGATGCCGGCCCGTACATCACCGCCGGCATCTTCCTCGCGAAGGAGCCGGACACCGGCGTGCCGAACCTCTCGTTCCATCGCGCCATGATGGTGAGCGACCGCGAGCTTCGCGTGCGGCTCGGACGCACCCACGATCTCACGCGCTACCAGGCGAAGGCCGAGTCGCGCGGGCAGGCGCTGGAGGCGGCGATCCTCATCGGCCCGTCGCCGGAGTTCGTGCTCGCCGCGGCGGCGCCGCTCGCCTACGACGAAAGCGAGGTCGAGTGCGCCGCGCGGCTCGCCGGCGAGCGCGTGCCGACGCGCCGCTGCGTGCACGTCGACCTGGAGGTGCCGGTGGATGCGGACGTGGTGATCGAAGGGCGGTTCCTGCCGAATGCGCGCGGCCCGGAGGCGCCGTTCGGCGAGTTCCAGGGCTACTACGTCGGCGAGACGCAGAGCCACGTCTTCGAGGTGCTGGGCGTCACGGTGCGGCGCGGCGCCTACTTCCACGGCCTCGTGTGCGGCTCGCCGGAGGACCTGCGGCTGCTCGAACTCGGCGTCGCGACGCGCGTGTATCGCCATCTCGCCGACGTGCTGCCCGGCATCGTGGACGTCGCGTGCCTGCCGCACGTCATGTCCACCGTCGTGCAGATCCGCCAGCAGTACGAGGGCCATGCGAAGCAGGTGCTGCTCTCCGCCGTCGGCAGCAACCACGACTGGAACAAGACGGTGATCGTCGTTGACGACGACGTGGACCTCGACGACTTCGGCGACATCTGGTGGGCGTTCCTCACCCGCGCGCGGCCCGACCAGCGCGTGACCGTCATCCCCGACGTGCCGGGCTTCTTCCGCGATCCCCACCGGGACCACTGGGGGCGGCTGCTCATTGACGCGACGAAGCCGTTCGACCGGGCGGCGGAGTACGAGCGCAAGCGCGTGCCCGGCGCCGACGCGGTCCGGCTGGACGACTATCTGGTCCGCTGAAGCCGGCCCGGGCGCCACGGCGTAAACTTCCCCCGCTTCCGGAGGAAAACGAGCATGCAACGCTTGACGATGATCGCCGCCGCGGTGCTGGTGGCAGGCTGCGCGGCGATGCCGCGCGCGGATTCGGTGCGGGCCGGGGATTCTCCCGGCGACGTGCGCGCCCGGCTCGGTGCGCCGGCCGAGACGCGCAAGCTCGCCAGCGGGGAGCCGGTGTGGTACTACGTCACCGGCCCGTCCGGCTTCGAGACCTGGCGCGTCGTGTTCGCGCCGGGCGGCGGCGTGAAGGAATACCGGCAGGTCCTCGACATGGCGAGCTTCGAGTGGATGCGCACCGGCGCGACGCGCGAGGAGGTGCTGGACCGGGTGGGGCCGCCGATGCAGCGCATGCGCTTCGCCGGCACGCAGACCGAGGCGTGGTCCTACCGCTGGCGCGACGGGACGCTGGAGATGATCGGCGAGCCGGTGTTCGACGCGAAGACGGGCAAGGCGGTGTCCGTGGGCATCTTCCGGGACCCGGCCTACAGCTCGACCCCCGGTTCGCCGCGCTGACCGGTCCGAGGAGGAGGGCAAGACGATGCGCCAGGAAGTGATCGTGCGGTTCGCGCGCGGCAACGAGGTGGTGCTGCCGGTGGGCGAAGGCGAGGCGATGGACGCGGCCGCTGCCCGCCGCTGGCTCGACGAGCAGTTCGTCGCCAACGACTGCGAGCCGCTGCGCGCGACCGGCAAGGTGCTCACCGCCGACAAGGTGCTGGCGATCGCCGGCACCGTCGGGCGGACGCGCTTCGACGCCGATCCCGTCTGGGCGTCGAGCTACGCGCGGGCGACGCTCGGCGCGCTCGGCCGCGCCACCGCGCAGGTGGAGGTGGACGCGGGCAGCGTGACGTTCTGAGGCGCGCGTCCCTGCCCTAGTGCGGGTGCCCGCAGAAGCGGTGCACGCCGAGCGGCGCGGCCATCAGGCCCGAGCAGAACTGCCCCACGAACGGCGCGAGCCGTTCGCACGTCGCCTTCGCCTCGCTGTTCGCCGCGGCGAGCCGTGCCACCGCCTCCTCGGCCTCGCGGCGAATGCGCGCGAGATCGATCGTGGTGAGCCGGCCGTGGTCCAGCACCAGCCGTCCGCCGATCATCACGCTGTCGACCCCGGTGCCGTCCTCGGCGAACACGAGCTGCTGCAGGAAGTCGTTCAGCGGCACGTAGTGCAGCGCGGCCGCGTCGATGAACACGAGGTCGGCCTTCCAGCCCGCCTCGATGCGGCCGATGCGGTCGAAGCCGAGCGCGCGGGCGCCGCCCTCGGTGGCGGCATGGAACGCCTCGCGCGCCGACACCCAGCGCTCGACCGGATGGCCCTGCACGCGCGAGAGGTACGCGGCCATGCGCATCGCCTCGAACACGTTCAGGTTGTCCGAAGAGGCGACGCCGTCGGTACCGATGGCGACGTTCACCTTGTGGTCGAGCAGGCCGCGGAAGTCGGCGATGCCGGAGCCGAGCTTGAGATTGCTGCCCGGGTTGTGCGAGAGCGACGCGCCGCGGTCGGCGAGGCGGCGGTGGTCGTCGGCGTCGAGCCAGACGCCGTGCGAGACGCAGAAGTGCGGCCCGAGCAGGCCGAGCGCGTCGAGGTGCGCGACCAGCGACTTGCCGTAGAGCGTCTGCGCCACCACCGCCTGCGGCCGCGACTCGGCGACGTGCATCTGCATGCCGAGGCCGTACTCCTTCGCGAGGTCGCGCGACGCGACGAGGAACGCATCGGTGCAGTGGTGCGGGATGGTCGGGCCGAGGGCGGGGCGCACCTGCCCGCGGTCGAACGCCCAGTCCCTGACGATCGCGCGGCAGGCGGCAATCGCCTCCTCGTGCGGCGCATACTTCACTTTCAGGGCGAGCTCGCGGAGCGGCGCGGGCATCGCGTCCAGCATCCCGGGAATCGCCTCGTAGAAGCTGCGGTCCGCCATCATGGTGGCGACCGAGGCGCGCATGCCGACGTCCGCGTAGGCCCTGGCCACGGCGTTCACGCCGTCCACCGTGGGCAGCGGGAACTCCGCGAACATGTCGTACGCGGCGGTGCAGCCCTTGCGGACCATCTCCGCCGCACCGATCACGGCGGAGAGGTACTTGTCCTCCAGCGTGCGCCGTCCGGTCGCCCAGGGCACGGCGTTGAGATAGAGCTCCAGCGTGTAGCGGTCGAACAGGCCCTTCGCGAGGCCGGTCTGGGCGTGGTTGTGCCCGTTGACGAAGCCGGGGATCAGCACCCGGTCCGCGGCGTCGATGCGCTGCGCGTTCGCGTCCTTGAAGGTGCCGGGCGCGACGACGTCGCGGATGGTGTCGCCGTCGACGAGGATGTCGGCGGGCGTGCAGTCGTACGTTCCGGGGCGCAGGACGCGGCCGCCATGGACGAGCAGCATGGCTCTTCTCCCTCTGTTGAAGCTGAGCGGATGTTACCGGGTGAGGCCGGCGACGACGCGCGCCCCGGCGAGACGCAGGAAGGATGCGTAACCGTCGGCCGCGATGGCGAATCCGTATTCGAGACGGCCGCGCAGGCGCACCGGCAGCGCGCCCGCGGGCTTCGCCGCCGGGTGGAAGTCCGGCAGGTGGATGGCGGCGACGGGACCGCAGTCCGGGCATTCGCCGGTCGCGTTGACGAGGGCGTAGCGGTCGCCCTCGTGCAGCGGCGTGAGGAAGCCGCGGATCTCCACGTCTTCCCCCGCAAGCTCCGCGGCGCGTGGATCGAATCCGAGCTCGGCCGGATCGTCCAACCCGCGGAAGAGCTGGGTGAAGCGCACCTGCTTCACGCGAGCCCCTTGCCGAAGGCGCTGCGCTTCAAATCGCCAGCTCCGTCGCGTGGGCCTTCATCACCTCGCGCTCCATGTGCGCGGTGAGCCGGACGCGGTACTCGTTGAAGCCCTCGGAGGTGTAGCTGCGCGGTCGCGGCAGCGCGATCGGCACTTCCTCGATCACGGTGCCGGGGCTTGCGCTCATCACCACCACGCGGTCGGCGAGCAGGACCGCCTCGTCGATCTGATGGGTGACGAAGAGGATCGTGGACTTGAACTCGGCCCAGATCTGCAGCAGGAACTGCTGCATCAGGACGCGCGTCTGGAAGTCGAGCGCGGCGAAGGGCTCGTCCATCAGGATGAACTCGGGGCTGCCGACCAGCGCGCGCGCGATGGCCACGCGCTGCTTCATGCCGCCCGAGAGCTGATGCGGGTAGTGCTTCGCGAACGGCGTGAGCCGCACCTTGCGCAGCACCTCGCGCGCGCGCTCCCGGCGGTCCCACAGCGGCACGCCCTTCATCTTCATGCCGAAGGCGACGTTGTCCTCGACGGACAGCCAGGGGAACAGCGAGTGCTCCTGGAACACCATCACCGCCTTGGGGTTGGGGCCGGTGACGCTCACGCCGTCGATCAGGATGTCGCCGGCGGTGCGCGTCTCCAGCCCGGCGATGAGCTCGAGCAGCGTGCTCTTGCCGCAGCCGCTGGGCCCCAGGATGGCGACGAACTCGCCGGAGGACACCGCGAGGTCGATGCCGCGCAGCGCCTCGACCGCCAGGCCGTGCGGCGCGCTCCAGACCTGGCCGACGCGATTGCAGACGAGCGAGCTCATTTCTGCATCATCCCTTCGCCGCTCCACCACAGCAGCTTGCGCTGGATGAACAGCAGCGCCGAATCCACGACGTACCCGGTGATGCCGACGATGCAGATGCCGAGCATGATGAGGTTGCCGTTGAACATCTCGCGGCCGAGGATCACCATCATGCCGACGCCGTTCTTGAGCCCGACCATCTCGGCCGCGAGCACCGCCATCCAAGCGGCGAAGAAGTTGAGCCGCAGCATGGTGAAGACCTGCGGCAGGATCGCCGGGAAGATCACCCACAGCCAGACCTGCTTCGGCGAGGCGCCGTAGGTGCGCGCGGTCTTGATCATGCGGGCGTCGACCGACTGCACCGCGGCCACCGTCGAGAGCGTCAGCAGGAAGTACACGCCGACGAACACGACGAAGATCGCCGTCTGGTTGCCGATGCCGAACAGGATGATGCCGAGCGGGATCCACGCGATCGGCGCGATCGGCGCGAGCCCGCGGATGACCGGCAGGAGCGACCACGAGGCGACGCGCGACATCGAGATCACGATGCCGGTGGCCACCGCGGCGATGAAACCCAGCGCCAGCCCGACGACCACGCGGTACGCGCTGGCGAGGATCGCCGCCGGGATCGCCATCGCCTCGCGGCCGAAGCCGACGCGGAAGTCGCTCTCGATGGCGTAATGGATGAACGAGGAGGGCGGCGGCAGGAGCGAGTTCTGGATCCAGCCCTTCGCCGCGGCGAGCTCCCAGGCCCCGACGATGACCGCCCACGGCGCGAGCGCCGCGAGGGTCATCACCAGCCAGCGGCGCAGCCTGGAAGGCCGCGCCTTGGCGGGCGCACGCTCGGCGGCCGCGGCCGCCGCCGCCTGCGTTGCCGGGTCGAGACCGGTGACGTCCACCTCAGGCCTTCAGCGCCTGGTTGAGGAAGCGGAAGTCGAGCACGGTGTCGGGCAGCTTCTTGATGTAGCCGAGGGTCTGCATGTCGTTGATGGCGATCGCCATGCCCTTGTCGCCGCCGCGCGTGAGATCGACCTGCGGCATCTGCCGCGGCAGCGCCGCGCGCAGCGTCTTGCCGTCCACGCGGTAGTACTTGCCCTTGTCGAGGATCTCGACGGCGCGTTCGCGGTCGGCCTTGATCTCGCGGTCGGCCCGCAGCAGCGCGCGGATGTAGCGCGTGGTGGTCTGCGGGAACTTCTCGACGAAGTCGGCGCGCGTGGCGGTGATGCAGTCGGGGCCGTCCGGACCCCAGACCTGGAGGTTGCTCGCCACCGGCAGCCCGCCCTGCGCGTCCACCATCTTGGTGGAGAAGGGCTCGACGTGCGTCGCGAGGTCCACGGCCTTCGCCTCGAACGCCGCGGCCATCGACAGCGTGTCGTTGAACCACACCATCTGGAAGTCGGAGTAGGAGAGGCCGGCATTGGTGAGCGTGCGGTAGAGCATCAGCTCGAACGTGTTCACGCGCATCGCGCCGATCTTGAGGCCCTTGCCCTTCGCCTTCACCAGGTCCTCGACGGACTTGATGCCGGTCGACCCCTGCGCCACCAGGAAGATGCCGCCCGCACCGCTGCCGGCGATGATGCGGACCGGCGCGCCGTTGTTCGCGGCGGCGAGCACGTTCGTGAACGGCACGTGCACGATGTTCATCGCGCCGCTGGTGAGCGCGGTCAGCGCATCGCCCGGGTTGGGCATGAACTTGAGCTGGACCTTGAGCTTCTCGTCCTTGAAGTAGCCCATCGCGTCCGCGAAGAAGAGCGGCGACATGCAGATGCCGACGAGGTGGCCGACGTTGATCACGTCGGGCCCCTTCTCCTGCGCCATGGCGGGGACGGCGGGCAGCGAGGTGGCGGCGAGGGCGGCGGAGGACTTCAGGAACTCACGGCGCTTCATGGACTCTCCCGGGCGGTGGATCGGTGGACGGCCGCCCCTCGCAATGGCCGTGCCGGTTGCGCGCTTCCTGCAAAAGCAAAGAGTTACCGGAGCGCGATGGGTGCCCCCGCCCGATTCCGGTGCGTGGCCGTCGAGGCCGTGCCCCCGCGTGGTGCCTGCGCTCAGTCGGGGAGGGGGATGAACTCCGTCTCGCCCGGCACGGGGTCGAACTGCTGCGCCTTCCAGCGCGAACGCGCCTCCTCGATCATCTCGCGGTCGCTCGCCACGAAGTTCCAGACGATGTGGCGCTCCCCATCCATCGGCTCGCCGCCGAACAGCATGACCCGGCTGGAGGCCCCCGCGGCGATCTCCACGGTCTCACCCGGCGACAGCACGGCCATGTGCTGCGGGTCGAGCATGCGGCCCCCGACCATCACCTCGCCGTCGACCACGTACACGCCGCGCTGGACGTGCTCGGGCGGCAGGTCGAACGTCGCGCCCGCGTCCATCTCGACGCCGAGATAGAACATGTCCGAGTACGTGCGCACCGGCGCGGCTTCGCCGAACGCCCGGCCCGCGACGAGCCGCATCGTCACGCCCGGCATCTCGACGAGCGGCAGGGTGTCCTTGGGATGGTGATGGAACGCGGGCTCGACGCGCTCGTGCGGCTTCGGCAGGGCAAGCCAGGTCTGGATGCCGTGCATGGGGTGTCCGGTCTCGCGATCGCCCGGTGCCGTCCGCTCCGAGTGCACGATGCCGCGTCCCGCGGTCATCCAGTTGACGTCCCCGGGCGTGATCTTCTGCACCGAGCCGAGGCTGTCGCGGTGCATCAGGCCGCCGGCGAAGAGATACGTGACCGTGGCGAGGCCGATGTGCGGATGCGGCCGCACGTCGATGCCCTTGCCCGGCGCGAAATCGGCGGGGCCCATGTGGTCGAAGAAGATGAAGGGCCCGACCATGCGGATCGGGTGACCCGGGAGCAGGCGGCGGACGGTGAAGCCGCCGAGGTCCTTGGTGTGCGGCTTGAGCGTGGCGGCGATGGCGGCGGTCATGCGCCGGATGATACGCCGCGTGACCTTTCGCACGCGAGCCGCGTCGGTGTCACGCGGATGTAACGCGCGCGCCGCAATCTGTCATCGCACCCAAAAGAACAAGAAGGAGAAAAACAAGAAATGGACGTGCAACTCATCCCCCTGGTGTTCTTCGGCGTCTTCGCCACCGTCCTCGCCTACGGCATCGCGCGCGGCCTGCGCCGCCACCGCCGCCGGCAGTTCATCGACGGCTTCCGCTTTCCCGCTCACCTCCACGCCAAGCTGCGCGAGGTCCGTCCCGGCCTGACGCCGCAGGACGAGCGGCTCGTGTTCGACGGGCTGCGGCAGTACTTCCACGCGTGCCGGCTCGCGGAGGGCCGCTTCGTCTCCATGCCGTCGAAGGCGGTGGATGACGCGTGGCACGCGTTCATCCTCTCCACGCGCGCGTATCGCGACTTCTGCGCGCGCGCCTTCGGCCGCTTCCTGCACCACACGCCGGCGGACGCGATGCGCACGCCGACACTGGCCGGCGAGGGCATCCGCCGCGCATGGAAGCTGTGCTGCACGCTGGAGAAGATCGATCCGCGCGCGCCGGCGGCCCTGCCGCTGCTCTTCGGGGTCGACGCCGCGTTGGGTCTGCCCGACGGCTATCGCTACGAGCTCCGGTGCACCCCCGGAAGCGGGACGTACTGCGCGTCGCACGTCGGCTGCTCCAGTGGCTGCGGGGGCGGCTGTTCCGGCAACGCCGACGACGGTTGCGGCGGCGGGTGTGGCGGAGGCGACTGAAAACCGCGGTCGGCAATTCTTGCCGTCGGGTCAGGGAGACGCGTAAGTATTTCCGACGGCCGCGCGGAACCTTCTACAAAAGCCTCTGGTCTGATCAGGCATGGCGTTTGCAAAGGCACCGCAGAACGTGCCGCCGGCCCGTCCCTCTCGTTCGCCTTCAGAAAAGGACGCCCCATGCGCTGCAGCTTCGCTCTCGCGCCCTTGGCTCTGACGTTCCTCCTCGCCGCCCCGGCCGCGGACGCCGCGCAACCCTACACCGGCATCACCGGCGGCGTGGGCGCGGAGTCCCGCGCCGCGATGATGAGCCGTTACGACGACTTCAACCTGCACCTCGCGTTCGCTGAACCCGGCGGACAGTTTCTCGCCGACGTGCGCGTCGTCATCCGCGACCGGACGGGGAGCGTCGTGTACGACGGCCCGAGCACCGGACCGTACCTCTTCATCGAGGTGCCGGCCGGCACGTATCGCATCACGGCCCAGCAGGGCGATGCGCGCGACGTGAAGACTGCAGTGGCGGGCGACACCCCGCGCGGCATCACGTACTTCCACCTGCGCTGACGCGCGCCGCGGCGCCGCCTCTCGGGCGGCGCGCAGCGGGGAACGAACAACGACAACAACGGCGGCCGCGCCGATCCGCGCGCCGCGGCAAAGGGGGAGCCCTTGACGACCGATTTCTTCTTCCTGCCCGACTGGCCGCTCGAGCTCGCGCAATTTCCGTGGGTCGCGCTGCTGCTGCTCGCCGCGCTCGGCGCGGGCGAGGTCTTCGACCGCTACCTCGGGCTGCCGAAGCTGCTCGGGTGGATCGCCGCCGGCGTGGTGTTCGGCCCGCACGTGCTCGGCTTCTTCAACGCGGAACTGCTCGCGCGCTCGCAGGGGGTCGTGGACGTCGCCATCGGCCTGCTGCTGTTCGAGCTCGGGCAGCGGGTCGACCTCGCGTGGCTGCGCCGCAATCCCTGGCTGCTCGGCAGCAGCGTGCTCGAGGCTGCACTGTCGTTCGGCGCGATCTTCGCCGTCCTCGCGCTCGCCGGCTTCTCGTGGCTGCTCGCCGCGGTCGCCGGCGCGATCGGCATGGCGACCTCGCCGGCGGTCGTCCTGGTGATGACCAAGCAGCTCCGTGCGCAGGGCCAGGTCACCGAACGGGTGCTGCTGCTCACCACCCTGAACTGCATCTACGCGGTGATCGCCACGAGCATGCTGTTCGCCTGGCTGCATGCGGAGTACCGCGGCGGCTGGGTGACGGTGCTGACGCACCCGCTGTATCTCGTCTTCGGCTCGCTCGCGCTGGCGGCCGCGTTCTCCGGCGTCACCCTCGGCGTGCTGCGCCTGCTGGGGCGCCGGGTGGATGCGCAATTCGTCTCCATGCTCGCCTTCGTGGTGATCGCGGTCGCGGTGGCGGAGCTCGCCAAGGTCTCGGTGGTGCTGACGCTGCTCGCCTTCGGCATGATGACGCGGCACTTCGACCGCCAGCGCCGTTTCGTCTCGCTCGAGTTCGGGCGCCTCGGGCTGATCTTCATGATCCTGTTGTTCGCGCTGGTGGCCGCGGAGCTCGAGCTCGCGCTGGTGCCGGCCGGCCTGCTCGCCGGCGCTGGCCTGATTGCTGCGCGCTGGCTGGGCAAGACCCTCGGGGTGCTCGCCTTCGCGCGCTGGTCGGGGCTCGGGCTGCGCAAGTCCGCGCTGGTCGGCGTGGGGCTGATGCCGATGTCCGCCCTCGCCGTGCTACTCGTGCAGGAGACGGCACGGATCTATCCGGAGTTCGGGCCGCAGATCCGCACCGTGGTGGTGTCGGCGGTCGCGATTCTCGAAATCCTGGGGCCGCTGCTGGTGCAGCAAGCCCTGCGTCGCGCGGGAGAGACCAATGGGAGCAAGTGAGATGACCGCAGTGTCCGCAGGGCTGGAGGAGGCGCCGACCGCCGCGGGCCTCACCTTCAAGCAGTCCGCGCCGCTCACGCTCGGCATCGAGCTCGAGCTGCAGCTCGTCAACACCCGCGACTGCGACCTCACGCGCGCCGCCTCCGACCTGCTCACGCTGATCGGCCGCATGAAGCACGCCGCGGACATCAAGCCGGAGATCACCGAGAGCATGGTGGAGGTGGGCTCGACCATCCACACGCGCTATGCCGGGCTCGTCGGCGAGCTGCGCGAGATCCGCGCCGTGCTGCTGGAGGCGTCCGACAAGCTGAACATCCTGGTGACCGGCGGCGGCGCGCATCCCTTTCAGCGCTGGAGCGACCGGCAGATCTTCGACAAGCCGCGGTTCAAGCACCTGTCGGACATGTACGGCTACCTCGCCAAGCAGTTCACCGTGTTCGGCCAGCACATCCACGTGGGCTGCCCGTGCGGCGACGACGCGCTCTACCTGCTGCATGCCATGAGCCGCTACGTGCCGCACTTCATCGCGCTCGCCGCCTCGTCGCCCTACTACCAGGGCGTGGACACCGCATTCGACTCGTCGCGGCTCAACTCGGTGTTCGCCTTTCCGCTGTCGGGGCGGGCTCCGTGCCTGCTGCGCTGGGACGACTTCAACGGCTACTTCGACCGCATGCGCCGCGCGGGCATCGCCGAGAGCATGAAGGACTTCTACTGGGACATCCGGCCGAAGCCGGAATTCGGCACGATCGAGATCCGCGTGTGCGACACGCCGCTCACGGTGGAGAAGGCGGCGGCGCTGGCGGTGTACGCGCAGGCGCTCGCGCGCTACCTCCTCGTGGAGCGGCCGCACGCGCCCTCCGAGGAGATCTACCTGCCGTACACGTACAATCGTTTCCAGGCCTGCCGGTTCGGCCTGGAAGGCGAGATCATCGATCCCCACACCTACGTGAAGCGCAGCCTCACCGAAGACGTGCTGATGACGCTCGACGCGATCGCGGTGCACGCCCGCGAGCTCGAAGCCGAGGAGGGACTGCGCATCCTTTCAACCATGGTGCACGGCGGCGGCAACGACGCCCGCTGGCTGCGCGAATCCTACGCCGCCTCGCAGTCGCTGCCCGACCTCGTGTACCGGCAGGCCGAGCGATGGCGGGGTTCGACGGCCTAGCACCCCGGGGCGCCGCCGCGCCGCCCGAAGCCACGCTCGAGACGCCCCGCGATCGCCCGCTGCGCATCGGGCTGTCGGCGCGCATCATGCACAACGTGCCGCGCGAGCTCGGCTTCCGCGGCAAGACGCTGCAGTACCTCGAGCAGTCGGTCGCGCACTGGATCATGCGCCAGGGCGCGCTCGTGTTCATGGTGCCGACCCTCGACGCCGGCGGCGGCGTGGCGCGCACGCGGGTGAGCGTGTCCGCCTACGTGCGCGAGCTCGACGGCCTCGTGCTGCAGGGCGGCGCGGACGTCTCGCCACAGAGCTACGGCGAGGAGGCGCTGCACCCGGACTGGTCCGGCGACCGCGTACGCGACCTGTACGAGATCGACCTGTTCTGGGAGTTCGTGATCCAGCAGAAGCCGGTGCTCGGCATCTGCCGCGGCGCGCAGCTCATCAACGTGGCGATGGGCGGCACGCTCTACCAGGACATCGGCACGCAGGTCGAGGAGGCGATGCGCCACGTGGATCTCGACGCCTACGACGAGCACCACCACGAGGTCGCGATCGTGCCCGGCACGCGGCTCGCGCAGCTCTACCCCGGCGTCTCGCTCGCGTGCGTGAACTCCATCCATCACCAGTCGGTGAAGACGCTGGGCAGCGGCCTCGTGGTGGAGGCGCGCGCGCCGGGCGACAACGTCATCGAGGCGATCCGCTGGACCGGCGGGAGCTACGTGCTCGGGCTGCAGTGGCACCCGGAGTTCTATCGCGGCGAGGGCCACCAGATGCTCGACGGCGCACCGATCCTGCTGGAGTTCCTGCGGGCCGCGCGCGAGCGCCGCGCGCAGGCGTCGCCGGCGCGTTGATCGGCGGCCCCGCCGCCCGGGGTGCGGCGAGCGGCGTCGCGATCAGCGCAGGTCGAAGATCAGGATTTCCGCTTCCGGGGCGCCCATCAGGAAGAGCAACTGCTCCCCCTCGATGAAGGCGCCGTCCGCTTCACCGAGCGCGCGCCCGTTCACCGAGGCCGCGCCCCGGGCGACGTGCAGGTAGGTCCGGCGACCCGTTGGAGGGGCGTACTCGACCGGGTCGTCCTGCACGATCGTGGCATGGAGGCGCATGTCCTGGTGGACGGACAGCGAGCCGTCGCGGCCGTCGGGGGACACCACGAGCCGGAGCCGGCCCCGCTTGTCCGCTTGCGGGAAGCTGCGCTGCTCGTAGCCCGGCGGCAGTCCGCGCACGGCGGGCGCGATCCAGAACTGGAGGTGATGCTCGAGGTGGGTCATGGACGCGTTCATCTCGCTGTGGGTGATGCCGGAGCCGGCGGTCATCCGCTGCACGTCGCCGGGCCGCATGCGCGCGACGTTGCCGACGCTGTCGCGATGCTCCACCTCGCCCTCGAGCACATAGGAGATGGCCTCGATGTCGGTATGTGAATGCGGCGCGAACCCGCCGCCGGGGGCGACCACGTCGTCGTTCAGGACCAGCAGGTCCGAGTAGCCCGGGTATGCGGGATCGCGATAGCTCGCGAAGGAGAAGGTGAAGCGGGCGTCCAGCCAGGCGTTGCGCATGACGCCGCGGTCGGCGGCTCGGCGCAGGGCGATCATCGGGAGTGCTCCTTTCAGTTGCTGCAGGCGGCGAAACGCGGACGACGCGTCACGAGGTAGACGCCTGCGAAGACCAGTGCGACCGCCAGCCAGACCCAGGCGGAGTAGCGCTCGCCGAACACTGTGAGGCCGATCAGCAGGGTGGCGACGGTGATGACGTATCCCATCTGGCTCACCATCACCGGGCCGGCGCGGCGCTGCAGGGCGAACGAAACCACATAGACGCCGCTCGCGATCGCGGCGAGCGCCAGCAGCGCGCCGTCGGCTGCGTCGAGCGGGACCTGCGGCACGACGACGGCCTCGGCGGCAACGGCGATGGGGGCCAGTGCGAGGGCCTGTACGGCGAGCATGCCGGCCGCAGCGGCCACCGGGGACAGCCCAGGCGGCCACGCCCGCGTCCGGTAGACGTTACCCGCCGCGAGCGCGAGCGGCGCAGCGGCGGCGACCAGGACCCAGGGCAGGAGGCCGGGCTCGGGCAACGCGCCCTTGGGAAGCAGGATCGCGAGCACCCCGGCGAGCGCCACCGCGATGCCCACCAGGCGGATGCAACTCGCGGGCTCCGCGCCGACGGCACGCGAGATCGCGTAGGTGAACAGCGCGGAGAGCGAGCCGACGATGCCGACGATGCCGGCGGGCAGGTGCGCGAGCGCCCAATACGTGGCGAGGTACGGCAGGCTCATTCCGAGCAGCCCGGCGACCGCGTAGTACTTGAGGTGGGCGAGCGAGAGGGGCAGGCGCTCGCGGCGCGCGCCCGCGAGGCCGCCGACCAGCAGGGCGCTCGACGCCGCCTGCCAGCAGAGCAGTCCCAGCGGCGAGACGCCCTCGCCCGTGGCGACACGGCCCAGTGCGTACAGGCCGGCGATCAGGGTGCCGTTGAGCAGCAGCAGTGCGATGGACACGATCCTTACCCGCCTTCTCGGTGTTCGGTACGGACCGGACTGTAGGCGGGAACGCCGGTGGGATAATCCATCCGCCAGCGACAAGACCGTTCCCCGGGGAGAACAATGCAGCCGCTTTCGGACATCGCGGTTTTCGTCAGGGTGGTCGAGGCGCGCAGCTTCACCGCGGCCGCCGACCGGCTCGACATGGCGAAGTCCGCGGTGAGCCGCTGCGTTTCGCGGCTCGAAGAAGGCCTCGGCGTCCGCCTGCTCAACCGCACGACCCGCAGGTTGAGCCTGACCGAGGCGGGCGAGGCGTTCTTCGAGCGTGCACGGCGCGCGCTGGACGAGCTCGAGGAAGCCCGGCGCGAGGCGGCACGCCATCAAGCGGAACCGGGGGGCACCCTGCGGCTCACGGCGCCGATGAGCTTCGGTCTCGAGCTGGTCGCACCGGTCCTGCCTGCGTTCATGGACCGGTATCCGAAGGTGACGGTGGATCTTTCGCTCGACGACCGACACGAGGACCTGGTGGCGGGCGGAATCGACCTCGCGATTCGCATCGCCGAGCTCGCCGATTCCACCCTCGTCGCGCGGCGGCTGGCGCCGGTGCGGCACGTCGTCGTGGCGTCGCCTGCGTATCTGGCCCGGCGCGGCACGCCGGCAACGCCCGATGACCTGCGGGACCACGACTGTCTCGTGTACACGCTGCGCGCGTCGCCCGACGCCTGGCGCTTCGACGGCGCCGACGGCCGCAAATGGACCGTGCCCGTCCGCGGCTCGTACTACGCGAACAACAGCATGGCCCTGCGCGCGGCGTTGGTCGCAGGCCGCGGCATCGCGTTGATGACGAGCTTCACCGTCGGCGACGACCTCCGCAGCGGGCGCCTGAAGCGGGTGCTGGCGGCGTTCGCCGCGCCGACCCTCGGGGTCCACGCCGTGTATCCGCAACGCCGGCACGTGCCGCCCAAGGTGCGGGCCTTCGTGGACTTCCTCGCCGCGCGATTCGGCGACCCGCCGTATTGGGATCGCGAGCTCGGGCCGTGAGCGGCTCGTGCCCCGAGCGGCGCGACACGCCGGCTTCGCGGGCGGCTCTCAGCCTCGCTGCGGCTCGGGGTGTAGAGCCCCACGCCGTTGCCCTCCGGATCGGCCACTCTGAACGTGTCGCCATACCATTTGGCGAGGGCGATGAGATGCCGGCGGGGATGTCAAGGTGGTCGAGCCGCAGGTCCCACACCGTGCTGCCTGCGGTCTGCTCCTCGCCCGTCGTGCCGCGCCTGCCTATCTGACGGGATTAAGATCGTACGCGAGGACCAGCCGCTGCTCGCGGTTGTCCGGCGGGAGCGGCACGGTGTCGTGCCAGATGTAGGAGGGGAACGTCGCCATCAGCCCGGGCTCCGGCCGCACGGTGCGCAGCAGCGGCGAGCGGCGCAGGGTGATGTCGGCGCGCGGCGGGCCGAACTTGATCCAGCCGGCCTCCTGCGCCGCGGGGTCGCTGATGACCGACGGCACGTCGACGTAGTAGGCGCCGGAGAGCCAGCCGTCCATGTGGATGTGCGGCAGCATCTTCCCGCTGTCCTGCATGCGCACCGCCCACATGTCCATGTAGTACTTCGTCGGCGCGTGCTTCGCGAACGGGTGGTGCGGATCGATCTCGGCGAGCCGACGCCGGCGCTCCTGGAACCCCCAGTCGATGAAGCGCTTCAGCTCCTCGATGGCCGGATCGCCCGACTGCGCGAGGTTGGTGGTGCTGTGCCAGCCCTTCGCGGTCGCGTACTCCGCGGGGTCCTCCTTCATCGAGGGCTCGTGGGACGCGAAGGCCGACAGCCGGCGATTCAGCGCTGCGGCATCGTCCGGGGTATAGCCGAAATCGGACAGCCGCAGCACGTGCACGAACGACGCGGGATCGGCCAGCGCGCGCTCGTCCTCGATGCGGCCGAGGTCGGCGAGCGCGAGCGTCTTCAGCGCCAGCGCACGCACCTCCCAGCCGCGCAGCTTCAGCGCCCGGTCCAGGTACTTCAGCGCTTCCTCGGCGCGGCCATGCAGCAACAGGCACTCGGCGGCGGAGACGAGCGGTGTGGTGTCGCCCTTCTGCGCCTTCGCGGCCCGCTCGAAGGCGGCAACGGCCTCGTCGGGCCGGCCGGTCTTGGTGTACGCCGTGCCGAGGAGCACGTGGCCCTTGGCATAACCCGGATGCGACGCGACCATCCGCGTGAGCCGCGCGATCGCCTCGTCGTACCGGCCGGCCGCGCCCAGGCTCGAGACCAGCAGGTTCTCGAGCGTGCGGTGGCCGGGTGCCAGCGCGAGCCCCGCCTCCGCCGCGGCAATGGCCTCCGCGTGGCGCGCGCGCTCGTGCAGCAGCAGCGCGAGGTTCACGAAGCCGCCCGCGTACTGCGGGGCGACGCGCGTCGCCTCGACGAGCAGCCGCTCCGCTTCCACGGGATCGCCGTGCTCGGCGAGCAGCAGGCCCAGGTTCGACAGCGCGGCGGCGTGGCCCGGATCGGTGGACAGCACCTGCCGGTAGAGCGCGGTCGCCTCCGGGACGCGCCCCGCCTGGTGCGCGCGGGCGGCGGCCTCGAAGACCTGCTGGGGCGGAGCGAACACGGAGGCGGCTAGACCCGGTCCCACATGACGTCGGCGTCGTCCCGCGCCGCGTTCTGCAGCAGCTCGATGAAGGGCACGGCCCGGCGCTGGATCGGCACGTACTCGCGCTCCTCCTCGTCGTTCTTCGGCGGCGGGGGCGGCGGCGCGTGCTGGAGCGCGTCGCGCAGCCGGGCCAGGGCGGCAGGGATGTCGGCCGCGAGGATCGCGCTCGGCACGGTGCCGCTGTGCCCCATCATCTTGAGGAGCTGGATGGCGACGTCCCCGTGCATGGTGAACTCGCCGACCGGACTGTTGAAGTGGATGAGCATGGCGGGATTCTAAGTCCAGAAACGGATGGGCATCAGGGCGTGAGCGTGAGCAGGTCGACCGCGATCGTGCCGGCGGCGATCTCCAGCCGGCCCACCGCGATCGGGAGCCGGAAGCGCCGCGGACCCGCGCTGCCGGGATTCACGTAGTGCACGCCGTCGCGAAGCTCGTGCCGCGGGCGGTGCGAGTGCCCGGAGACCACGACCGCGTGTCCCGCGCCGGCCGGATCGATCTCCAGCGTCGCGAGATCGTGGATCACGCAGATCGAGACGCCGTCGACCGTGGTCACCGCCGTGTCCGGGATGTCCCGCGCCCACGCCTCGCGGTCGTTGTTGCCGCGGACGGCGATGACCGGCGCGATGCGCGCCAGGGCCGCGAGGATCTCCGGCCCGCCGATGTCGCCCGCGTGGAGGATGCGTTCGCTGCCGGCGAGCGCATCGAGCGCCTCGGGCCGCAGCAGGCCGTGCGTATCGGAAATCAGGCCGATGCGCATGCCCGCGTCAGCCCCTGGCGCTCGTCACGGCGCCGTACCGAGCGCGCGGCGCACCAGCGCCTCGATCTTCTCGACGTGGTTCTCGTGCATGAACCACGCGAGCCAGGGATAACCGACGAAGAATGCCATGCCGATGAGGGTCCAGTGCAGCGCGAGCCCGCCGCGCAGGCCGAGGGAGAGCAGCAGCAGCGCGAACACCACGCCGGCCCAGAACACCGTCAGGGCCATCCCGCGGTCCTGACGGAACTCGCCGACGAGGCGCGCGCCTCCCGCGCCACCGGCTTCCCATCGCGCATGCAACTGCGGTGCCAGCGCCGGCGGGCGCTTGCGCAGCGAGTACCACAGGTGCACGTCGTCGCCGCGCACCGCGCCGTGCACGCGCCAGCGCATCAGCGGAAAGGACGCCTCCTCCGCGAGCACCTTCGCCAGCTTCACGTTGCCGTCCTCGTTGCCGGCCCCGTGCGCGAGCTCAAAGCCGCGGCGCGGCAGCAGTTTCCCCGGGTTCATCGTTCTTCTCCTCGGCGTGCCCCCGTTCGGCCAGGAACGGCGCGAGGGCTTGCGCGGTATGCGTGTGCTGCTCCGCCAGTGCTTCGGGCGGCGCCTCGGCCACCACGCGGCCGCCCGCGTCGCCGCCTTCGGGCCCGAGGTCGACGATCCAGTCCGCGTCCGCCATGACGTCGAGATTGTGCTCGATGACGACGACGGTGTTGCCGGCGTCGACGAGGCGGTGGAGCACGCGGATGAGCTTCTCGACGTCGGCCATGTGGAGGCCGACGGTCGGCTCGTCGAGCACGTAGAGCGTGTGGCGCGCAGCACCCGGCCGTCCCGGCCGGCCGGCCGCATCCGCCCCGTCCACGCGGACCTTGGCGAGCTCGGTGACGAGCTTGATGCGCTGCGCCTCGCCGCCGGAGAGCGTCGGGCTCTGCTGGCCGAGGGTGAGATAGCCGAGCCCGACGTCCTGCAGCAGCCGCAGGCTGTGGTGGATGGACGGATGCGCGGCGAAGAACTCGACCGCCTCGTCGACGCTCATCGCCAGCACGTCGCCGATCGACTTGCCGCGCCACTGCACCGCCAGGGTCTCGGCGTTGAAGCGCGCGCCGCGGCACACCTCGCACAGCACGCGCACGTCGGGCAGGAAGCTCATCTCGATCTTCTTGACGCCCTGGCCTTCGCACGCCTCGCAGCGTCCGCCCGAGGTGTTGAACGAGAAGCGGCTCGCGCCGTAGCCGCGCATGCGCGCCTCGTTCGTGTCCGCGAAGAGGCGGCGGATGCCGTCCCAGAAGCCGACGTACGTGGCCGGGCAGGAGCGCGGCGTCTTGCCGATCGGCGTCTGGTCCACTTCGAGCACCCGGCCGATGGCCTGCCAGCCGGCGATGGCCTCGCACCCGGACACCGCTTCCGCCGCCTTGCGCTGGCGCTCGGCGCCGACCAGTCGGACGAGGTTGTCGTGCAGCACGTCGCGCGCGAGCGTGGACTTGCCCGAGCCCGAGACGCCGGTCACCACGGTGAGCCGCCCGAGCGGGAAGCGGGCGTCGGCGCGCTTGAGGTTGTGCAGCGTCGCGCCCTTCACCACGATCGACGGCGTGTCGCGCTTCACCGCGCGCCGGGGCTGCAGCGGATGGCGCAGCGGTTCGCGCAGGAAGCGGCCGGTGAGCGAGTCGGGGGAGCGCATCAGCGTGGCCGCGTCGCCGTCGGCGATCACGCGTCCACCGAGCTTGCCCGCGCCGGGCCCGAGGTCGATGACGTGGTGTGCGCGCCGGATGGTGTCCTCGTCGTGCTCGACGACGACCAGCGTGTTGCCCTTGGCCTCCAGGCGCGCGAGCGTGTCGAGCAGGACCTTGTTGTCGCGCGGGTGCAGGCCGATGGTGGGCTCGTCGAGCACGTAGCACACGCCCTGCAGATTGGAGCCGAGCTGCGACGCGAGCCGGATGCGCTGCGCCTCGCCGCCGGACAGCGTCGGCGCCGCGCGGTCGAGGGAGAGATACGAGAGCCCGACTTCCTCGAGGAAGCCGAGCCGGCTGTCGAGCTCGGCGACGATGTCGCGTGCGATCTCGGCCTCGCGGCCGGCCAGCTGGAGCGATCGCACGAAGGCGTGGACGCGGTTCACCGGATCGAGCGTCACGTCCGCGATCGATCGGCCGCGGAAGATCACGTTGAGCGCGACCGGGTTCAGGCGCCGGCCTTCGCAGGTGCCGCACGGCTGCGCCGCCGCACCGTGCTCGTCGATCCAGTCGTCGAGGCGCTTGTCCTCCTGCGTGCGGTCCTCGTCCTCGTCCTGGCGATAGCCGGCGATCTCGACGCCGGTGCCGAGACACGAGGCGCACCAGCCGTGCTTGGAGTTGAACGAGAACAGGCGCGGGTCGAGCTCGGGAAAGCTCGTGCCGCACGACGGGCAGGCGCGCTTGGTGGAGAACACCTGCTGCGGCAGGTCGAGCTCCACGCGGTCGCCCTTGGCGGATTGCTTCGCGGCTTCGAGCCGCTCGAGACCGGCGAGGACGTGCACCACGCCCTTGCCGAAGTCCAGCGCGGCGGTGAGGCCTTCGCGCAGCTGCCGCTCGGTCTCCGGTCCGACGGCGACGTCCGCCACCGGCAGCTCGATGGTGTGTTCCCGGAAGCGGTCGAGGCGCGGCCACTTCGCCGTCGGCAGGAACTCGCCGTCCACCCGCAGGAACGCATAGCCCTTGGCGTTCGCCCACTTCGCGAGGTCGGTGTAGTAGCCCTTGCGGCTCACCACCAGCGGCGCGAGCAGGCCGACCCGCTGCCCGCGATAGTCGCGCTGGATGCGCGCCGCGATGGACTCGAAGCTCTGCGGCTCGATCGGCACGCGGCACTGCGGGCAGTGCTGCACGCCGAGCTTCATGTAGAGCAGGCGCAGAAAGTGATAGACCTCGGTCATCGTCGCGACCGTGGACTTGCGCCCGCCGCGGCTGGTGCGCTGTTCGATGGCCACCGTCGGCGGGATGCCGAAGATCGCGTCCACGTCGGGCCGCGACGAGGGCTGCACGAACTGCCGCGCGTAGGCGTTGAGCGATTCGAGATAGCGCCGCTGGCCCTCGTTGAACAGGATGTCGAAGGCGAGGGTGGACTTGCCCGAGCCGGACACGCCGGTGACCACGGTGAAGCGGTTGCGCGGAATGTCGACGTCCACCGACTTCAGGTTGTGCTCGCGCGCGTTGTGGATGGTGATGGCGTTGCGGCTGCGCAGCGCCGCCTGCAGCGGCCGTCCCCGCGGCTCCTTCGCGGCGAGCCCCGCGCCGGCGGCGAGCTGGGCCTCGTACTCGGCGAGCGCGGCGCCGGTGTGCGAGCGGGCGTTCGCCATGACGTCGCGCGGCGTGCCGAAGGCCACGACCTCGCCGCCCGCCTCGCCGCCTTCCGGGCCGAGGTCGATCACCCAGTCCGCAGCGCCGATCACGTCGAGGTTGTGCTCGATGACGACCAGCGAATGCCCCGCCGCGATCAGGCGGCGGAAGGCGCCGAGGAGCTTGGCCACGTCCTCGAAGTGCAGGCCGGTGGTCGGCTCGTCGAAGAGGAAGAGCGTCCCGCGCTTGGGCGTCGAGCGCGCCGCCGCAACCAGGTGCCCGGCGAGCTTGAGCCGCTGCGCCTCGCCGCCGGAGAGCGTCGGCACCGGCTGGCCGAGGCGCAGGTAGTCGAGGCCCACGTCCACCAGCGGCGCGAGCGCGGTGCGCACCTCCGCATTGCCGGCGAAGAACTGCGCCGCCTCGTGCACCGTCATCTCGAGCACGTCGGCGATCGACTTGCCGCGCACGGTGACCTCCAGCACCTCCGGGCGGTAGCGCTTGCCGTCGCAGTCCGGGCAGCGCAGGTACACGTCGGAGAGGAACTGCATCTCGACGTGCTCGAAGCCGTTGCCGCCGCAGGTGGGGCAGCGCCCGTTGCCGGCGTTGAAGCTGAACGTGCCGGGCGTGTAGCTGCGCTCCTTCGCGAGGGGGGCACGGGAGAACACGTCGCGGATGGCGTCGAACGCGCCCACGTAGCTCGCCGGGTTGGAGCGCGTGGTCTTCCCGATCGGCGTCTGGTCCACCAGCATCACGTCGTCGATGTGCTGCACGCCGCGCAGATCGCGGAACGCGCCGGGCGTCTCGGTCGGCTTGCCCTTCGCCTTGAGCAGCGCCGGATGCAGGACGTCCTGCACCAGGGTCGATTTCCCCGAGCCCGACACGCCGGTCACGCAGACGAGGCGCCGCAACGGGAACACGACGTCGACGTGCTTCAGGTTGTGCTCGGCGGCGCCGAAGAGCTCGAGCCGGCCGCTCTCGCGGTCGGTGCCGATGGCGCCCTGCGGCCGCGGCACGCCGGCGCGCTTGCGGCCCGACAGGTACTCCGCGGTGAGCGTGCCGGCGGTGCGCATCTCCTCCGGCGTGCCGAAGAAGACGATCTCGCCGCCGCGCTCCCCGGGCCCCGGACCGATGTCGAGCAGGCGGTCGGCGGCGAACATGATCTGCGGGTCGTGCTCGACCACGACCAGCGAGTTGCCGGCGTCGCGCAGGCGCTTCATCACGTCGATGACGCGGCCCATGTCGCGCGGATGCAGGCCGATGGAGGGCTCGTCGAGCACGAACAGCGTGTTCACCAGCGACGTGCCGAGGGCCGTGGTGAGGTTGATGCGCTGGACCTCGCCGCCGGACAGCGTGCGCGACTGGCGGTCGAGCGTCAGGTAGCCGAGGCCGACGGCATTGAGATAGCCGAGCCGCGCGCGGATCTCGTCGAGCAGCAGGTCGGTCGCCTCGTCGAGCGGCGCGGGCAGGTGCAGCGCGTCGAAGAAACCGCGCGCGCGGTCGAGCGGCAGGAGCATGAGGTCGTGTACGGTGAGGCCGGGCAGGGTGCCGAGCGTCTCGTCGGACCACTTCACGCCCATGGGCTTGAACCGGCGGTACCGGCCGAGCGCGCCGTCGGCGTCCCCGCGCGTGCCGAGGCGCCACAGCAGCGCGTCGGGCTTCAGGCGCGCGCCCTCGCAGGTCTCGCAGGGCGTGTAGGCGCGGTACTTCGAGAGCAGCACCCGGATGTGCATCTTGTAGCTCTTGGTCTCGAGCCACTTGAAGAACCGCTTCACGC
>CAZKHE010000051.1:0-29482 GCA_964552535.1 uncultured Enterobacteriaceae bacterium | reverse complement strand
TTCTCGTTCAGCACCCGGATGGTCTCGATCTCCATCTCCTTCGGCGGCACCTTCGAGAGCGAGGGCAGGCCAAGGTGCTCGCGCAGCTGCGCGAGGATCGGAATGTAGATGCGCTCGCGCACGAGGCGCAGGTAGCGGCGGTTGATCTCGTTGCCCCGCAGCCCCGAGAACAGCAGGATGCGCACCCACTCGCGGGTGAGGATGATGCGCGAGTAATCCTTGTAGAACGCGAGCAGCCGCTCCTTGAGCGGCTTGGAGCGGTCCGCGAGCATCTCTTCCCAGAACGGGTTCCAGCGGCTCGTCGAGACCTCCTGGAACGCGCGCTCGATCAACGCTTCCTTGTTGGGGAAGTAGCGGAAGAGCAGCGGCTGCGTGATGTGCAGGCGCCGCGCGAGCTCGCGGGTGTCGCCCGAGAAGCCGACGTCCGCAAAATAGCGGATCGCTTCCGCGACGATCTGGCGCTCGCGGTCCTCGCGCTTCAGTCGGCGCTGCGGACGAGGGGGAGGTACGGCGGCTTTCCCTCGCGTCGTGGTCTTTTTCGCGGTCGGCAAGGGCGGTGCTCGGCGGGCGGGAGGCGGCGGATTATGCCACGCGCCTCCCGGCCCCACGGCTTTAGAGCGTGTCGGGCGACACCGCCGTCTCGCGCATGATCACCTCGGTCGAGCGGTACGCTTCCGCTGCCTCGCGCTCGGCCTGCGTCAGCACCTGCGCCTGCATATAGGCCCCGAGCTTGCGCGCGAAGCCGACGATGAACGCGCCGAACGGCTGGCGCACGCTTTCGTACGCGCGCAGCGCGTCGGGGATGGACGTGCCGGCTGCGAGCGCATCGACGAGCGCGACCGCGTCGGCGCCCGCCTTGGTGACGCCCATGCCGCAGTGCGGCCGCGCGACGAAGGCCGCGTCGCCCACCAGCGCGACGCGCCCGAAGGCGAGCCGCTCCGACTCGAGATCGTAGATCGGCTGGAAGAACGGCTGCTCGGTCTTCTGCACCACTTCGAGGAACTGCGGCGCGAGCACGCGCTCGGCGTCGCGCAGCATCGCCGCCACCACGTCCGGGCGGATGCGGTCCAGCGGGATGTTGCCCTCGTAGGTGCGTCCGGACGCGTCGGTCAGCATGTCGCGTAGCACCGTGGCTTCGTCCGCGGGCCGGTACCAGACGAAGTTCCAGCGGCGCTCGCCGGGCCGCGTGCCGTTGTTCGCGCCGGCCACCGGGTAGCCGAGCATCTGCTCCCGCGCCGGCAGGCAGAAGGCGAAGCGCTCGAAGAGCGCCGCGTGCGTGGCCGGCGACAGCACCGCCTCCTCCACCAGGCCGCGCCAAGCGACGTAGCCCGCGTACTTGGGCTTCGTCTGCGGCGCGAACTGCGCGCGCACCGTGGAGCGGATGCCGTCGGCGCCGACCAGCAGGTCCGCCGTCTCGCGCGACCCGTCGGAGAACACGGCGGTGACGCGGTCGGCATCCTGCTCGACGCGGTCCAGCGTGCGGCCGAACCGGTAGCGCTCCTGGGGGAACGCCGCCTTGAGCAGGTGATAGAGCCGGCCCCACGCGGTGAGGACCTGCGGCAGCGGGCGCTCCGCCTCGACGCTGCCGTCCTTTGCCAGGGTCACGCGACCCGGCACCGGCACGCCGAGCGTCTCGTCCACGGTGCAGCCGGCGCGGACCAGCGCGCGGTTGAGCTCGTCGTGCGTGACGATGCCGGCGCCGCGGCCGGAGAGCTCCTCGCCGGTGCGCTCGAAGAGGTGCACGTCCCAGCCGGCGCGGTGGAGGATGTTCGCGGTGAACAGGCCGCCGAGCGACCCGCCGATGACGGTCGCCTTCATGCTTGGCCCCCCGCGGGGACCGGCCCCCACGCGCTCCGATACGGAAAGAGTCGAGGTTCCATTCAGCTCGCCTGCTCGTGCGCCGGGTAGTTCAGTTCTATGGTGACCTGGCTCGGATCCTCGAGAAAGATCTGGTGCAGGCCGAGCGTGGGCACCTCGCGCTCGCGGAAGGCGACGTTCTGCGCCTTCAGCCGCGCGAGCATCTCGGTGCGGCCGGTGGCGAAGAAGGCGATGTGATCCACGGTGCCGGTGCCCTTGAGGGAGGCCAGGTCGCGGTCGCCGAGATACTGCTTCAGACCCTCGGGATCGTTCGGGTCGATGCCGATGATGTGGACCACGGCATTGGCGTAGCTGTCGTGCGAGCCCGAGTAGATCCACAGGCCCGGAAACGGGAAGTCCGGTCGCGGGCCGACGGTGAAGCCCAGCACCTCGGTGTAGAAGCGGCGCGAGGCCTCGAGATCGAGGGTGCGGATGGAGAAATGGTTGAGCTGCATCGGCATGGGGCGCTCCTTGCGCGGTCCGCGGTGCGCGGTTGGATTTATCTTACGATAAACAACGGCGGCTACGCCATCCCTAGCGGCGCGCGCGGGGCTTCGCGCTTCTGGCACGCAGCGTGCGTGGAATGCCGTCCAGCATGCCGTCCACCGCCGCCTCGATCATGCGGGCCGCGTCCAGCCGGGTCGCCATCCGGTACACGTACTTCCGCACGCCGTAGTAGAAGATCCCGGCGTGGAACATCCACACCAGCTCGAGCTCCTCCGACGTGACCGCCTGCGCGGTCGCCCGCAGCCCGAGCGAAGCGCGCAGCTCCACGCAGATCGGGCGCAGCAGGCGCTCCTCCAGCCGGCCGATGTAGCGGCGGTTGTAGCCGATGCCGAGCAGTCCCGCGTGCAGGTACAGCCGGATCCACTGCGGCGTGAAGATGACCTGCGTGTACGCCTGGTAGAAGGCGATGAGCCGCTCGCGCAGGGGCCGCGAGCGGTCCGCGAGCAGCCCCTCCCACTCGGGCTTCCACTTGCCGAGGAAGGCCTCGCGATACACGCGCTCGACCAGGTCCTGCTTGGAGGGGAAATAGCGGTACAGCAGCGGCTGCGTGATGCCCAGCCGGCGCGACAGCTCCCGCGTCTGGCCGCCGAAGCCGACCTCGGCGAAGAGCTGGATCGCGCCGTCCACGATCTGGCGCTCGCGCTCGGCGGGCGACAGCCGCCGCCGGGGTTCCGTCGTCGACGCGCGCTTGCCTGGCATGCGAGGGGTGGCCATGCGATGTTGTTCTTTCTTCCGGGAAGCGGCCGCTACGCCGCGACGAGCCGCGCGAGAAAGGCCTTCGGCGTCTCGATGTCGAACGACACGCGCCGGCGCACGCCGAGCAGGAGCGCGTCGCTGGTCACCAGCGTCCGGGCGCCGCCGGCCTGGGCGAGCACCAGGAACTTCTGGTCGTCCGGGTCGCGGCAGCGCGGGAGCCCGGCTCCGTGGCCCGCCGTGTCGACGCGTTCGACATACGGCAGATACTCGGCGAGCGCGGCGGCGCGGCCGGCGTAGCGGTGGGCGAATTGCGGATAGTCGAGCACCCGCTCGAGCTCCGTGACGCATGCGTCGTCGACCAGCGGGGTCACGCCGCCGGATCGCCACCCGGCGACGAGCGGATCGAAGCGAGCGTCGCGGAACACGACGACGGACAGCACGACGTTGGTATCGAGCACGACCCTCAAGCGGGCGCTCCCACGTAGCGGCTGCGCGGCCGCATGAGAAAGCCCGCGAGGCGCTGCTCCTGCACGTGCGCCACCCAGCCCGCGGCGCGACCGAGCGCCATCAGCGCGCCGGCGGTGCGCGGCGGGAGGCCAAGCGCGGCGGTCACCGCGACCAGACCGACCGGCAGGCTCGGTTGCGCCGCGAACCGGTCGCGCGCCTCGTCGAGAAAGCCGGTGATGACGCCGGGGAGCGGACTGCGCGCGGGCAACGCACGCGCGATCTCCAGCAGCGCCAGCGCGCGCGGGTCGCCCCGCGGATACAGCGGGTGATTGAAGCCGGGGGGCTTCTGGCCCTGACCCTGCATTGCAGCGAAGCGCCGCCGCAGCTCCGCGGCGCTGCGCGCGCCGGTCAGCAGGTCCTCGGTCTTGTCGCACCCCAGGCCCGTCAGTGAGCCTTCGAACGCACACAGCGCGGAGACGACGCACGCATGCACATCCGAGCCTGCCGACGCCGCGATGCGCGCGGCGAAGGCCGATGGGGCGAGTTCGTGATCCGCCGAAACGATGAGTGCCGCATCGAGCGCGGCGAGCTCGGCTGGTCCCGCCTCGAGCCTCAGCCCCCGGGCAATGAGCGCGGCAATGCGTTCGCCCTCGCGGGGCGGCACGAACGCGCGCGTCGCCCCGAGCAGGCCGAATGCCCCGCCGAGGGCCTGCAGCAGCTGGCGCGCTGCCGCCACGGCAAGACCGAGGCGCTGCTCGGGGAAACCGTGGTGCGCCAGTGCGAGCGATTCCGCCACGGCGGACAGCATGCGCCGGATCTGCCGCTCGGGCGCGAGCCCGCCGAGCGCGGCCACCAGGGACGCGAAGACGGGCGGCGGCGGGGTCACCGGCCAGGGTGCGTCGCTGTCGTCGAGCACGCCGCCCCAGAGTAGATCGGCCACCCGCTCGAACGGCCGCCGCGCGCGCACGAGGTCGATCGCCAGCACGCCGCGATACCGGGGACCGTTTGGCGTGATCTCGGTGATGGTGGTGTCGATGACCGGCTGGCCCCAGCGCATGGCGCCTTCGGCGGCCGGCGCCTGGCCCTGCCGCGCGTCGCTGCGGGAGCGGGCGCGCTCGACGTCCTCCCGATAGTAGAGCCGCGCGCGGCGGGAGGGCTGCATCACCGAACGGATGAAGCCGCGGCTCACGTAGGTGTAGAGCGTCTGCGGCTTGACCCCGAGCAAGGCTGCAGCCTCGGCGGCGGTGACGTAGTCGGAGGCTTGCGACATGTCGATTGAACAGTCGAGATTGATCTACCTATCGGCCGAGCCTACCATGGCGAATTCGCTGCAGCGATCGCAGGAGCCGACCATGGGCGAGCGCCCGTCCGCCTTCCCCGCGTTCCAGTGGCCCGCCGAGGGCGTCGCACGGATTCCCTACTGGGCCTACTCCGACCCGGCCATCTACGCCCTCGAGCAGGAGCGCATCTTCTGCGGCCCGAGCTGGGCCTACGTCGCGCTCGAGGCCGAGATCCCCAACGCGGGCGACTACAAGCGCACCTTCATCGGCGACAAGCCGGTGGTGGTGCTGCGCGACGCCGAAGGCGGCATCAACGTGGTCGAGAACCGCTGTGCGCATCGCGGCGTGCAGCTCTGCCAGAAGCACCTCGGCAACGCCGGCGGCGAGCTGATGTGCCCGTATCACCAGTGGACCTACGACCTGAAGGGCAACCTCATCGGCGTGCCGTTCCGGCGCGGCGTGAAGAAACAGGGCGGCATGCCGGCCGATTTCGATCCGGCAAACCATGGTCTCGGCAAGCTGAAGGTGGCCAGGCGCAACGGCGTGGTGTTCGCCTCGTTCGCCGCCGAGGTGGAGCCGCTCGACGCGTTCATGGGGCCGACCATGCTCGGCCTCTTCGATCGCGTCTTCGACGGCCGCGGCCTGGAGGTGCTCGGCTACTCGCGCCAGCTCATCCCGGCGAACTGGAAGCTGATGTTCGAGAACATCAAGGACCCGTACCACGCGAGCCTGCTGCACGTGTTCCTGGTGAGCTTCGGGCTCTTCCGCGCCGACCAGCCTTCCAAGGTGGTGATGGACGCCACCGGCCGCCACGGCGCGCTCGTCTCCTGGAAGGGCGAGCAGCAGAAGACCGAGGACAACGCGGACATGAAGTCGCTGCGCGACGACTTCAAGCTCGCCGACCCGACCATGCTGCAGCCGGTGCGCGAGTTCCCCGAGTACACGGTCGTCATGACTACCCTGTGGCCGAATCTCATCGTTCAGCAGCAGTCGAACACCCTCGCGATGCGTCAGCTCGTCACGCGCGGCCCCACTGCGTTCGAGCTCGCCTGGACCTTCTTCGGCTACACCACCGACGACGACGAGATGCGCAAGCGCCGCCTGCGGCAGGCCAACCTCATGGGTCCCTCGGGCTTCGTCTCCGCCGACGACAGCGAGATCATGAAGTTCTCGCAGGACGGCGTGCAGCCCTATCCCGCGTCGGTCGGCGTGATGGAGATGGGCGGGCGGGACTGGAAGGACGAGCCGCACATGGTGACCGAGTGCGCGATCCGCTCGTTCTACGACTACTACCGCAAAGTGATGCAGCTATGACCGCCGCGGAGCGGTACCTGAACATGAGTGCCGGCGAGCTCCGCCTCGAGCTCGAAGCGCTCTATGCCGACTACGCCGCGGCGCTCGACGAGGAGCGCTTCGAGGACTGGCCGGCGTTCTTCACCGAGGACTGCACCTACAAGATCGTCCCGCGCGAGAACTTCGAGCGCGGTCTGCCGCTCGCCACCTGGCTATCGGAGAGCCGCAACAATCTCCACGACCGGGTGGTCGCGATCCGCAAGACCATGGTGTACGCGCCGCGCTATGTCCGGCGCCTCGTCACCGGCATCCGCGTCCTCGGTTGGGAGGGCGACGCGCTGCAGGTGCGCGCCAACTATCTGGCGCTGGAGACCCTCACCGACGAGATCACCCGCGTCTTCAACACCGGCCAGTACCGTGATCGAATCGTGGTCGAGGACGGGCAGCTCCGCTTCCGGGAGAAGCTGTGCGTGTTCGACAGTCTGCTCGTGCCCAACAGCCTGATCTACCCGCTATGAAGTGGACCCGGGTCGCGGCGATGGGCGACGTCCCCGAGGATGGCACGCTGTTCGTCCGCGTCGATCGCACGCCGATCTGCCTCTACAACGTCGGCGGCGAGATCCTCGCCACGCACGACACCTGCACGCACGGGCAGGCGAGCCTCGCCGAAGGCTTCATCCTCGACGGCGACAAGATCGAGTGTCCGCTGCATCAGGGCCTGTTCGAGATCCGCACCGGCAAGGCGGTCGGCGCGCCGTGCGTCGTCGATGTCGCCGTGTTTCCGGTGAAGGTCGAGGACGGCGCGGTGCTGGTGGGGACCGCGGAGTGAAGCGCCGCGCCCTGCTCGGGGCGGTCCTGCCGCTCGTCGCGGCGCTGCTCGCACCCCTCGGCGCGCTGGCGCAGGAGTACCCGACGCGCGCGATCCGGCTGGTGGTGCCGTTCGCACCCGGCGGCGGCAACGACGCGCTGGCGCGCCTCGTGTCGCAGAAGCTCGCCGCCGGCCTCGGTCAGCCGGTGATCGTGGACAACCGCCCGGGCGGCGGGGGCGTGACCGCGACCGAGCAGGTGGCGCGTGCGACCCCGGACGGCTACACCCTGCTGCTCGGCTTCGTCGGTCCGCTCACCATGAGCCCGGGCATGCAGAAGGTGGGCTACGACCCGGTCACCGCGTTCGAGCCGATCAGCCTCGTGGCGCAGGGCTACCAGGTGCTCGCGGTGAATCCCGCCGTGCCGGCCACCTCGGTGCAGGAGCTGGTGACGCTGGCGAAGTCCAAGCCGGGCGTGTTGAACTACGCCTCGGGCGGCCAGGGCACGCCACTGCATCTCGTGCCCGAGCTCTTCAAACAGGCGGCGAGCGTTGACATCGTGCACGTGCCGTACAAGGGCAGCGGGCCGGCCGCGACGGCCGTGCTTGCCGGCGACGCGCAACTGATGTTCGGCTCGATGGTGGCGACGGTGCCGCAGGCCAAGGGCGGCAAGCTGCGGGCGCTCGCCGTGACGAGCCCGCAGCGCGTGGCCGCGCTGCCCGACGTGCCGACGCTCGGCGAAGTGGGGTATCCCGGGGTCGAGGCGAGCTCGTGGTACGGCATCCTCGCGCCTGCGGGCACGCCGCCAGCAGTGGTGGCCAGGCTCAACGCGGAAATCGTCAAGGCCGTCGCGAGCGCCGACTTTCGCGAGACGCTCGCGGCGCAGGGCCAGGAGGCGATGAGCTCGACGCCGGAGGAGTTCCGCGCCTTCATCAAGGCCGAGCTCGACAAGTGGACGCGGGTGGTGCGCTCCGCGGGGATCAAGCCGGAATGAAGCTGCCGCTGACCCTCGCCATCGGGCCCTACGACCACGTGCGCGACCTCGCCAGCGGCGCGGTGCGGCCCGAGGGCATCGACCTGCGCGTGCTGCACTTCCCGGTCGAGGAGATCTTCCACCGCTTCACGCTCCATCGGGAGTGGGACGTCTCGGAGATGTCGTTCGGCAAGTACATCGCGCTGGTGTCGCAGGGCGACCGGTCGCTGGTGGCGCTGCCGGTGTTTCCGTCGCGCGTGTTCCGGCATTCGTCGATGTACGTGCGCCGCGGCAGCGGCATCGACTCGCTGGCGAGCCTGCGGGGCAAGCGCATCGGCGTGCCCGAGTGGGCGCAGACCGCCTCGGTGTACTCGCGCGGCATCCTGGTGCACGAGGGCGGCGTGCCGCTCGCCTCGGTCGAGTGGCACCAGGCCGGCGTCAACGAGCCGGGCCGCGCCGAGAAGGTGGACGTGCAGCTGCCCGAGGGCGTGCGCCTCGTGCGGCACGCCGACCGCAGCCTCGACGAGCTGCTCGTCGCCGGCGAGATCGACGCGGTGTTCTCCGCGCGGCCGCCGAAGCGGCTCGCCTCGGGCGAGATCGTGCGGCTCTTCGCCGATACGCGCGCGGTCGAGGAGGCCTGGTACCGCAAGACCGGCATCTTCCCGATCATGCACGTGGTGTGCGTGAAGCGCGACGTCTTCGACGCCAATCGCTGGATCGCGATGAACCTGTATGCCGCGTTCGAGGAAGCCAAGCGCCGCAGCCTCGCGCGCATGACCGACATCGCCGCCGCGCATACGCCGCTCGCCTGGGCGGTGGACCACGCACGCGGGCTGCAGGCGCTGATGGGCGAGGACTGCTGGCCCTACGGCATCGAGCCCAACCGTCCGACGCTCGAAGCCTTCACGCGCTATGCCTACGAGCAGGGCGTGGCGCAGCGCAAGGTCGAGGTCGACGAGCTGTTCCCGCCGGAAGTGCACCGGCGGGTCAAGGTTTAGGGAAGACACATGACCGCAACGACCTTGCAGGACGCACTCTGGCTCACCGAGCAGGACGTCGCCGCGCTGCTCGATCTCTCCGAGGCCATCGCGGCGCTCGAGTCCGCGTTGCGCGAGGAGGCGCGCGGCGAAGCCGCGAACATGACCAAGACGCTGCTGCAGTTCGCCGCGCCGGGCCAGGCGCGAGCCACGTCCAACCTGCACGCGATCGGCGCGAAGCTCGGCCACCTCGTCGGCACCAAGACCTGGGCGCACACCGAAGGCG
Organism: uncultured Enterobacteriaceae bacterium; assembly: GCA_964552535.1. Classification (GTDB taxonomy): domain Bacteria; phylum Pseudomonadota; class Gammaproteobacteria; order Burkholderiales; family SG8-39; genus CAZKHE01. Next base: position 20,360 of record CAZKHE010000051.1, on the reverse strand, counting down.
GCACGTCGCCGCTGCTGCTCTTGTGGGATGCGGCGAACGGCAGCCTGGTCGCGGTGATCGAGGCCTTCGCGCTCGGCAACATGCGCACCGGCGGCATCTCCGGCGTGGCGACCGACTGGCTCGCGCGCAGCGATGCCGACGTGCTCGGCCTCATCGGCACCGGCAAGCAGGCGCTGTCGCAGGTGGCGGCGGTGCTCGCGGTGCGGCCGATCAAGCGCGTGCAGGTCTACAGCCCGCGGGCCGAGTCGCGCGCCGCGTTCGCCGCACGCGTGCGCGACGAGCTCGGCGTCGACGCGGTCGACGTGGCGAGCGTCGAAGCCGCGTGCGCCGGCGCACCGGTGGTCACCGCGGTCACGCGCTCGACCGAGCCGTTCCTGCGCGCGGCGATGCTCGAGCGCGGCACGCACCTCAACGCGGTCGGCGCCATCGCCAAGGACCGCGAGGAATTCACCCAGGACGTGTTCGACCGCACCAGCACCGTCGCCGTGGACAACCTTCCCGGCGTGCAGCAGCTCTCGCGCGAATTCATCACCCGCTTCGACACCCGCGGCTGGGACGACGTGCTGCCGCTCTCGCGCGTGATCGCGCGCGGGCGCCGGCGCGTGCCCGCCGACGACCTCACGCTCTTCAAGGCGATGGGCATGGGCATCTCGGACCTCGCGCTGGGGACCGAGCTCGTGCGCCGCGCACGGGCGCAAGGCGCGGGCCGCGTCATTCCGCAACCGAAGAAAGCCAGACCGCGCCTCGCCACCCGGCGCGCCACGGCCTGAACTCGTAAGGAGACCCACCATGCACGACTTCCGCAAGCAGTTCACCGACATGCGCGGCCGCTTCGAAGACCGCACCGGCAAGACCGCCACCGACGAGAACACCTACTGGCCGCCGATCGTGGTCACGCGCGCCGAGATCGACGCCGAGGTCGAGCGCCTCGCCAGCCTCCCGGCACCGGCGAATGGCCGGCGCGAGTCCCTGATCGTGCATCCGCTCGCCGAGTCCAACTCGCCCGGCATGGCGCCGGGCATCCAGGTCAAGCTCTCGGTGCTCAAGCCGGGCGAGAAGAGCGCGCCCTTCCGCCACAACGCCACCGAGGTCAACTTCTGCATCCGCGGCGGGGGCCATTGCGTCGTGGCCGGACGGCGCATCGACTTCGCGCAGTACGACGTGTGGAACCACCCGAGCTACGCCATCCACACCCACGTGAACGACACCCGGGACCTGCAGGTGCGGCTGACCTACTCGAACGTGCCGCTGCTGCAGCACATGCAGGTGTACCTGCCGGAGGAGAATCCGTCGCCGGCCCTGCACGCGCTGGAGCGCGATGCCGCCGAGGTCGACGATCCGCGGCGCAAGAGCCCCTTCGGCATGTTCGCCATCTCGGACGACGGCGGCCTGCTGATGCCCTACGAGACGCTGATCAATCCCAAGACCGTGGAATCGCGCGCGCTGCACTTCCCGTGGGCGAAGGTGAAGCCCGAGCTCGACAAGCTCGAGGCGCTGGGCAAGGACTACATCGGGCGGCGGCTGTACATGTACTACAACCCGATGACCGGGCGCACCAACGGCATCACGCCGAGCTTCTTCGCCACCATGACCATCCGCCCCCCGAAGATCGTGGACAAGCCGCATCGCCACGTGTCGGCGGCGATCAACTACTACTTCCACGGCTCGGGCTACTCCACCGTCGCCGGCAATCGCTACGAGTGGGCCGCGGGCGACCTCATGCTCTCCGCGCCCGGCTGGGCGGTCCACAACCACGCGAGCCACGACGAGTACGTGTACGAGCTCACGGTGCAGGACCAGCCGCTCAACATCTACATGGAGTCGCTCCTCTGGCAGGAGGACCTCAAGCACCCCGCCGCGCTGCTCGGCGCGGAGCTCGGGTTCGCGACCAATCGGAAGGCGGCGGCGTAGCGGCGCCGTTCAACTGGCGGCGAGGCAGGCCATCGCGGCCGCCGCCGCCGCGAGGCCCGCGCCCTTGCGCGGCGTGAACGGCTCGCGCAGGAACAGGAAGCCGATGAGCGCGGTCGCGACGAACCCCATCTGCGCGATCGGCACGACGACGCTCGCCTGGCCCCGGCGCAGGGCCTCGGTCATGAGCAGGAACGCACCCACCAGCATGAGTCCGGCCACCGGCCCGTAGCGCAATGCCCCGGCCGAGGGCACGAGCCGCTTCTCGCGCCAGGTGGAGAACGCCGTCGCCGTCGGCATGAACACCGTCGCCTGCGCCGCGACCAGCACCGCGGGGGACGCGCCCTGCAGCACCCCGATCTTGTAGAACAGCATCCCCACGCCCAGCGCGACGGTCGCGATGCCGACCTGCACCAGCGACGCCGCGGCGGGCTTCCGGCCGGCCGCCGGCGCGCCGCCGAGGAGCAGCCACGCCGCGACCGGGGCCAGCCCCAGCCCGGCGAGCTTGAGCGGCGTGAGCGGTTCGTGCAGCAGCACGATCGCGAGCGCGGCCGTGAGAATGAAGCTCATGCGGAAGATCGGCGCGTTGACGCTGATCGAGCCGGTGGCGAGGCTGCGGGAGAAGTTGTAGAACGCGACGAAGGAGCACGCGCCGGCCGCGGCGCCCCACAGCGCCGCGCGCGTGATCGGTGCCCCCGAGAGCAGCGCGATCAGGATGACGGTCGGCGCGAAGAGCAGCGCCTGGCCCATCAGGAACTGGTGGGCGGGCACGCCGGCAACCGCGGCCTTCTTGTAGACGAGGTCGCCGACGCCGAACAGGAGCATGGCGCCGAGCGCGAGCAGCAGTGCTTGGGACAAGGGGGTTCCGGCGAGGACGCCGCGCACCGCGCGGCAGGCGAGGGATGAAGGATACGCGAGGCGCGGGTCAGTGCATCACGAAGCCGCCGTCGACGTTGATCGTCTGCCCGGTGATGAAGCTCGCCGCATCCGACAGCAGGAATGCCACCGTGCCGACCAGATCCGCGGGCACCTGCGTCCGCGGGATGCACTTGCGCGCATTGAGCGCCGCCATGCGCTCGCGATACGCCTCGGTGGACCCGGCGACCTGCGTCTCGCTCTCGGTGTAGCCCGGCGTGATCGCGTTGACGGTGATGCCGTCGGCGCCCAGCTCGCGTGCGAGCGCGCGCGTGAAGCCGACGACGCCCGCCTTGGAGGTCGTGTAGTGCAGGCGGTTGGGCGTGCCGTCCCACACCCGGTTCGACGAGATGTTCACGATGCGGCCGCCGCCCGCCTCGCGCATCGACGGATACACCGCGCGGCAGCACAGGAACATGCCGCGCAGATTGACGGCCATCACGCGGTCCCACTCCGCCACCGGAATCTCGTGCCAGGGCCGGCGCGGCAGCGTGCTCATCAGCGCGGCATTGTTCACCAGCCCGTCGATGCGCCCGTACGCCTCGCGCACGGCACCGGCCATCGCGCGCGTGGCCCCTTCCTCGGCGACGTCGACCGCCACCGCGAGCGCGGTGCCGCCGCCGCGCGCGATGTCGGCCGCCACTTGCTGCGCTCCGTTCACATCCAGATCCGCCACCGCGACGCGCGCACCGAGCCCCGCAAGATGGCGCGCATAGGCCGCGCCGATGCCGGCCCCGCCTCCGGTCACGATCACCACCCGGCCGACGAGGTCAAGGCTCACTGCGGCTTGATGCCCGCTTGCTGGATCGGCTTCGCGAAGCGCTCGAGGTCCGCGCGGATCACGTCCGCGAAGCTCGCCGACGTACCGCCCGCGGGCGCATAGAACTGCTGCAGCATCTTCTCGCGCACGTCGGGCCGTTCGAGCGCCTTGTTCACTTCCGCGTTGAGGCGCTGCACCACCTCGGGCGGCGTCTTCCCCGGTGCGAGGAGCCCGAACCACACGTCCACGTTGTAGCCCGGGTAGCCCGACTCGGCCACGGTGGGCGTGTCCGGCGCGAGCGGCGTGCGCGCCGCCCCGGTGACCGCGAACGCCTTGAGCTTGCCCGCCCTCACCTGCGGGTTGAGGTGGGCGACGGTGGAGAAGAACAGCGGCACCGTCCCCGAGAGCACGTCGGGCAGCGCCTGTGCGCAGCCCTTGTACGGCACGTGCGTGAGGGTGATCCCCGCCACGACGTTGAGATACTCCCCCGCGATGTGCTGCGGCGACGCCGTCCCGCACGAGGCGAAGTTGAGCTTGCCCGGATTCGCCCTGGCGTAGGCGATGAACTCCTGGAACGAATTCGCGGGAAAGCTGGTGTGCGCGCCGATCATCACCGGCGACGACCCGACCAGCGCGATCGGCGCGAAGTCCTTGATCGGATCGAACGGCAGCTTGCCATACAGCGGCCCCAGGATGGAGAGGTTGCTCGGCATCATCACCAGCGTGTAGCCGTCGTGGTCGGCCTTGTAGACCGACTCGAGGCCGATGATGCCGCCGGCCCCCGGCCGGTTCTCCACCAGCACGGGCTGCCCCATGGACTCGGTGAAGCGCTCGGCCATCACGCGCGCCATCACGTCGGTACCCCCGCCGGCGGTATAGGGCACGATGATCCGGATCGGCCGCGACGGATAGGCTTGGCCGAACGCGGCGGCCGCGGTCAGCGCCATCAGCGCGGCGACGAGCCACCGCGCGCCTGTGCAGGGAATCGACATGGGTGCTCCTCCTCGTGGTCCTTCAGCGTGGCTTCTCGCCCAGCACGACCACGCGACGCAGCTTGCGGCGCTCGGAGGCGTCGAAGTCGGTGCGGGCATGCAGGGTACAACGGTTGTCCCACAGGATCAGGTCGCCGGGCCGCCACACGTGCTCGTACACGTTGCCAGGCTGCTCGGCGTGGTCGAAGAGCTGCTCGAGCACGGCATCGCTTTCCGCCGCGTCCAGGCCTTCGATCGCCGTCGTCATGAGCCGGTTGACGTACAGGGCCTTGCGTCCGGTCTCCGGATGGGTGCGGAACACCGGATGCGCGTAGCGCGGCGCGTCGGCCGCGGCCTGCCCGCGAGTGGTGGCGCTGCCCGCGTAGTCGTAGACGTTCATGGCGAGCTTGCCATCCAGGCGCGCCTTCAGCGCCTCGGGCAGCGTTTCGTAGGCCCGGTACATGTTGGCGAAGAGCGTGTTGCCGCCGCGCGACGGAATCTCCATCGCGTAGAGCATGGTCGCCATCGCCGGCTTCTCGACGTAGCACTGGTCGGAGTGGAAGTACATCTCGCCGTCGGGCAGCGCGCCGATGAGCTTGCCGTTCTCGACGATGTTGGAGATGTACATCACCCCCGGATGCGTGCCGCTGCCGCCGTGCTTGTTGAGCACCCCGGCGAGCGGTCCGAAGCGTGCCGCGAACGCGGCCTGCGCCGCCTCGTCGAGCGACTGGCCGCGGAATAGCAGGATCAGCCCTTCGTACCACGCGGCCCGGATGCGCGCGAATGCGGCGTCATCGAGCGGTTGGGCCAGATCGACTCCGCCGACCTCGATGCCGAGCGCGGGCGAGAGGGGCGTGAACGTCGGGGACTGCGCCGAGTGGGGCGCGATGCCGGCAGCGCGGGCCATGGGCGTGCTCCGTGAGGTGCAGGGCTTCTGCGGCCACTCTAAACGGGATGAGCCGGATTGATCAACGTTGAGTGTTGAATCAATGCCGGGCCGGCAGGCGTGCGACCGGTGAGCTCCGCGCCGCTTCGGCTAGCCGGCCACGTATCGCGCTCGCGGCCGGAGCATCGTGCCGTTGGACCGCTGCTCCAGCACGTGCGCCACCCATCCCGCCACGCGCGCCAGCCCGAATGCCGGCCCGGCCGCGCCCGACGGCAGCCCGAGCGCCGTGACGACGATCGTGATCGCGAGATCCTGCCGCGGATGGATGCCGTAGCGCGCGGTCACGGCGTCGACGCAATCGAGCATGGTCGTCACCCGGCGGCCGTTGCGACGGCGCCGCCGGACGAGGTCGATGAGGTAGCGCGCACGCGGATCGCCGCGCGGGTACACCGGGTGGCCGAAGCCGGGGGGACGCAGGCCCTTGTCCTGGAACTCGCGGACGCGGTCGATGAGGCCGCGGCCGCGGGACGCGGCGAGCAGTTCGTCGATTCGGTCGTGCGCCCGGCCGATCTCCATGCCGGCATGCGCGTTCAGCGCCGCCACCAGGCACGAGTGCAGGGTCGATCCCCCCGACGCCGCGACGCGCGCGACGAAGGTCGCCGGCGCGAGCTCGTGGTCGGCGAGCGTGATCAGCACCGCGTCGAGTGCGGCGAGGTTCTCGTCGGTGCCGGGGACGCCGAGCGCGCGCGCCAGGTGGTCCACGAGCCGCTCGCCGTCGCGCGGCGGCACGAACCCGCGGCGCGTCGACGCGAAGCCGAGGCAGCCGGCGAGCACCTGCATGATCTGCCGGGCGGCGGCGTTCGGATTGCCGAAGCGCATCCGGTCGTTGACGGTCCCCCGCGCCATGCCGAGGGCGAGCACCGCCATCGCGAAGACCTCGAGCAACTGCTCCTGCGGGCGCCGGGTGGGCAGGGCCTTCAGCAGGCGCGCGACCTCTGCGGGAATCGGCGCCACCGGCCAGCGCACCTCGTCGTCCGGGTCGCGCCCGGTCCACAGGAGCTCGGCGACGCTCTCGAAGGCCACGCCGCGCCGCGCGAGTTCGATCGCCGGGCGGCCCCGATACAGCGGCCCGTCCGGCGAGATCTCGGTGATCGAGGTCTGGATGATCGGGTCGCCGAGGTTCATGGCGGCGGCCGCGACCGCGCCATGTCCGCTGCGCGCGCGCTGCCGGGCGCGCATGCGCTCCACGTCGTCGCGCACGTACAGGCGCTCCTTGGTCCCCGGCTGCTTGAGGCTGCGGATCCACCCGCGGCTCACGTAGGCGTAGAGCGTCTGCGTGCGGATTCCCAGCGCGGCGAGCGCGTCGCGCGCGCTCATGTAGTCGGCATGCTCGTTGGCCATGGCTCCCGGGCGGTGGGGCGGGACTTGATGATACGTTCGGAGCCGATGCCGCCGGAACATCCCGCCCCGTCCCCGCGCCGAAGCCTGCTGCCGCTGCTCGCGGCGATGGCCGCGCTCGCGCCGCTCTCGATGCACCTCTTCGCGCCCGTGCTGCCGGTGGTGCGCGACGCGTTCGCGGTGCCGCAGGCGCTGGTGCAGCTGTCCATCAGCCTGCCGCTGCTCGCGATGGCGCCGGCCACGCTGGTGTACGGCCCGGCCGCGGATCGCTACGGCCGGCGGCCGGTGCTGGTCGCGGCGCTGCTCGTGTTCCTCGCGGGAGCCACCGTCGCGGGGACCGCGGTGAACATATGGTTGCTCATGGCGGGCCGCATGCTGCAGGCGGTGGGCGGGATCGGCGCGCTGGTGCTGGCGCGGACCATCGTGAGCGACCGCAACGCGGCGTCGGAGCTCGCCTCCAAGCTGGCCACGCTCACCATGGTGATGGTGATCGCGCCGCTGATCGCGCCGCTCGTGGGGGGGCTGCTCGCCGAGCACGTGTCGTGGCGGGCGCTGTTCGCGTTGCTCGCGCTCGTCGGTGTGACGCTGCTCGGTGCGGTGATCCGGCGGCTGCCGGAGACCCGGCCGCCAGCCGCGCCCGGCGCCCGCATCCGACGCGGCAGGCTCGCCGAGCTCGTCGTGCACCGCGCCTTCATGGCCTATGCGCTGCAGAACGCGATGGTCACCGCCACGTTCCTCACCTTCGTCGCCGGGGCCCCCACCGTCTTCGCGGATGCCCTCGGGCGCGGCCCAGCCGAATTCGGACGCTACTTCGCCGCGGTCGCGGTCGCGTACCTCGTCGGCAATTTCATCGCTTCGCGGGTGTCCACGCGGGTGGGGAGTCGCCGCATGGTGACCGGCGCTTCGGTGGCCGCGCTGCTCGCTGCGATCGCTGCGCTCGCATTGGCGGCCGCCGGCGTGCAGACGCCGTGGTCGCTCGTCGGTCCGATGGTGGTCGTGGTGCTGTGCGCCGGCCTGTCCAACCCGAATGCGCAGGCGGGCGCGATCAGCGCGTTCCCGCAGGCAGCCGGCGCCGCCTCCGGCGGCCTCACCTTCCTGCAGAACCTCACCGGGGCCGTCGCCACGCAACTCGTCGGCATGTTCCCCGCGACCTCCACGGTACCCGTCGCCGCGCTGCTGGTGCTGTTCTCGACGCTGTCCCTCGCCAGCCTCGCGCTGCTGCCGCGCGCGGCCCGTTGACGCGCCCGCGTGGCGTTCCGCGGAGGCCGTGCACGTCCCACGTTGACGACCACTTCAAGATTGATCAATCCGAGTCGGGGGGCTAGATTGGCCCTCCGCGCCGCGAGACAGGCAACCATGGGCGAAAAGCGTTACCGGCTGGGGATCGACATCGGCGCCACCTTCACCGATCCGTCCGCGCTCGACCTCGACACGCACGCGGTGCACGCACACAAGGCGCCGAGCACGCAGGAGTCGCCGTCGCGCGCGGTCGTGCGCGTGGCCGCGGCATAGGACCAGGGCGTGAACCCGGGCACCGTCTTCGTCGCATCGGATTTCATCCTCGACGAGCGTCTCGCCGTGGTCGCGGCGGAGCTCGAACGCCGCGGCTATCGAATCGTGCGCGGTCCGGTGCAGAAGCCGCCGGCGAAGACCGTCTTCGCGGCGGCCGACCACCCGCGGTTCTTCGGCGCGACCGACGTGATCCTCACCAGCACGCGCTCGCTGATCCCGCCCTCGGTGCTGGACGCGGCGCCGCGGCTCCGCGCCGTGGTCTTCCCCACGGTGGGGACCGAGACCATCGACATCGCCGAAGCGAACGCGCGCGGCATCGCCATCGCCAACGGCCCCACGCCGGAGAACTTCGAATCGATGGCCGAGGCGACGGTGCTGCTGATCCTCGCGCAGCTCTACGACCTCCACCACACCGAGCGCGTGCTGCGTGAGTGCCTGCCGCGGCCGAAGACCCAGCGTGCGCGCATGCTGCGCGGCAAGACGGTCGGGCTCATCGGCCTCGGGCGCATCGCGCGCGGCGTCGTGCAGCGGCTCGCCGGCTGGCACGTGAACCTGTTCGCGTGCGACCCGTACGTCGCGCCGGGCGCCGCGCCCGCCGGGGTGCGCATGGTCGCGCTCGACGAGCTGCTGCGCGAAAGCGACGTGGTGAGCGTGCACACCACGCTCACCAGCGAGACGCGGCACATGATCGGCGCCCGCGAGCTCGCGCTGATGCGGCCCACCGCGTTCTTCATCAACACCGCGCGCGGCGGCATGGTGGACGAGCAGGCGCTCTACGCGGCACTCGCCGGAGGCAAGCTCGCGGGCGCCGCGCTCGATGCGTTCGAACTCGAGCCGCTGCCGCTCGAAAGCCCGCTGCGCACGCTGCCCAACGTCATCCTCACGCCGCACATGATCGGCCATACGCGCGAGATCTTCGAGGCGATCCCGGGCGCGGCGATCGAGAACATCGAACGCCTGATGCGCGGCGAGCCGCCGCTGTACTGGCGCAATCCCGAAGTCGAGCCGCGGTGGCGCGAGCGCCTCGCGCGGCTGGAACGCACATTGGAGAGCTGAGCATGCAAGAGCTGGAACGCCCGCGCATCGTCGACCAACCGGAACGCGGCTGGGGGAGCGACTACCTCGCGGAGGTGATCCGCGCGCTCGACCTCGTGTACGTCGCGCTCAACCCCGGCGCGAGCTTCCGCGGCCTGCACGACAGCCTGGTCAACTACCTGGGCAACGACGACCCGCGCATGCTGCTCTGCCTGCACGAGGAACACGCGGTCGCGATCGCGCACGGCTGGGCCAAGGTCACCGGCAAGCCCATGGGTGCGTTCGTGCATTCCAACGTCGGCCTGATGCACGCCACCATGGCGATCTTCAACGCGTGGTGCGACCGCGTGCCCGTGGTGGTGCTGGGTGCGACCGGGGCCGTCGACGCCGCGCGCCGGCGCCCCTGGATCGAATGGATCCACACCGCGAAGGACCAGGGCGCGCTGGTGCGCGACTACACCAAATGGGACGACCAGCCCGCATCGCTCGCCGCCGCGGGCGAATCGCTTGCGCGCGCCAAGCAGATCGCCACCACCGCGCCGCAGGGGCCCGTGTACGTCGTGTTCGGAACCGAGCTGCAGGAGGACCGCCCGGCCGCAGTGCCGGCCGTGCCCGACATGCGACGCTTCGCCGCTCCGACGCCCGCCGTGCCGGCGCCGGAGCAGCTCGCCGCCATCGCGCAGGCGCTCGTCGATGCGCGGGCGCCGGTGATCCTCGCCGGTCGCGTGTCGCGCAGCGAGGCCGCGTGGCGGCAGCGCATCGAGCTCGCCGAGCGCCTCAACGCGCGCGTGCTCACCGACTTCAAGCTCGGCGCGGCGTTCCCCACCGACCACCCGCTGCATGCGGCCCCGCCGGCGCTGCTCTTCGGCGAGGCCCAGTCCGCGGTGCTGCGCTCGGCCGACGTGATCCTCAGCTTCGACTGGCTCGACCTCGGCGGCACGCTGCGCACCGCCTGCAAGGACGGCGTGACCGCCAAGGTGATCCAGATCTCCGTGGACCAGCACGTGCATCGTGGCTGGAGCATGGACTACCAGGGTTTGCCGCCCGTGGACCTGAACGTGCTCGCCGAGCCGGACGTGGCGCTGCCGCTGCTGCTCGACGCGGTGAAGGCGCTCAAGCCAGCGCAGTCGCCGCGCGCGCACGCAAAGCCGGAGCCGCGGGCGGCGGGGGCGGACCACGCGAACGCGCCGATCGGGGTTCGCGAGCTCGGCGCCGTCGTCCATCGTGCGCTCGAGGGCATCGACGTCTGTCTCATGCGTCTGCCGCTCGGCTGGGTCGGCGACGCGCGCCCCTTCACCCATCCGCTCGACTATCTCGGCTACGACGGCGGCGGCGGCATCGGCTCGGGTCTCGGCATGGCCACCGGCTCGGCGCTGGCGCTGCGCGACACCGGCCGGCTGCCGATGGCGGTGATCGGCGACGGCGACTTCATGATGGGCGCCTCGGCACTGTGGACCGCCGTGCACTACCGCATCCCGATGCTCGTCGTGGTGGCCAACAACCAGTCCTTCTACAACGACGAAGTGCACCAGGAGCGCGTGGCGATCACGCGCAGCCGCCCGGTGGAGAACAAGTGGATCGGCCAGCGCATCGCCGATCCGGACATCGACTTCGCGCGCCTCGCCGAGGCCCAGGGCGCCCAGGGCATCGGGCCGGTGCGCACCACGGGTGAACTGGCGCGTGCGCTGGAGAAAGGCATCGCCGCGGTGCGCGCGGGCAACGTCGTAGTAATCGATGCGCGCGTCGATCCCGGGTACGACCCGGCCACGGCGAAATCGCTGCAGAAATAGGCGCAACGGGTGGAAATCCGCGACTACGTCGACGACCGCGTCCCGGAAGGCGTCTTCCGCGTGCACCCGGACGTCTTCACCGACCCGGCGCTGTTCGAGCTCGAGCAGCGCCACGTCTTCGCCAAGACCTGGATCTTCCTCGGGCTCGACACGCAGCTCCCCAGACCGAACGACTACATCGTCGCGTACATCGGGCAGGTGCAGGTGCTCGTCGCGCGCGACAAGTCGGGGCAGGTCGGGGCGTTCCTCAACACCTGTCGCCACAAGGGCACGTTGCTCTGCCGCACCGAGAGCGGCAACCGCCGCTACCACGTGTGCCCGTATCACGGCTGGTCCTACGACGCGGCCGGCAAGCTGGTGGACATCAAGGATCGGTCGGCCGGCCGCTACAGCGAGGCGTTCGAGCGCGAGGACCACGATCTGGTGCGCCTGCCGGCATTCGCGTCGTACAAGGGACTCCTGTTCGGCAGCCTCTCCGCCGACGTCCCGCCGCTGGAGGCGTTCCTCGGCGACCTGCGCTTCTTCCTCGATGCGGCCATGGACCAGGGGCCGCACGGCATGGAGTTCGTGCCCGGCCGCATCGCCTTCACGTTCGACGCGAACTGGAAGGCGCAGATGGACAACGGCACCGACTTCTACCATCTCACCTCGACCCACACGAGCTTCATGGAAGTGCAGCGCCGCCGCGCGGACGCGGCGAGCGGCAACCAGGCGGCGCGGCAGTTCGACTGGAAGAAGCGTTTCGCGCAGGAAGGCGGCGCGTTCACCTTCGCCTACGGCCACAACGCCATCTGGCTGAACCAGGCCGAAGTGGACAAGCGGCCGATCTTTCCGCAGATCCCCGAAGTGCGCGCGCGCGCCGGCGACACGCTCGCCGAGTGGATGCTCAAGCTGCGCAACGTGACCATCTTCCCGAGCATGCAGATCGCCGACGCGACCTCGCTCAACGTGCGCACCTTCCGTCCGTTGGGCGTGAACCGCACCGAGATGCGCTATTACTGCCTCGCACCGATCGGCGAGCCGGCCGAGATCCGCGCGTGGCGGCTGCGGCAGTTCGAGGACTTCTTCAACGTGAGCGGCTTCGCCACGCCCGACGACGCGGTGACGTACGAGGACCTGCAGCTCGGTCTGCAGGCGCGCCAGGTCGGCTGGCTGCAGGGCTACGGCCGCGCGATGAACGCGCTCGTGCCGGGGGCGAGCCCGCTCGCGCACGAGCTCGGGGTGCGTCCCACCGAGAGCGTGCAGGGCGGCTTCGAGCTGCAGAACGAAGTGTCGAGCCACGCGACCTATCGCGAGTGGGCGCGGCTCATGGACCGCGGTCTGCGCGGGCTGCCGGCCTATGGCCCCGACGCATGAGGACGGCCGCGCCCGGCGCCGCGACCGCGGCGGCCACCGACCTGCTCCACCGCGAGGCCGCCGCGCTGGACGAGCAGCGCTGGGACGACTGGCTCGCGCTGTACGTGCCGGACTGCGAGTACTGGGTGCCGACCTGGCGCACCGAGGATGCACTCACCGAGGACCCGCAGCGCGAGCTCTCGCACATCTACTACGCGAGCCGCGCCGGGCTCGAGGACCGCATCGTGCGCATCCGCTCGCGGCGCTCGCCGGCCTCGATGCCAATGCGGCGGACGGCGCACCTCGTGTCCAACATCCTGGTGCTCGAGGCGCATTCCGAGGCCATGGACGTGCGCTCGACCTGGACCACCCACATGTTCGACCCCCATCGCAAGAACCAGTACGTGCTCTTCGGCTGGGCGCGCTACGCGCTGGTGCAGGTGGAGGGCACCTGGCGCATCCGGCGCAAGCGCACCGTCCTGCAGAGCGACTACCTGCCGGCGATGGTGGACGTGTACTGCCTTTGAAACCCGGAGGATCCGCATGAACCAGCCCGACGACATCGCGCGCATCGACGCCCACGTGGCGACGCTCCTGCCGCGCCATCGCGACCTCTACTATGACGGCCGCTGGCAGGCGCCGCGCGGCGGTTACGCCGACACGTACAACCCGGCGACCGGCGCGTCGCTCGGGCCCTGCGCCGAAGCGAATGCGGAAGACGTGGATGCGGCGGTGCGGAGCGCGCATCGCGCGTTCCTGGAATGGCGCCGCGTGAAGCCGCTGGAGCGCGCGGCGCTGCTCAGGAAGGCGGCCGCCAAGCTGCGCGAGCATGCCGACGAGCTCGCCATGCTCGATGCCGCGAACTGCGGCAACCCGGTGCGCGAGATGGCGAAGGACGCGGTGGTCGCGGCGATGCAGATCGAGTACTACGCCGGCCTCGTGACCGAGATGAAGGGCGAGACCATCCCGATGGGCGAGGGCGTGGTGAACCTGTCGCTGCGCGAACCCTACGGGGTGTGCGCGCGCATCGTCGCCTACAACCATCCGATCATGTTCACCGCGGGCAAGATCGGACCGCCGCTCGCGGCCGGCAACACGGTGATCATGAAGCCGCCCTACCAGGCGCCGCTCTCCGCCTATCGCATGATGGAGATCCTCGACGGCATCCTGCCGCCGGGCGTGCTCAACATCATCACTGCCGGCCGCGAAGGCAGCGAGGGGCTGGTGACGCACCCGCTGGTGCCGCGCCTCTCGCTCATCGGCAGCGTGCCGACCGGCCGGGCCATCCTCAAGGCCGGCGCGGAGCGGCTCAAGAACGTCACGCTCGAGCTCGGCGGCAAGAACGCCTGCATCCTCTATCCCGACGCGGACCTGGACCGCGCGATCCCCGGCGCGGTCAACGGCATGAACTTCACCTGGTGCGGGCAGTCGTGCGGCTCGACCTCGCGGCTCTTCGTGCACGAGAAGATCTACGACCGGGTGATGGCCGGCGTGCTCGACCGCATCGGCCACTACCGTCCGGGCATTCCCACCGATCCGGCCACCACCATGGGCGCCATCATCTCGAAGGCGCAGTGGGACAAGATCATGGGCTACATCGAGCTCGGCACGCGCGAGGGCGCGCGGCTCGAGTACGGCGGCAAGCCGCCCGAGGACACGCGGCTCGCCCGCGGGCACTTCGTCGAGCCCACGGTGTTCACCGGCGTCACGCAGAAGATGCGGCTGGCCAACGAGGAGATCTTCGGGCCGGTGCTCTCGGTGCTGCGCTGGTCGGACGAGAACACGCTGTTCGACGAGGTCAACGCGGTCGACTACGGCCTCACCGCGTCGATCTTCACCACCGGCCTCGCCAACGCACACCGTGCGGCGGCGCGGGTCGAAGCAGGCTACGTCTGGGTGAACAGCGTCAGCGCGCACTTCCTGGGCGCGAGCTTCGGCGGCTACAAGCAGTCGGGGCTCGGCCGCGAGGAGGGGTTCGACGAACTGCTCACCTACACCCAGCACAAGAACGTACACATCACGCTGTGAGCACATCACGAGGAGGAGCTTCATGAGACGCACGTTTCTGGCACGGTGCCTCGCGCTGTGCCTCGCGCCCGCCGTCGCCGTGCCCGCCGCGGCGCAGACTGCTGCAAGCTTTCCGTCGCGCCCGATCCGGTTCGTCGTGCCCAACCCGCCCGGCGGCGGCAACGACCTTCTGGCACGCGAGATCGGCGCGGAGTTGCAGAAGCGGCTCGGCCAGCCGGTGGTGGTGGAAAACCGGCCCGGCGCGGGCGGCAACATCGGCGCCGACACGGTGGCGAAGTCGCCGCCCGACGGCTACTCGATCCTGATGGCGGCCAACACCTTCGTCATCAATCCGCACATGGTGAAGCAGATGCCCTTCGACGTGGAGAAGGACTTCGCGCCCATCACCCTCGCGGCGTCGCTGCCGGTCGCGATGGTGGTGCATCCCGACGTGCCGGCGAAGAACGTGCAGGAGTTCATCGCCTACGCGAAGACGGTGCCGGGCAAGCTCAACTACGCGACGCCGGGGCCCGGCACGCCGCAGCACCTGGCGGCCGAGCTCTTCATGACCCAGTCGGGCACGAAGATGGAGCACGTGCCCTTCAAGGGCGCCGGGCAGATCGTGCCGGAGCTGCTCGCGGGCCGGGTGCAGGTGTTCTTCGGGGCGATCAACTCGCTGCTGCCGCACATCCGCTCCGGCAAGCTGCGCGCGCTGGCGGTGGGCGGCACCGAGCGCGTGTCCGTGGCGCCGGAGATTCCAACGGTGCGCGAACAGGGGCTGCCGGGTTACGATGTCGACATCTGGCTCGGCGTGCTCGCGCCTGCGGGCACCCCGACGGACATCGTGAAGAAGCTGCATGCCGAGATCGTCGCCGCCATGAATACACCGGAGTTCAAGCAGCGCATCGCGGCGCACGGCCTCGACGTCATCGCCTCGTCACCGGAGAAGTTCGGCGAGGTCATCCGTGCCGATCTCGCCCGCTGGGGCAAGGTCGTACGCGACGCCGGGCTCAAGCCCGAGTAGGCGCGGCATCGCATGTCCGCCGCGCTCGATGCGATCCTCGACGACCTCGCCACCGCCAATCGCATCCTCGCCCATTACGGCGTGCTCGACGGCTTCGGCCATGTGAGCGCCCGGCACCCCGAGCGACCCGGCTGCTTTCTGCTGTCGCGGTCGCTCGCGCCGGAGCTGGTGACCCCGGCCGACGTGATGGTGTTCGACGCGGACTCGAAACCCGTCGACGGTGACGAGCGCCGGCCCTACGTCGAGCGCTACATCCACGGCGAGATCTATCGGGCGCGTCCGGACGTCACCGCGGTGGTGCACAGCCACTCGCCGTCGGTGATCCCGTTCACCGCGTCGACGGTCCGGCTGCGGCCGATCTATCACATGAGCGGGTTCCTCTCGGGGGGCGCGGCGGTGTTCGACATCCGCGAACGCTTCGGCTGCACCGACATGCTGGTGCGCGACGCCGTGCAAGGGCAGGCGCTGGCAGCGAAGCTGGGCGGCGGCGCCGTGGCGCTCATGCGCGGTCACGGCTTCGTTGCCGTCGGCGACTCGATTCCCCTCGCGGTCTATCGCGCGATGTACACCGAGCTCAACGCGGCGATCCAGCAGCGCGCCATCGGCCTCGGCGGCGAGGTGACTTATCTCGATCCGCAGGAGGCCGCCGCCGCCGATGCGGCCAATCGGGTGCAGACGGCGCGGCCGTGGGCCCTGTGGAAGGCGAAGGTCGGCAGGAAGGACGAGACGTAGCGTTAGACTAGCGGCCCCGACGACCGCGAACCCGTTCCATGCGCCTCTGCAGATACCTCGACGCGACACTCGGCGAGGACCGCCTCGGCCTCGTCCAGGGTCAGGAGATCCTCGACGTCACCCCGGCGCTCGACGCCATTCCCGCCCAGCGCTGGCCGCTCGCGCAGGGCGACCCGCTGATCACGCACCTGGAGGCCGTGACCGCGCGCATCCGCACGCTCGCGGCCGCGGCGCCGCGGCGCCCGCTCGCCGGCGCGAAGCTCAAGTCGCCGGTCGCGAACCCGAGCAAGATCATCAACGCGCCGATCAACTACGCCGCGCACATCGACGAGGCGAAGAAGGACCAGGGCATCGCCCACGGCCGCGACATCAAGAACATCTGGGACTGGGGGCTCTTCCTCAAGGCGAACAGCGCGCTCATCGGCCCCGGCGAGGAGATCCGCCTGCGCATGCCGGACCGGCGCAACGACCACGAGGTGGAGCTCGCGGTGATCATCGGCAAGCCCTGCAACAAGGTGGCGAAGGCCGACGCGCTCGCCTACGTGGCGGGCTACGCGATCGGCCTCGACATGACCATCCGCGGGCCGGAGCTGCCGAGTTTCCGCAAGTCGGTGGACACGTACGCGGTGTGCGGGCCGTGGCTCACCACCGCCGACGAGGTGGGCGATCCGGGGAACCTGCGCCTCTTCATCACGGTGAACGGCGAGATGCGGCAGGACGCCAGCACCGCGCGCATGGTGTACGACGTGCCGAAGCTCATCGAATACGCCTCGTCGATGTACACGCTCCTCCCCGGCGACCTCATCTTCACCGGCACGCCGGAAGGCGTCGGGCCGGTGAAGCCGGGCGACGTTCTTCACGCGGAGATCGAGAAAGTCGGCGCATTCGACATCCGCGTTGCAGCAGAATACGCCTAGCTTCCCCGACGCCGCGCGGCGCACGATGCCCAACGACGCCTCTCCCCCGCCCCTGCTCGACGCCCTCGCGGCTGCGCACACGCAGCCGCTGTGGGACCGTTATCGGGACCTGGTGCCGGCCGAGCCGCGTGCCCGCGATCCGGCGATGCACTGGGCGTGGCAGACGATGCAGCCGCTCATCGAACGCGCCGTGCGCGAGTGCAGCATGGCCGATGCGGAGCGCCGCGTGCTGATGCTCGTGAACCCGGCCTTCGGGGGCGAAGTCACCACGACTACGAATCTCTTCGGCGGGCTGCAGATCCTCGAGCCCGGGGAGTCGGCACGGCCGCACCGCCACACGCTGGCCGCGCTGCGCTTCATCATGGATGGCTACGGCGGCGCGACGGTCGTCAACGGCAAGCGCTGCCCGATGCACGAAGGCGACCTCATCCTCACGCCGGCCTGGTGCTGGCACGAGCACGTCAACGACGGCCACCGGCGCGTCGTGTGGTTCGACGGTCTCGACCTGCCGCTCGCGCGGCACCTCGACGCCACCTTCTACGAGGCCGGCGAAGCGCGCGACGTGCCCAGGGACATGGGTACGCTTCCCGACGAGGCACTCAACTGGTCAGGCCTGCTGCCCGCGGCCTACACCGCGCCGCAGTACTCGCCGCTCTTCCGCTACTCGTGGATGGACGCGCACTCGGCGCTCGCCGCGCTGCCGCCGGCCGCGGACGGCTCGCGCATGCTGCGTTACGTGAGTCCCGCCACCGGGCGCGCCGTGCTGCCCACGCTCGACTGCTACCTGCTCGGCCTCGCCGGGCAGTCGGCGACGCGCGCTCAGCGGAGCATGCACAACGCCATCTGCGTCGTCGTGGAAGGCGAAGGCGTCTCGCAGATCGGCGACCGGCGCATCGAATGGGCGCGGCGCGACGTCTTCACCGTGCCGCATTGGAACTGGGTCAGCCACAAGGCCGCCAAGGGCGGCGCGACGCTGTTCATGATGACCGACCGCGAGCTCATCCGCCGGATGGGCTATCTGCGCGAGGAGCAGGCGGGGTAGCCCCATGAACGTCGCGATCGTGGGAGCCGGCATCGCGGGCCTCGCGTGCGCCGCCGAGCTCGTGCGCGCGGGCGTCCAGGCGACCGTCTTCGAGAAGAGCCGCGGCAACGGCGGCCGGCTCGCCACGCGACGCGCGCCGCCGTATGCGTTCGATCACGGCGCGCAGTATTTCACGGTGCGCGACGAGCGCTTTGGGGAAGCGGTATCGCGCTGGCAGGACGCGGGCGTCGTCGCCGAGTGGAGCGGCCGCGTGGTGTCCATCCGCTCCGGCCGCGCGCAGCCGACCTCCCCCCATCGCCGTTTGGTGGGCGTGCCCGGCATGAGCGCGATCGGGCGCGCGATGGCGCAGGGGCTCGACGTCCGACAGGAAACGGCGGTCACCGCCCTCGCACCGCGCGGTCCACGCTGGGACGTGCTCGGCGAGCACGGACGGCTCCTCGGCACGTTCGACCGGGTCGTGGCCGCAATTCCCGCGCCGCAGGCCGCGGCGCTGCTCAAGCCCAGCGCCGCGCTGTCCGCGCTCGCGCAGAGCTGCGCGATGTCCCCGTGCTGGGCGGTGATGGCGGCCTTCGATCACCGCCTGCCGATCGACTGGGACGGCGCGTTCGTGGAGGACGCACCGCTCGCCTGGGTGATGCGCGACGGCTCCAAGCCCGACCGTCCCGCCGGCGAATGCTGGGTGCTGCACGCCGGGCCCGGCTGGAGCCGCGAGCACCTCGAGCAGGACAAGTCGTTCGTGCCGGCGCCGCTGCTCGACGTGTTCGCGCAGGTGACCGGCGTGATTGCACGACCCGTACACGCCACGGCGCACCGGTGGCGCTACGCGCTGCCCGAGGAGCCGCTCACGCTCCCGTATCTTCTGGACGAGGATACGGGGCTTGCCGCGTGCGGCGACTGGTGCGGCGGCCCGCGGGTCGAGGGCGCCTGGCTCTCGGGTACGGCGCTCGCAGGACCGCTCGTGCGCTGATCAGCAGGGCGCTCGTACTGCAGCGCGAAAATGCTGCAATGCATCGCCGCATTGACAGCCATGCCGATAACCGCACATAATCGAATGCTTTATTGAACCCGGCTTCACGCCTTGGCGACGTCACCGGAGCAGTTGCGGGAGGGCCCCGAAGAGCCCGCGCGACCCGGCTCGTATGCCCGAGCGGTCGGACTCCAGGTCCTGATCGCTCTCGTCATGGCACTGGGCTGGGGCGCGTTCAGGAACCCGAACGCGGGCGTTTCGGCGCTTCTGGGCGGGGCGATCTGCTTCCTTCCGAGTGCGTTGTTCGCATGGCGGCTGCGGTCTGCCGCCAAGCGGGGTGTTGCCGCGTTCGGCGCAACGTTCTTCGTCGGTGAGATCGTGAAGCTGGGGCTGTCGGCGGTGCTGTTCGCCGTCGTGCTCCAGGGTTATCGCGACGTGGACCATGCGGCGCTGGTGGTGACGTTCATCGTCACGCTGCAGGCCTACTTGTTAGCACTTCTGATCGCTTGAACTAGCAGAGCTGAAAGATGGCCGCCGCCGGACAAGTCCCCTCGGACAACCCTTCCGCCTACATCGTCCACCACCTCACGAACTGGAACGTCGGCGAGGGCTTCTGGTCCCTCAACCTGGACACGCTGATCATGTCCGTGCTGATGGGCGTGGTCTTCCTCTGGATGTTCCGGTCGGTGGCCAAGCGCGTCACCTCCGGCGTGCCGGGCCGCATGCAGGCGGCCATCGAGATGCTGGTCGAGTTCGCCGACGACTCCACCAAGGGCATCATCCACCACGTCGAATCGCGCAAGCTGGTCGCGCCGCTCGCACTGACCATCTTCGTCTGGGTCTGGCTGATGAACGCGCTGGACTTCCTGCCGGTCGATCTCGTGCCGCTGATCGCGCATGCCGCGGGCGCCGAGTACTTCAAGACCGTGCCGACCGGCGACCTGAACACCACGTTCGGCCTGTCCCTGTCGGTGCTCCTGCTGATCATCTACTTCAGCATCAAGATCAAGCACCCCGGCGGCTTCGTGCACGAGCTGTTCAACGCGCCGTTCGGCTCGCATCCGCTGCTGTGGCTGCCGAACCTGCTGCTGAACATCATCGAGCTCCTCGCCAAGCCGGTGTCGCTCGCGATGCGACTCTTCGGCAACATGTACGCGGGCG
>CAZKHE010000050.1:0-29917 GCA_964552535.1 uncultured Enterobacteriaceae bacterium | reverse complement strand
CCTGGTTGATCTGCGACGGCGAGCAGCTCACCTTCGGCAGCACGCCGAACTCCTTGGTCACCGTCTTGGTCTTCAGCTCGTTGCGCGCGATGGCGAGCGCGCTGGTGACGCCCTCGTTCAGGTCGAACGAGGCGACCTTGCTGCGGTCGAGCCGCGCGAAGTCCTTGAGGTTCGTGACCAGCTCGCCGATCTGGCCGATGCCGTAGAGGCCGTCCTTCACGAGCGTGCCGAGCTCGCCGAACGTGCCGCGGCTCCGCAGCTCGCCGAGCGTGGCGTCGACGGCGGCGAACTGCGCCGCGAGCTCGGCCTCCGTGGTGCGGTCCGAGCGCAGCATGTCCACCAGCTTCTGGCTCTGCTCCAGCGCGGTGCCGATGCGCGGCATCTGGCCGCTCACCGACTCGAGGCTCGCCTTCACGTACGCGAGCGGCGTGTTCACCTCGTGGGCGACGCCGGCGACCATCTGGCCGAGCGAGGACATCTTCTCGCTCTGGATCAGGAGCGCCTCGTTCTCCTTGAGCTGCTTCAGCGCGTCGGCGAGCTCGCGCGTGCGCTGCTCGACGCGCGACTCCAGGGTCTCGTTCGCTTCACGCAGCTGGCGGTTGATGGAGCCGATGACGCGGTACGTGCCGGTCAGGCGCCACGCCAGCCACAGGGCGAGGAGCAGGATCAGGGCGGAGTAGAGGAAGAGATAGAGGCGGTAGCGCTCGCCGTCGTCGAGCGCGTTGCCGAAGTCCTTCTCGAACTCCTTGGTGAGCGTGTCCAGCCGCGGCCCGGTGGAGGCGAAGAACGCGGCGCTGAACGCGTTGTCCTCGGCGGCGCGGGTGGCGACCACCTCGCGCGCGGCGGCGCCGAGGGCGCGCACTTCGGGCTGGAGCGCCGGCGGCACGTCCTCGGCGGCGAGCAGGTCGGCGGCCGTGGCGACGGCGCGCGCCGAGCCGGGCGAGGGCTGCGCCAGATGCGCGAGTGCGGCGCCGATGGCGCGCTCCGCCGCGCGCTCGGTGGTCGGTGCGATGCCGTCGCGGCCGCGGGGAAGCGCGGCCAGTGCATCCGCGCCTCGCTTCATTGCGTCGACGGCCGCGCCCGATGCTTCGCGCGCCGTGACGAGCCTGGCCACCGCGGCGCTCTTGTCCTCGAACGCCTGCTTGAGGTCGGCGAGCGCCTGCGGAGTGATTGCGGTCCCGACGCTGTAGGCGTTCACCGAGAGCATCGAGAGCACGCGCCCCATGCGGCCGGGATCGGCAAGCGCCGCCTCCTTTGCCGCATCCGCCGCCGGCGCGAGGCGCATGGCGATGAGCCTGTCGTTCCAGCGGCTGTCGATCTCCTTCAGCTCGCGCAGGCCCTCGAGCACCGCGTTGGCGGCGCGCAGGTCGACCGCGCGCGACTTGAGGTAGAGCGCCACCCATCCGCCCACCAGGACGGCGACCAGCGTGACGACCGCGGCATAGCGCAGCGGCCGTGCGATCGCCGACCACGAGGCCCCGAGGCGGATCAAAGGCTTGTTCTCCCGCTGCAGCGTGGGCGCTGCATTAATGGACTGATTTTGCGCGTGAAGTATATGTCAGGCCGGAAGCCCGCCGGGTGAACAAATTCCGCTGACCGGTCAGTACACGCCGTGACGCTCGAGGCAGCGAAGCGCCACCAGGGCCGCATCCACGGTGAAGAGGTTGGGCACGTCGAGACGGCTGCGCACCTCGTCGAGGGGCAGGAGCTCGAAGCCCGCGACCTCGCCGTCCTCGTTGCGCGGCCGGAAGATCGACGGCAGGAACAGATCGAACGCCTCGACCTCGTTGGCGTCCAGCCCCTCGGGCGTCAGGTAGTCGAAGGTCAGCGTGTCGCGCGGCTTCGCCTCGCGCGCCAGGAACGCCGGGATGCCGGCTTCCTCGCGCGCCTCCTTGATGAGGGTCTCCCAGGCGTCGAGGCCCCAGGCGATGCCGCCGCCCACGAGGTTGTCCAGCCTGCCCGGATCGGTCGCCTTGGACTCCGCGCGGCGCGCAATCCACATCTGCACGCCGTGCGGCGTCTCCACCAGGCCGTTCACGTGCGTCGCCCGGCCGCGGATGCCGAAGCGCTTCACCGCTGCGCGCTCGATGCGGAAGAGCGGCTCGCCGCTCGCGTCGGCGAAGACCTCGTAGTCCTCGTTGCGCCAGCCCGGGAACAGGCCTTCCCCGCGCAGCGTCTCGCACACGCGGCGAATCGCGTCGGAGCGCTGTTGCGGCGTGTCGAGCACGTCGAGCAGCGCAGCCCGTTCCGGCTCCACGCGAAAGACATCCGGAAACCGGGCGAGCGTCTGCGCGAACTCCGGGCGCAGCCAGCCGAAGCGCTTCTCCTGCACGCGGACGGGCAGGAACCTGCGGTAATCGACGAGCAGGGCCTTGGACAGCCAGCCGGGCATCGGCATGGAACGAACCTTCTATCGGCAGCGGCCCGTGCGATTGTAGTCGCAACCGCACGCGGGCCCCGCCGCACTGCGCGCCGGGGCGCCGGAGCGCCTTCAGCCGAACACGCCGTCCGGATTGGCCGCGACGAACGCGGTCAGGCACGAGTGGAAGTGCGGCGGCACGTCGTCCGCGTCCTCGAACCAGCCGCGCGCGGCGGCCTTGCCGGCGTCGACGCAGTCCTTCAGGCGGTCGAAGTCATCGAGGCGGCGCTCCTCGCCGAGGAGGCGCCAGCGGTCGGTGATGCCGTAGAGATCGGCATCCTGGTCCTTGCCGAAAATCCCCTCGGAATCCACCACGGCCAGATAGTAGGTCGCCACCTGCACGCCCCACTCCTCGCACAGCTCGAGCTGGCGGCGGGTGAGCTTCGCCGAGGTGAGGCGGAAGCCGAGATGCTTCTGGCGGTGCGCCTGCGCCAGGCCGATGGCGAAGCCGAGCACGAACCCGGCAAAGCCCGGATGGAAGAGCGGATGGTGGGTGAGCTCGTCGTCCCGGTCGGCCGCTTCGGCCACCGCGTGGCGCATCACGGCGTGGATGTCGCGCACCGACTTGAGCGCGAACGGGACCTCGAGCAGCTCGTCGAAGCCGTCCTCCTGCTCGAGCTGCATGAAGAGCTGGGCGTCCCGGCCGGAGCCGAGCTCGGTCGAGTTGGACTGCTTCCCCAGCGCGATGTAGTCGTCGTCGTTCATGGCCTTGCGGCCGCCCCTGCGATGCCCCGTATGGTGTCGCGCGGGGGACGGCGCGTGCCGGCGAGCGGCCTCGGCACGCGTCCGCCCCTCCCGCGGACGGCGACGAGGCAGCAAGAATGATACCGATCCCGTCGGACTGCGGACATCGGTCACGACTGCATGCACACTATCGCGCGCGCGCCGCCGGTCGCGTCGTCCCGGCCCGCATAATCGGTCTCTCCCCCGGAGCCTGCCGTGTCAAATGCCTCGCAGGCCGCCATGACGGCGGCCTTTCTGCATGTCGGCGGCGACCTGTCGCTGCCGACCATCCTGGTCGCTTCGCTGCGCAAGGTGATGCCTTCGACACGCGTTGTCCAGCTTTCCGACAGGACGACGGCGCCGGTGCCCGGTGTGGACGAGGTGCGACGGCGCGACTGGGACGGCAACCGGCTCATGACGTTCCGGCTGGAGCATTACGCCGCCCTGCCCGAGGCCTCGTGGTTGCTGCTCGATACCGACATGGTGGTGCAGGCGGACGTCTCGACCGTGTTCGAGCTCGACCGGCAGTTCGACGTGGCGATGCACCGGCGCGAATCGACCATCGTGCGCCCCCCGGCGTGGGAGGAGTTTCCCGAGCTGCTCGGGCAGGACCTCGCCGCCTTCATGCCGTACAACACCGGCGTGATCTTCTCGCGCACGGCGCGCTTCTGGAGCGTCGCGGTCGAGCGGCTCGCCGGACTCGAAGACCGCTATCACCGCTGGTTCGGCGACCAGGTGGCGGTCCGCATGGCGGCGGAAACAGGTCTCTTTCGCGTGCTCGACCTGCACCCGGCCTTCAACTTCACGCCGCAGCAGGAGTCGGACGACGTGCGGCGCGCGTACATCGTGCACTACAAGGGCATCCGCAAGGCGTGGATGCTCGCGCGCCACGGCGGCGCACAGCGCTAGCGCCCCACGATGCTGCGCATTGCCCATCGCGCCCGGCCCTATCTGCTCCTGCAGCGGACGCAGTACCTGCGCTTTCCCCGGCTCCGGTGGTCGGGGCCGCTGATGCGCTGGGGGAACCGCATCGCGAGGCGTGCGGAGCACGATCTCTTCGGCTCGCCGTTCTTCAAGCCGGCGGTGCACCTGGAGAGCTGGCTCCGCGCGAAAGCGATCGACGCCGCCTATGCCGAGGACATGCGGCGCGAAGCGGCGACGCTGCTGCCGTTCCTCCCCGAGCCGTGCGCGCAGGTGCTCGACATCGGCTGCGGCATCGCCGGCATCGACGTGTTGCTCCATCGCCACCTCGGCGAGCGGCTGCGCGTGCTCCACCTGCTCGACAGGTCGTCGGTCGCGCCGCGCATCTTCTACGGTTTCAATGCCGCGGGCGCGTACTACAACTCGCTGCCGCTCGCTCGCCGGGTGCTGGTCGACAACGGCGTGCCGGGCGATCGCATCCGCCTCATCGAAGCCACGGACGACAACGCCATCCCGATCGACACGACGCTCGATCTCGTCATCTCCATCCTCTCCTGGGGCTTCCACTACCCCGTGGCGACCTATCTCGAGCAGGCGCACGCGCGGCTGCGTCCGGGCGGCCGGCTGATCCTCGACGTGCGCAAGGACCAGGGCGGCGAGGCGTTGCTCGCGCGCCGCTTCGCCCGGGTGGACGTGGTGCTGGATCTGGGCCGGGCGGTGCGACTCGCGGCGACGCGCTGACGCGGCAGACACTCGCCGGCGACCTGCCTTGCCCGCCGCTCACCCGTCCTCCCCGCGGAGCAGCCGGGCCACCACCGAGAGGTGCTCCGCGAAGTCGACCGGCTTCTGCAGGAACGCGTCGAAGAGCGCGCCGGGCTCATCGCCTACCGCCGGGGTGCCATCGCGATCCTGGCGTCCGGCCGACTTCAGGCGCCCCCGTGAACGCTCGCGCCGAGGAGCCACGCCACGAGCGCGAGCAGGGCCAGGAAGGCCACGAACAGCACGGCGAGGCGGCGGCGGGTCAGCCCGTCCTTGAAGACCGGATCGCCGTACTGGATGCCGAACACGTACGCGCCGGCTGCGGTCACGAAGTAGTGGATCGCGCCGAGCAGTTCGGTGATCTCGCCGCTGCGCGGATGCTTCAGCGCCAGCTGCGCGACGGTGATCAGCACGGCGGTGACGAGCGAGACGGAGAGCGGCGGCAGGTAATAGCCGACGCGCTCCACCCACGCCCGCACCACGGGCCGCCGCAGTGCGATGGCAGGCAGGATCAGGTTGTGGGTCAGGCCGGCGACGAAGATCATCTTCACCATCAGGTGCTTGTGCACGCTCAGCTCGCCGATCGCGAGGTTGTGCAGATTGGTCTCGGCCTGCCGGTTGTGGCGGACGAAGAAATCCGGAGAGGCGATGCCCAGCGCGCGCTGGAACCAGCTCACTTCTTCCACGGCGGCGAACAGCACCACCGCCGCGAAGGCGGCGAGCCCGATCGCCGGCAACACGGCGGGCGCCGGGCGGTCCAGCTTGTCGTAGGCCGCGAACGCGAGGAGCCCCGCGAGGGCGGTGAAGAGCAGGAACTGCATCCACTCGACGAACGCGTCCTCGCGCGTGAAGCGGGTGAAGGCCTCGCCCCCGCCGTAAAGGAGGACGAGCCCGATCGCGAGCACCGCGACGTTGAACAGGAGGCCGGCAAGGAGGGCCGGCTCGCGCAGTACGAGCTTCAAGATTGTCCCTCGGAAAGGAAAGCCGCCGGGGTCGTCCGCCCCGCGGCCCGACGGCGCACGAATCGGATCAGCGCGGCGAGGGCCGCGCCCGCCGCCCACAGGAACAGCAGGGGATCCAGGACGGCATCCCATGCATTGCCCGACGGGAGCCGCGTGACCGCGTGGACCAGGGCGGCGAGCGCGAGCGCCACGCACGCCAACGCGTTGCGCCGGTCGAGCGCGTACCAGAGCGGCGCGAGCAGCGAGGCGATGACGGCGCCCGAGTAGCCCCAGTAACCGAAGCCGTAGGGATCGAACGGGACCCAGGCGAACGAGCCGGCGTAGAGCCCCACCCCCAGCACGCATACCGTTGCCGCAGGCCCGACGGGAAGCAGGGGCAGCGGATCGATTGCGCGACCCCCAAGGGTGCGGACGAGGTGAAGCCCGGCGAGGATGACGAGCAGCAGGCTCGGGTGCTGGAACGCCATGCCGAGCCAGAAGGAGGGGGACCACGGCGCCGGGAGCCACATGGCGCCCGCCGCGAGCAGTGCGACGATCGTCAGGGCGACGGGCCCCGCCGCATGCTTCAGCCGACGCGCGATGCTCCCCGCCAGGTTCACGCCGAACGCCGCCGCCACGAGACTCCACCCGACGTCGAGATACAGCCCCTGCTCCTCGAGGCCGGGCAATCTCATTGCGGCGCCTTGATCCGGTAGATCCGGTGCGCGATGCGCTGGCGCCGGTCGGTGTACGTCAGATGGACCAGGTCGCCCTGCACGAGCAGTTGCGGATAGGAGAACTCGTCGTCCTCGCCACCGGAGGCGATGGTCTGGACGACCGTCCAGTCGCGTCCGGAGCGCGAGACCGCCATGGCGAGCTCGCTGCGCTCGGTGCGCGACGGGTTCACCGCGGCCAGCAGCGTGCCGCCGGGCAGTCGGGCGGCGGCCACGGCCGAGTTCGGGTTCGCGAGGTTCGTCATGCCTTCGTCCGCCCAGCTCAGACCCGCGTCCCGGGTGGACACCACCTTCAGGGTGCGCGTCTCGCCGGGATCGCGCAGGAGCGCAACGGCCCGGTGCGAATCGATGGGAACGATCGCGGGCTGCAGCGCCTCGACGTCGTGGGACATGCGCACGATCGCCACCGGCACCCCGCTTGCCGAGACCCGCATCGCGATCGGGTACTTGTTTCCGAATTCGAAGTAGAGCGGCAGCAGCGCGCCGCCGTCCGCGAGGGCCACCGGCTGCGCGCGCACCATGGCGCTCGTGTTGAACCAGGGCGAGAGCGGCAGCACGCGCTCGGGCTCGAAGGTGATGCCCTCGTCCTCGGAGACCAGGTGCACGACCCGGCTGGCGGACCACCCGCCGAGACCGGTGGCGACGGCGAACAGGTGCACCTTCCGGCTCGCGTCCACCCAGGCCACGGGATTGCCGAGTCGGCGCACGCTGAAATCGAGGTCGGCGGCGAGCCGCTCGCGATTGAGCGAAATGCGCGGCGGCGACCACTCCAGCGTTACGCCGTCGAACCGGCTGCTGACGATCTCGACGTCCGGACCGCTTTCCCGGGAGCCCGCGAACCAGAAGGCCAGCAGATCGACCCTGCCCGAGGCACCCGGGATCGCGACGATGGAACTGGAGTGCGAGGACGGCTTGTCGCCGGGAACGGGAATCGCGTGTCGGCCGATCTCGGTCAGGACAGGCGTCGCGAGGCCGTACGCCGGACGGTCCTCCTGCACCGCGAACGCGGGTTCGGGATGCCGCAGGTCGTTGGCGACACGCACGACGTCCCACGCCCACGTGAGCAGGAGCAGCGCCATCGCGAGCCCGCCGAGCCGATGCATACGGGCGGCGCCGGAAGGGGTCGCTGCCTCGCGCCGGGCTGCGGCCTCGGTAAACGGCATGTGGAGTTTCTCTCCGCGACGGAATCGGAAGGCGCGGTCTGGCGATGCTGCGCGCAGGATCGCGGCCGCCGGACCAGCCGGACGGCGCGGGCGGGTGCCGGCGAGCGGATCACCGGACGTGCAGGCGGCCGGGCACCAGGAACGACGACCCGGGCGCCCGGCCGCTCGGGCCCGGGCGAGGATATCCAATGGAGGCGTCGGGCTCAAGGGCCGGCCACACCGAGCCGGCGCACGGCAGGCGCGCAGACCAGTGCAGGTGCGCGGACAAGGGTTTCCCGCCTCGCCCCGTGACCGCCGGCGCACGCGGCACCGAATCGGCCATCCGCGGTGATCGCGGGAGCGCGCGGCGTTCAGTCCTTCCGCGTCTGGAGCAACGCCACCGCCATGATCCGCGCAAGCTCCTGCGGCTCGAAGCGTCGGATGGGTGCGGAGCGCGTCCCGCTACCGGTGTACACCTGCACCTCGTTCTCCCGGACGGCGAACGAGACGTCGTGCGTCCTGCCGTCGACGACGACGGCAATGAAGTGATGGGCTTCCATCGCAGTGCCCTCCATGCAGCCTGATCGATTCATCGTTTCCTCGACGCTCCGGGAAACTACGCCGCAAAGCCGGCACGGGGATATAGGTCCGATGGCCGCTGAACATCCGCACCGTGTCTCAGCGAAGCGACAGGACGTGCGGCGCGCCCGGAGGCTAGGCGCGCGTTCCGCCGCCCCCCTCGGGCGACGCCATGGGGTGCCGGTTCAGCGCACGCGCCAACGCATCGACCAGTGTCGCCGCCGCGCAGGGCTTCGGAAGGACTTCGAAGCCTTCGGCGAGCGCCTGATGGAGCTCCGCCGTGTAGCCGGTCATGAGAACGATGGGCACCGACGGGTGGTACTTGCGGATGGTGCGGGCGAGCGCCAGCCCGTTCATGTCCCCGGGCATGACGATGTCGCTCAGGACGAGGTCGAAGCGTTCGCGTGACAACAGCTGCATCGCCTCGTCGGCCGCGCCGGCATGCGTGACCCGGCACCCGGTGGCCTGGAGCAGCGGCGTGGTGGCGCCGGCCACCTCGAGGTTGTCCTCCACGTACAGCAGCGCGGCCGATAGGACGGGCAGCTCCCTGTGCACCGGCACTGCTTCCCTGGATATCGCGCGGGTGGTCACCGGGAAGTACAGCGTGACCGTGGTGCCGACGCCGGGCTCGCTATCGATCGTCGCCGTCCCGTTCGACTGCTTCGCGAAGCCGTAGACCTGGGCGAGGCCCAGTCCCGTACCCTTGCCCGGCGGCTTGGTGGTGAAGAACGGCTCGAACACGTGTCGCAGCACCTCCTGGTCCATGCCCAATCCGGAGTCCGACATGCTGAGCGCGAGGTAGTCGCCGTCCGGCAGATCCTCGACCTCCGCAGCCGTTGCACGCCGGGCGACGATGAGCAGGCGACCGCCGTCGGGCATCGCATCCCTTGCATTCACCGCCATGTTGAGCAACGCCAGCTCCAGCTCGTTCGGGTCCGCCTCGATGGGCGGCAAGTCGCTCGCGACCCGCTCCACCACTTCGATGCGCTTGCCGACGGCCGTCCGGACGAGGTCGGCGAGATCCGGGAGCGCCGCCGCGAGCGAGAGGACCGTGGGCTGCAAGGGCTGCCGCCTCGCGAACGAGAGGAGCTGCCGGGTGAGCTTGGTCCCGGACGCCACGGCGCGCTGGATGGCCGCAAGCTGCGGCTGTTCGGCCGCCTGCGGGCTCAACCGGGTCAGGAGCAGCGCGTTGTTGCTGACCACCATGAGCAGGTTGTTGAAGTCGTGCGCGACGCTTCCGGTGATGCGCCCCAGCGCTTCCAGCTTCTGCGCCTGTCGCAGCGCCTCCTCCGCGCGCATTCGTTGCGCCGACTCGAGCTGAAACCGCTGCAGCGCTTCCGCCTCCCGGTCCGCACGCCGGAGAGCCAGGAGCGCCAGCACCACGAGCGCGCCGGCCAGGGGTGCGACGAACGCGGCCAGCACCAGGACCTGCGTGCGCCAGCCAGCCATCACCGCCCCCACGGGCAGGCTGCCTGCGACATACAGTGGCAGGCCTTCCACTGCACGGAAGTGCACCAGACGCTCCTCGCCGTCGATGGACGACCGGCCCTTCGTCTCGCCTCGCGGCGTGCCGAGCGACATGTGTCGAACGAGTGGACTCTCCGGGGAAAGGCGGGTCTCCAGGTTCTCCACCTCGGGCCACCGCGCAATCACGTGGCCGTCCTTTCGCACCAGCGCGACCGCCAGGTGCGGCTCGCGCTCGGCCAGATCCCGATAGAAGCGCGCGAAATAGGCCGGAAACAGGGAGACCGAGACCACGCCGGCGAACTGCCCGTCGGCGAGCGTCCGCCGGCGTGCGAAGTCCACGAACGGCTCTCCGGTGGACCGGCTGCGCAGGGGCTGGCTGACGTACCAGTGGTCGTACCGCCCCTCGCGGGTGCCGACGAAGTACTCCCGGTCGGAGACGTTGAGCGATGCCGGCGGGACCGCGAACCGGCTGCTCCAGAGCGGAGCACCCGCACGGTCCCACAGCCAGATGGACTGGATCTGCTCCAGGTTCCCGGTCAGATCGCGAAGGAGGCGGTATGCGTCCTCGCGCCGGTCCCGCAGTTCCGCGTCGCTCGCGTCCCCCGCCTCCTGGAGAATCACGCGGGCGAGCACGTCGCTGGTTTCGACGACGCGGGCCGCATGCTCCTGCGCGATGCGCGCGGCGCGCTCAAGGCGCTCGCGGGCTTCTGCGAACGCGTTGTGATGCATCCGCGCCGCGACCACTGCGAGGATCGCCAGCGGTATCAGAACCGCCGCGACGACGGCGGCGCGGCCGGGCCGTCCCGCCCCGGGGCTCGTTTCGCGTGTTCCGTGGTTCATCTCGGCGTGAGGCCGGAACGCACCCAGGCGGGACCTCGCGGTCGCGCCACTTCGGGGGCGCTGTCGTGAACCGTCCCCGTACCAAGAGCTCGCATCGACGGTTCCTGATCCTCTCCGGGCCGTCCGCGGTCTTCCGCCGCGTTCGCGCGCCACTATACCGTACGCTAAGCGGCACGCCGAGACCCGGTACGCCGCCCCGGGCCGAGCGTCAGAAGCTCAGCGAGGATGCCCCCGCCAGGAGTCTCTGATGCATGGCGCTGGCGCCCTGGATGGTCACGCCGTCGATGAGATCCTCCTGGCCGTAGCCGCGCGCCTTGACGCAGGGCGGGCATGCCCAGATCGTCCCCCCACGCTTGAGGAAGTCGTCGATGAGCGCCCGGAGCGGATCCAGCGGCGGAACGTGGACCATGTCGGCGGCCCGCTTGCGGACGAGATCGACCGAGGCGCTCGTGAGGAAAACGTAGACCTTGAGGCCGGCGGTGATGCCGCCGTTCGCGATGGTGAAGCCGACCGACGACAGTTCATGGTCGGCGCCCCTGGTCATGAGGACGACGAGTTCCTTCGAGGTGTCGGGCATGTTCGGACTCCTTCGGCGGGTTCGAGCGCGTGCGCCGGCACTTGGAGAGGGGAATCGCCGGCGAGCGGCCCGCAAGCAATACGCTCGCCATTGCCGGCGATCAAGCCCCACGGGACGGGCATCGCCGGCCGCGCCCCGGCGGTCGGCGGTTGGCAGTCGGGCGCGTGCGCGCGATCATGGCGTCTTCGCCCTGGAGCACCCGCCATGAAGCCCTCGCTTTCACCCTCGCTGGCCTTTCACCGCGTCGTGACGGTCGACGAACGCCGCTGCATCGCCTTCATGGGCGACGAATGCCGCGTCTATGCCACGCCCTCGATCATCAGCGACGTGGAATACACGTGCCGGAACGGCCTGCTCGAACACCTCGATCCCGGCGAGGATTCCGTCGGGACGCGCGTCGAGGTCGAGCACGTGGGCCCGGGCCTGCTGGGCGACGAAGCGAAGATCGACGTGCGGGTCGCATCCGTCGAGGGACGCCGCGTGGCGTTCGAGGCCGAGGTGACGTGCGGCGGCGAACCGGTCCTGCGCGGGCGCCACGAGCGCTTCGTGGTCGACACGTCGAAAGTCCGCGAGCGGTTGCTGAAGAAGAAGGCCGAACGCGGCCGCTGAACGCACGACCCCGCGGAAACGACGCGGCTCCGCCCGACCGCTGGGGCGGCAGCTGTCGAACGACGTCCGCGACTGTCGCTCCATCGTCATTCCACCGTCGTCGACGCGTGAACCCTTGACGCCTTTGCAGGCGTTCCTCCACTTCCAGCGACGTCCGCGTCCTGGCCCATCCTTTGCAATGCGGGGCGCGTTTGCCGTGGACCCGAAGGTGCGAAAGGACCCATGCTCATCGTCTGTGGTGCCCCAAGAGGAACCGGAGCGGCGAAGACCGCGACGATCACGGGTCCTTCCGTGCGGCGCCCCGCGGGGACGGCGTGTCCCGGAGAGGACGCGGCGGCGTCCCGCGCAGGGGGCTGAACGAATGCTCGTGCTTGGATGGCTCGCAGCCGCCTCGCGTCCACGGCCACGGACGCCCCTGGAGCGACTCCGCGCCACGCCGGTCGAACAGCTGGACGATGCGATTCGGGCGCTGCTCCGCACGCACGCGCCAGAGGAGGTTCGGGAGGCGATGGTGGAGAGACTCAAGGAAGTGCCGCTCTCCCACTTCGGTCAGTTCAAGCGCACCTTCTTCAAGTTCTTCGCGCCCTGATCCGAGGTCGGCTGGGAACCGGGACGCGGACACCCGCGAAGGCGGTGCCCCACAAGCGGCAGGCTGCTTGGACGTTCGAGCGAACGCGGGCCGGTGAAGCAAGCGCGCTACAGGGCGAGGGCCGGAGTTCGGGATCCGCTGTGCACCGCCGACGGCGCGGACCACGCGATGCACGGCCTGAGTCGCGCGTGCGGGCGCGGACTGCACCCGCTAATCCCTTGACCTGCAGACGCCGGAAATCTTGGTGGGTCGTGCAGGATTCGAACCTGCGACCAACGGATTAAAAGTCCGCTGCTCTACCGACTGAGCTAACGACCCCGAGGGGGACCCCTGACAGGCCAGGGGACGCTGGCGAAGCCCGCACCGCGAGGTGCGAAGCCCGCCATTTTATCGAAGGGCAGCGGTTTGCGTCAAACGACGAAACCCTCGCGCTCAAGCCGAGGCGGCGCCGAGCTCCGGCTCGTTCATCATCTTCCAGTACTCGTACTTCATCAGTCCCGCGGAGCCGGCGATGATCGAGAGGAAGGTCACGATGGAGCCGAGGGCCAGCGTCGAGAAGCCGGTGATGCCCTGCCCCACGGTGCAGCCGAGGGCAACCACGCCGCCGAAGCCCATCAGGATGCCGCCCACGATGTGGCGCAGCATGTCGGTCGCGTCCCGGAAGGCCTCCAGGCGGAAGCTCTTGGACACGACCGCGTAGGCGAACGACCCGGCGATCACGCCGAGCGCGGTCGCGATGCCGAAGGTGAGGATCTTCGACTTGTCGGTCCAGAACATCAGGAGCTCGAGCAGGAACGCCTGCGGCGCGACGAACGACAGCGACTCCATGCGCCCGGTGTTGGTGGCGAGCCAGGCCTCCTGCAGCGTGTCCGGGTGCTCCGCGAGGTAGCCGAGGTGGCCGCTCACGTACCAGCCCGCCACGATCACCAGCCCGGTGACGATGCCGCCGAGCAGGTAGTCGAACTGCCTGAACTCGCGGCTCGCGAGCGCGAAGATGCCGAGCCCGCCGCCGATGACCGCCACAGCGAGCCACGCGAGCGTCGCGCGGTCCATGCCCGTGAGCCGCGAGAGGATCGACGGCACGTCCTGCGGACCCGCCATGGTCATCGTCGCCTGCTCCAGCACGCCGACGCGGAAGGCGCCGAACAGCCCGCGCAGGGTCATGTAGGCCGAGATGGCCATCACGATCACCACTACGACCGACTTCAGGTTGCCGCCCCCGACGCGGATCAGCGTCTTGGAGCCGCAGCCCGAGCCGAGCGTCATGCCGACGCCGAACAGGGCCCCGCCCACGATGTACGAGAGCCACGTGAAGTTGGGCGTCTGGTAGATCGAGTTGGAGAGCTTGATGACGCCGGCCGCCTCGAGTGCGAAGGAGCCGACGATCGCCACGGCGATGGCGAGCAGCCACATGCGCATGCGGTTCCAGTCACCCATGTTGACGATGTCGGACACCGCGCCCATGGTGCAGAAATTCGTCTTGTTCGCGACGAACCCGAACACGAAGGCGATGATGAAGCCGCCCCATGCGACGAGCGGGATGATGCTGGCGGGATTGGCTTCGCCCATGGCTGCTCCTGGCCGGCGTGTGGGAAAGTCAGCGGATTCTAATGAACCGCGCACCGCGCGGTAACAATCTATTTTCCGTCTGGATAACGGGATTCAATCCCCCCCGCGGAGGCCCGCTTCAGCCGGCGTATCGCGTCGGGTCGGGCAGCCCGGCCGCCTCGAAGCCCGCGCGGCGCAGCCGGCAGGCATCGCAGGCGCCGCAGGCGCGGCCCGCCTCGTCAGCCTGGTAGCAGGACACCGTCAACGCATAGTCGATGCCGAGCCGGGTGCCTTCGCGCACGATCTCGGCCTTGCTCATCGCGATGATCGGCGTGACCAGCCGCAACCGGCAGCCCTCGACCCCGGCACGGGTGGCCAGGTTGGCGAGCGCCTCGAACGCGCGCATGTACTCCGGCCGGCAGTCGGGATACCCCGAATAATCGACCGCGTTCGCGCCGAAGAAGATCGTGGCCGCGTCGCGCACCTCGGCGTACGCAAGGGCGAGCGAGAGGAACACGGTGTTGCGTGCCGGGACGTAGGTCACCGGGATGACGCCCGGCACGACGCCCGCGGTGGGAACCTCGATGGCCGCATCCGTCAGCGCCGAGCCGCCGAAGGCCGCGAGGTCGATGCGCACCCGCTTGTGCTCGCGGGCGCCGAGCGCCTGCGCGACGCGCTCGGCTGCGTCGAGCTCGGCGCGATGGCGCTGCCCGTAGTCGACGGACAGCGCGTAGGCCGCGTAACCCTGCTCCCGCGCGAGCGCCAGGACCGTCGCCGAGTCGAGGCCGCCGGATACGAGGACGACGGCCGCGGACACCGACGGGCTACCGCTTGGCGGTCTTCGCCAGCCGCTGGCGCGCCTGCTCGGCGGCGGGGCTCGACGGATACTTGGAGACGAGCGACTGCAGCGTTCGGGTGGCCGAGCCCTGGTCGCCCATTTCCGCCTGGCTGGAAGCGATGTTGAGCAGCGCGTCCGGCGCGCGGCTGTTCTCCGGCCAGGTGGAAACGACCCGCTGCTGCGCCGCGATGGCGTTCTTGAAGTCGCGCAGCGCGTAGTGCGCATTCCCGATCCAGTACTGCGCGGAAGGCGCGAGCGTGCTGTTCGGATACTGGCTCATGAAGCCCTGCAGGGACTGGATCGCCGCGCCGTAGTTGTTGGCCTTCATCTGCGCGAGGCCGGCCTCGTAGGCCTGCTGCTCGGCCGCCTGCGCCTGCGCGGCCTTCTCCTTCTCGGCGTTCACCGCCTCGAACTTGCGCAGGCGATTGTCCAGATCCACGTACAGGTCGCGCTGGCGCTTGTCCGACTGCTCGATGCGGTTCTGCAGCACCTCGATCTGCCCGCGCAGGGCCGCGAGGTCGGCGCGGACCGCCTCCAGCGAGGCGGTGAGATCGAGCATCGACCGGCGGTCGAGCTTGTCGGTCAGGTCCTGCTCGATCTTGGCGAGCCGGGCGTCGGTGCGCTTGGCGAGGTCGTTGATCGCCTTGCGCGCCTCGTCGTCGCCGAAGAGCGCGTGCGCGGGCGCCGCGGCGAGCGCCGCGGCGAGGGCGATCCAGCGAAGACGCAGCATGGACATGGCGGGCGTGGGCTAGAGCTCGAAGCCGTAGAGCATATCCGCGCGGCGGTTCTGCGCCCAGCAGGTCTCCGTCTGCTCGGTGCAGCGCGGCTTCTCCTCGCCGAGGCTCGCCGACTCGACCTGCTTCTCGTTCGCGCCCAGCGTGACCAGCGCGCGCTTCAGCGCATCGGCGCGGCGCTGGCCCAGCGCGAGGTTGTACTCGCGGCTGCCGCGGTCGTCGGCGTTGCCCTGGATGAGCATGCGCTGGTACGGCCGGTCGCGCAGGAACTTCGCGTGCGCCTCCACCAGCGGGCGGAACTCGTCGCGAATGCGATCGGAGTCGAAGTCGAAGAACACGCTGCGCTTGGACAGCGGGCTCGCCGGATCGGTGAGCAGCTTCCGGTCGGCTTCCATGCGCGCCAGCTCCTCGGCGCGCGGATCGACCGGACGAACCGTCCCGGTGGTGGGCCCGCCGGTGCCCGGCGCGGTCGCGGCGCCGCGGTCCTCGACCGGCGCGCCTTCGGTGATCGGGGTGCTCGAGCAACCGGCCAGCACGGCAAGGGCCGCGGCCACGGCGAGGAGCTGTTTCATGGTTGTTTCTCCTTGAGGGATCATGGATTGAGGAACGGTCCCCACGCGGGCTCGCGCACGTCGGCAGCGGGCACCGACAGGCGCTGGCGGATACGCCCGTCGGCGGAGGTCGCGTGGAGGA
Organism: uncultured Enterobacteriaceae bacterium; assembly: GCA_964552535.1. Lineage (GTDB taxonomy): Bacteria > Pseudomonadota > Gammaproteobacteria > Burkholderiales > SG8-39 > CAZKHE01. Next base: position 13,804 of record CAZKHE010000050.1, on the reverse strand, counting down.
TGCCGCGGCCCCCGACGTCGGAGGCGTACACGATCATCCGGCCGTTGGGGGCGAAGCTCGGGGATTCGTCGCGCGGGCCGTCGGAGACGATCTGCGTCTGGCCGGTGACGAGGTCCATCACCGCGACTCGGAACGCGCCGCCCTGCCGCGTGATGTAGGCGAGCAGCTTGCCGTCGGGCGAGAGGTGCGGGCTCACGTTGTAGCTGCCGTCGAAGGTGATCCGCTGCGGCGCGCCGCCGGACACCGAGACGCGATAGATCTGCGGGGCGCCGCCGCGGTCGGACGTGAAGTAGAGCGACTGACCATCGGCCGAGAAGACCGGCTCGGTGTCGATGGCGGCGGAGCTGGTCACGCGGCGCACGCCGCTGCCGTCGGCGTTCATGATGAACATCTGCGAGCCGCCCTCGCGCGAGAGCACCACCGCGAGCTGGCGCCCGTCGGGCGACCACGCCGGCGCGCTGTTGGAGCCGGGGAAGTTGGCCACCGCCTGCCGCTGCCCGGTGGCGAGGTTGTGCACGTAGACCACCGGCCGCTTGTTCTCGAACGACACGTACGCGAGCCGCGAGCCGTCCGGCGACCAGGCCGGCGAGATGATCGGCTCGGGCGAGGCGAGCGCGGTCTGCGCGTTCGCGCCGTCGGAGTCGGCGATCTGCAGCGAGTAGCGCGAGCCCTGCTTCACCACGTAGGCGATGCGCGTGGAGAAGACGCCCTTCTCCCCGGTGAGCTTCTCGTAGATGTAGTCGGCGATGCGATGCGCCGTGGCCCGGGTCTGCTGCGGCGTGTAGGTGAGCGCCAGGCCGCCGAGCTGCGCCTGCTTCGGCACGTCGTGGAGGCGGAAGCGGGCCTCGTAGCGTCCGGCGCCCGCCGGATAGACGCCGCCGGCGACGAGCGCGTCGGCGTTGCGCGCGCGCCACGACGGATAGTCGATCGTGCTCGCCTCGTTGAGGTTCTGCGGCCCGGTGTAGAGCGTGCGGAAGCGGCCGCTCCGGGCGAGGTCGGCCTCGACGATGTCGGTCAGCGTCGGCTGGGTCGCGGACTCGCCGGGGAACGGCGTGATCGCGATCGGGATCTGGTTGCCGCCGGTGCCGGAGATCTCGACGGTGAGCTGCGCCTGGGCGGCGGAGGCGGCCAGCAGCGCCGCGGCGAGGATCGAGTACGGCGCCAGGGGGCGGAGAAGGGTCTTCAATGCTTCTGCACGCACGCGGGGAGTCACGATTATAGAGTCCTTGTACAGGGCTTCCGCTGTCGTCGCGCGGCGACGCCAAGTGCGGCGGAAACGCCGTCGCGCTCAATCATTTGGACGAAACCGCAGGGTGAGCTCGCGGCGGAACGCCTCGGGCTGGTCGGGCTTGGGCAGCGGCGACGACTTGCGGATCGCACGTTCCCAGGCCTCGTCCAGCGTCCGGTTGCCGCTCGACTTGCGCAGCCGGACCTCGACCACCTCGCCGGTCGGCAGCTGGGTGACGTCGAACTCCGCCGTCGGATTGCCGGCCACGTCCATCGGCAGGATCACGTTGCCCTTGATCTTGGCCGCGATGCGCGCGCGATACGCGTCGGCGTCACCCGACGTCGCCCCGGCGACGTTCGCCGGACCGGTGATGCGTGCGCCCGGAATCCCCGGCGAAGGCTGCGCGCCGGCGAGCTCGCGCGCGAGTTGGTCGTTGATCCGCTGCCGGTCGCGTTCGGCCTGCTGCCGGCGCTCCGCTTCCGCGCGGCGCTGCTCCTCGGCCTTCTTCTGCTCCTCGAGCTTCTTCTGCTCGGCGAGCTTCCGCTGCTCTTCCTGGCGCTTCAGCTCCTCGGCCTTCTTCTGCTCGGCGAGCCTGCGCTGACGCTCGGCCTCGGCTTCGCGCGCCTTCCGCTCCTCCTCGAGCCGCTTCTTCTCCTGCTCGATGGCGATGTCGGGCTTCTCGACCCGGGGCTCCGGTTTCGGTTCCGGCTTCGGCTCCGGGCGCGGCTCGACCTTCGGCGGCGGCGGCGGCTCCGGCTGGCGGACCTGCGGCGCCGGCGGCGGCGGAGGCGGCGCGGTCCACAGCTCCACCGTCACCGCCTCCGGCGGCTGGCTCTGCCAGCTGATGCCGAAGAACAGCAGCGCCGCCAGCACGAGGTGCATGGCCAGCGCGAGCACCGCAGAGGCGGTCTTGCCCGGCTCCTGGTACTCGTCGTACGGGCGACGTTCGAGGGCGAGCGCCATCACGTGGCCGGGCGCACCAGGAGGCCGACGCGCTTCACGTTCTGGCGCTGGAGCTGGTCCATCACCTTCAGCACCACTTCGTACTTCACCTCCTTGTCGGCGCCGATGACGACCGCCTGCTCGGGGCTTCTGGCCTGCTTGTCACGCACCGCGGCGACGAGCTGGTCCATGGTGACGCCGCGCTCGGCGGGCGCGCCCTTCACGCGGTCGCGCAGGAGCATGGAGCCGTCGGCCTTGATGATCACCTCCATCGGCGCCTCGGGCGGCTGCTGCGACTTGCCGACGGTGGGCAGATCGACCAGCGCCGGATTCACGAACGGCGCGGTGACCATGAAGATCACCAGCAGCACCAGCATCACGTCGATGTACGGCACGACGTTGATCTGGTTCATGAGCTTGCGCTGGCGGGCCATGTCGGCGCTCCCTGCCTACCGCACCGCCTGCCGCTGCAGGATGTTCGAGAACTCCTCCATGAAGCTCTCGAAGCGCGTGGACAGCCGCTCGATGTCGTAGGAGAAGCGGTTGTAGGCCACCACTGCGGGGATGGCGGCGAAGAGGCCGATCGCGGTAGCGACCAGGGCTTCGGCGATGCCGGGCGCGACCGACGCCAGCGTGGCCTGCGCGACGTTCGCGAGGCCGCGGAAGGCGTGCATGATCCCCCAGACCGTCCCGAGCAGGCCGACGTACGGGCTGACCGAGCCGACCGAGGCGAGGAACGCGAGATGCGATTCGAGGTGGTCGAGCTCGCGCTGGTAGGTCGCCTGCATCGCGCGTCGGGCGCCGGCGACAAGCTCGCCGCCCTCCAGGCGCTGCGCCTTGAGCTTCGCGAAGTCGCGGAAGCCGGCCTCGAAGATGCGTTCCAGGCTCCCGGTGGTGTGCCGCGCGTTCACCGCGCTCTGGTAGAGGGCGTTGAGGTCGGGCCGGCTCCAGAACTCCTTCTCGAACTCCTCGGTCTGCCGCCGCGCCTGCTTGATGGCGAACACCTTGCGGAAGATGTAGTACCAGGACATGAACGACACCGCGAGCAGCAGCAGCATGATGGCCTGGACCACCCAGCTCGCGTTCAGGATGAGGCTGAGGATCGAGAGGTCGTGCGTGACGTTCATGAGGGGGTTCCGGCTTTTTGCATCATTGTTCTCAACCGCTCGGGCAGCGGGACCGGCCGATGGGTGCGCGCGTCCATGCAAGCAACGTGCACGGTGGCCGCGACGAGGACATCCTCGCCGCGGCGGATCGTCTGCTCGAATTCCAGCCGCGCGCGCCCGGCCCTGCGCACCGCTGCCGTCGCCTCGATCGTGTCGTCGAGCAGCGCCGGCCGGCGATAGTCCACCTCCAGCCGATAGACGATGAAGAGGACATGCTCCCGGCGCGCAAGTTCCGCGAGATCGAAGCCGAGCCGGTGCAGCAGCTCGGTGCGCGCCGCCTCCATGAAGTCGAGATACCGCGCGTGGTAGACCACGCCGCCGGCATCGGTGTGCTGGTAATAGACGCGCAGCGGCAGCGCGAAGACCCCCGCGGAGCCCTCGGCGAGGCCGGGCGCGGCGGGGCGCTCGACGTTCACGTTGCGCGATTTTACCCTGTGTGGTGCCCATGCCCGCCTTGAACGGCGGACGGCGCCTCGTGGGGTTGATGGGGAACGGCGCGGCGTCAGGCGCCGGCGTCGTCCCAGAGGCCCGGGTGCTGCCCGTCGCGGGCCGGCGCGGCGAGTCCGAAGTGGCGATAGGCCGAGACGGTGGCGACGCGGCCGCGGGGCGTGCGCTGCAGGTAGCCCTGCTGGATGAGGTAGGGCTCCAGCACGTCCTCGATGGTGTCGCGCTCCTCGCCGATCGCGGCGGCGAGGTTGTCCACGCCGACCGGGCCGCCGGAGAACTTGTCGATCACCGCCTGCAGCAGCTTGCGGTCCATGACGTCGAGGCCGAGCGCGTCCACGTCCAGCATCGAGAGCGCCGCGTCGGCGACGTCCTGGGTGACGCGGCCCTCGGCCTTCACCTGGGCGTAGTCGCGCACCCGGCGCAGCAGGCGGTTGGCGATGCGCGGCGTGCCGCGCGAGCGCCTGGCGATCTCCATCGAGCCTTCGGGCGTGACCTCGCAGCCGAGCAGCGCGGCGGAACGCTCGACGATGCGCTGCACCTCCGCCGGGGTGTAGAACTCCAGCCGGGCCACGATGCCGAAGCGGTCGCGCAGCGGATTGGTGAGCATCCCCGCGCGCGTGGTCGCGCCCACCAGCGTGAACGGCTGCAGGTCGAGCTTGACCGACCGTGCCGCCGGACCCTCGCCGATCATGATGTCGATCTGGTAGTCCTCGAGGGCCGGATACAGGATCTCCTCGACCACCGGCGAGAGGCGGTGGATCTCGTCGATGAACAGGACGTCGTTGGGCTCGAGGTTGGTGAGCAGCGCCGCGAGGTCGCCCGGCCGCTCGAGCACCGGGCCGGAGGTCTGGCGGAGGTTCACGCCCATCTCGCGCGCCACGATGTGCGCGAGCGTGGTCTTGCCGAGCCCGGGCGGGCCGAAGAGCAGCACGTGGTCGAGCGCTTCCTTCCGCGTCCGCGCCGCCTCGATGAAGATCGACAGCTGGCCGCGGATCTTCTCCTGCCCGACGTACTCGGCGAGCTGGCGCGGCCGCAGCGCGCGCTCGAGCGCCTCCTCCTGGGTGCTGGCGGCGGCGGGGGAGATGAGGCGGTCGGTTTCGATCATGGCAGCCGATTATCCTCCGCCCGCGCGTGGACGGTGACGTCAGGCCTTGGCGAGCGACTTCAGCGCCTGCTTGATGCCGTCCGAGACGGTCGCGCCTTCGGGAAGCTGCTTGATGGCCGCGAGGGCCTCCTTCTCGCTGTAGCCGAGCGCGAGCAGGGCGTGCAGGATGTCGGAGGCGGCCGGCGCGGGGCGGTTCACGGCGGCGCCGGTGCCGAGGTCCACCCCGAGCTTGTCCTTGAGCTCCAGGAGCAGCCGCTCGGCCGTCTTCTTCCCGATGCCCGGAATCTTGGTGAGCCGCCCGGTCTGCTGCAGCGTGACCGCCTCGGCGAGGTCGGCCACCGACAGCCCGGACAGCACCGCGAGCGCCGTGCGCGCGCCGATGCCGGTGATCCGGACGAGCTGCCGGAATGCGCGCCGCTCGCTCTCCGTGCCGAAGCCGTAGAGCAGGTGCGCGTCCTCGCGCACGACGAGATGGGTGAGCAGGGTGATGCGCTCGCCCGTCCCCGGCAGGTTGTAGAAGGTGCTCATCGGCACCTCGACCTCGTAGCCGACGCCGCCGCAGTCCACGAGGATCTGCGGGGGGTTCTTCTCCAGCAGCATGCCGGCGAGGCGCCCGATCATGCCGCGGTCCTCTTGAGCCCGACGATGCGGCCGCCGCGGATGCGATAGGCGCCGGGGGCGAACGTCCCGAGGCCCTGCCCCCCGTGCGCGTGGCAGATCGCGCAGGCCAGGGCATCGGCGGCGTCGGGGCTCGGATGCCCGGGAAGCTTCAGCAGCCGCTTCACCATCTCCTGCACCTGCTCCTTGCGCGCGTGGCCGTTGCCGACCACCGACTGCTTCACCTGCAGGGCCGTGTACTCGAACACCGGGAGCTTGGCGAGGACCGCGGCGCAGATCGCGGTGCCGCGCGCCTGGCCGAGCAGCAGGGTCGATTGCGGATTGACGTTCACGAAGACCTTCTCCACCGCCACCTGGTGCGGCGTCCAGGTGCCGATCACCTCGCCGAGCGAGCCCAGGATCGTGCCCAGGCGCTCGGCGAGCGCCTCCTGTTCGCTGGACTTCACGCACCCGCTGGTCACGTACGCGAGCTTCGTCCCCTGCTTCTCGATGACGCCAAACCCCGTGACGCGCAGGCCGGGATCGATGCCGAGGATGCGAATGCGGGTGTCCACGGGCGGCGATTATGGCAGGCGGCGCCCGGTCGACGGGTCATTTCCGCGGGAATCATTGCCGTGACGCCTCATTTCCGTGAAGCCAATGCGACGGCGACCACGGTCACCGCCATGCCGGCCAGCGCGAGCGGTCCGAGCCGCTCCCCGAACACCAGCCAGGTCGACGCCGACGTCACCGGCGGCACCAGGAAGAACAGGCTCGCGACGCGCGTGGCGGCGCCGCGCCGGAAGAGCCAGATGAGGATGGCGTAGATCGTTCCCGACAGCGCCACCAGCCAGCCGAGCGAGACCGCGAAGTTCAGCGTCCACTCCGCCCGCCACTGCTCGAACAGCAGGAGCGGCACGGCGGTGACGACCGTGGCGGCGGCAAACTGGATGGCCGGCCCCGAGCGCAGGTCCATGCGCGGGCAGAAATGCTTCTGGTAGAGCGTGCCGACGGTGATGGAGACCAGCGCCACCAGCGTGCCGAGGAATTCCGGCCACAGCGTGAGATCGAACGCGATCTTGTCGAACACCACCATCGCGATGCCGGCGATGCCGAGCAGGAGTCCGACCCACTGCAGCGGCCCCACGCGTTCGTCCATGAAGCGGCTGGCGAGCACGGCGGTGAGCAGCGGCTGGAGCGCCCCCACCAGCGCGTTCATGCCCACCGGCACGCCGCGCGACACCGCGTAGAAGTTCGGGCCGAGGTAGAGCGCGTGCATCAGGATGCCGGCGACCACGATGTGACCCACCTCGCGGCGACTCGCCGGCCACGGCGCCCGCCAGAGCACGGCGACCGCGGCCATGACCGCGGCCGCCAGCAGGAAGCGCAGGAACAGCAGCGTGAACGGCCCGGAATCGATGAGCGCCGCCTTGCAGGCGACGAAGCCGGAGCTCCACAGGACGACGAAGACGACCGGGACGAGCGGCACCCAGGCGGGCTCGCGCGCGCCGGTCATGGCGCGGCTACTCTTCGATCGCCGCCGAGGTGTAGACCTCCTGGACGTCGTCGAGCGACTCCAGCGCATCGAGAAGCTTCTGCATGCGCGCGCCGTCCTCGCCCCGCAGCACCACCTCGTTCTGCGACTTCATCGTGATCTCGGCCACCTCGGGCTTGAGCCCCGCCTTCTCCAGGCCCGCGCGCACCGTCTCGAAGTCGCCGGGCACGCAGATCACCTCGACCGAGCCGTCCTCGTTGGTCAGCACGTCCTCGGCCCCGGCTTCCAGCGCCGCGTCCATCACCTTGTCCTCGCTGGTGCCGGGCGCGAAGATGAACTGGCCGCAGTGCTTGAACATGTAGGCGACCGAGCCGTCGGTGCCCAGGTTGCCGCCGTGCTTGGCGAAGGCGTGCCGGACCTCGCCCACGGTGCGCGTGCGGTTGTCGGTCATGCAGTCCACGATCACCGCGGCGCCGCCGATGCCGTAGCCCTCGTAGCGGATCTCCTCGTAGGACACGCCCTCGAGCTCGCCGGTGCCGCGCTTGATGGCGTTGTCGATGTTGTCCTTGGGCATGTTCACTTCCCGCGCCTTCTCCACCGCCAGGCGCAGGCGCGGGTTGAAGTTGATGTCACCGCCACCCATGCGCGCCGCGACGGTGATCTCCTTGATCACGCGCGTGAAGGCCTTGCCCTTCTTGGCGTCGGCGGCGGCCTTCTTGTGCTTGATGTTCGCCCACTTGGAATGTCCGGCCATGTTCGACTCGTCCTGGAGTGCCCGCGAGAGCGCCGCGAACCGACGCGGCGCGAAAGCTGATAATTTTACCTTCCCTTCTCCCACCGCCCGCGTCCGCCATGGCCGAACCCATCCGCGTCGCCAAGAACGAATCGACCGAGTGCTTCCTCCTCCCGGGGATGGCCAATCGCCACGGGCTCATCGCCGGCGCGACCGGCACCGGCAAGACGGTGACGCTGCAGGTGTTCGCCGAGAGCTTCTCGCGCATCGGCGTCCCGGTGTTCATGGCCGACGTGAAGGGCGACCTCTCGGGCCTCGCCGCGCCCGGGGCGATGAACCCCAAGCTCGCGAGCCGCATCGAGCAGCTGAAGCTCGAGACGCCGACGTGGGCGGGCACGCCGGTGGCCTTCTGGGACGTGTTCGGCAAGGGCGGCCACCCGGTGCGCGCGACCGTCTCCGACATGGGCCCGCTGCTCCTCGGACGGATGCTCGGCCTCAACGACACGCAGCAGGGCGTCCTGACCCTGGTGTTCAAGATCGCCGACGACAACGGCATGCTGCTGCTGGACTTCAAGGATCTGCGCGCGATGCTCGACCACGTCGGCAAGAACGCGAAGCAGTTCCAGACCGGCTACGGCAACATCTCGGCGGCCTCGGTCGGGGCGATCCAGCGCGGCCTGCTGCAGCTCGAGCACGAGGGCGCGGACGGCTTCTTCGGCGAGCCGGCGCTCGACATCGAGGACCTGATGCAGGCCGACCGCGGCCGCGGCGTGGTGAACATTCTCGCCGCCGACCAGCTCATGAACTCGCCGAAGCTCTATTCGACGTTCCTCCTGTGGATGCTCTCGGAGCTCTTCGAGCGCCTGCCCGAGGTGGGCGACGTGGAGAAGCCCAAGCTGGTGTTCTTCTTCGACGAGGCGCACCTGCTGTTCAACGATGCGCCCAAGGCGCTGCTCGACAAGATCGAGCAGGTGGTGCGGCTGATCCGCTCCAAGGGCGTGGGCGTGTACTTCGTGACGCAGAACCCGCTCGACATCCCCGACACCGTGCTCGGCCAGCTGGGCAACCGGGTGCAGCACGCGCTCCGCGCGTTCACGCCGCGCGACCAGAAGGCGGTGAAGACCGCCGCGGAGACGCTGCGCAAGAACCCGCAGCTGGACACGGCCGCGGCGATCACCGAGCTCGGCGTGGGCGAGGCGCTGGTCTCGCTGCTGGACGAGAAGGGCCGCCCCAATATCGTCGAACGCGCGTTCATCCTGCCGCCGGCCTCGAAGATCGGCCCGATCACGCCGGAGGAACGCAAGCGAATCATCGAGTCCTCGTCGTTCTTCGGCCACTACGAGAAGGTGGTGGACCGCGAGTCGGCGTACGAGCAGCTGGTGTCGCGCACCGCCGCCACCCAGCCCGCGCCGCCCGCCGGCCAGCCGGCCGACCCGAACGCCGGCGCCGGGGCGATGGGCGGTCTCTCGGACATCCTCTTCGGCCGGACCGGCCCGCGCGGGGGGCACCACCCCGGCATTCTCGAACAGGCGGCGAAGACCGCCGCGCGCACCGTCGGCTCGTCGGTCGGGCGGGAGATCGTGCGCGGCGTGCTGGGCTCGATCTTCGGCGGCGGCAAGCGGCGCTAGGCCCGGCGCTTGTCCTCCTCCGCGGGCGCCTACCGTGCCGTCGGCATCGCGCTCGCGTTCTTCGGCGCCGCCTTCTTCTCGCTGAAGGGCGTCACCACCAAGCTCATCTACGTCTATCGCGAGGACGCGGTGACGCTGCTCGCTTTGCGCATGGCGTTCTCGCTGCCGTTCTTCCTCGTCGCGGCGCGCTGGGCGAGCCGGCGCGAGGCGACCGCGCCGCTATCGGTGCGCGATCGCGTGCAGATCGGCATCCTCGGGCTGCTCGCGTACTACATCGCGAGCTTCCTGGACTTCCTCGGCCTGCAGTACGTCTCCGCGACGCTCGAGCGCCTGACGCTCTACCTGTATCCCACCGTCGTGCTGCTGCTCTCGGCGATCTTCCTGAAGAAGCGCATCCACGGACGCGAGGTCGCGGCGCTCGTGCTGTCCTACGCGGGCATCGCGCTGGTGCTGGTCGTCGGCGGACGGGTGGGCGGCGCCGACGTGCCGCTGGGGGCCGCCCTGGTATTCGCGAGCGCGGTCGTCTACTCCGTCTATCTCGTCTTCGGCACCGAGATCATCCGGCGCACCGGATCGATGCGCTTCACCGCCTACGGCATGACGGTCGCGAGCCTCGCCGGGGTCGCGCAGTTCCTCGTGCTGCGACCGCTCGACGCACTGGTGATGCCCTGGCCGGCGTACGGCTGGTTCGTGGTGCTCGCCCTCGTGCACACCGTCCTGCCGGTGTTCATGACCGCCGAGGCGCTGAAGCGCATCGGCGCGACGCAGGTCGCCATCATCGGGGCGGTCGGGCCGGTGACCACGATGGCGGTAGACTGGATGGTCCTGGGCGAGCGCCTCGCGCCGCTGCAGATCGTGGGCGCGGGCCTGGTGCTGGCCGGCGTCCTGTTGGTCACCCTGGCCCCCCGGCGGGCCTGAACGAAAGACGGGATACGAGCATGGATCTGGGCATCAAGGGAAGAAACGCCATCGTCTGCGCGGCGAGCAAGGGGCTCGGCCGCGCCTGCGCCACGTCGCTCGCGCGCGAGGGCGTGAACGTCACCCTCTGCGCGCGCGGCGAGGAGGCGCTCGAAGCGACCGCGGCGGAGCTGCGCAAGTTCGGCGTGACGGTCACGCCGGTCGCCGCGGACGTGACCACGGCCGAAGGCCGCGCGAAGATCCTCGCCGCCTGCCCGAGCCCGGACATCCTCGTGAACAACGCCGGCGGCCCCCCGCCCGGCGACTTCCGCAACTGGTCGCGCGACGACTGGATCAAGGCGCTGGACGCCAACATGCTCACGCCGATCGAGCTCATCAAGGCGACGGTGGACGGGATGATCGCCCGCCGGTTCGGGCGCATCGTGAACATCACCTCCAGCGCGGTGAAGGCGCCGCTGCAGGTGCTCGGGCTGTCCAACGGTGCGCGTTCGGGCCTCACCGGCTTCGTCGCCGGCCTGGCGCGCACCACGGTGCAGCACAACGTCACCATCAACAACCTGCTCCCGGGGTTCTTCCTCACCGACCGGAACAAGACCACGCTGGGCGCCTTCGCGAAGGAGAAGGGCATCACCGTCGAGCAGGCGCTCGCCGAGCGCCTGAAGCACATTCCCGCCGGCCGCCAGGGTCAGCCGGAGGAGTTCGGCGATGCCTGCGCGTACCTGTGCAGCGCGCAGGCGGGCTTCGTCACCGGCCAGAACTTCCTGATCGACGGCGGCGCGTACCCCGGCACGTTCTGATTGCCACGCCGCGGTGCATCAGGCGGCGCGCTATTCCGGCGCGCCGATCGCCCCTATACTTGCCCGTCCGCGAGCGGTCCCCCAAGAAAGCGCCGCGTCCGTCCACCAAAGAGGAGTCCCCATGGCTGCACCCACACCGGTCAACAAGCGCCGCCGCCTGCTGCAGGCGGCACTCGCCGCGGGCATGGCGCCCGCGTTCGTCCGCGCGCAGGGCAAGATCGAGCTGAAGATCTCGCATTACGTTCCTGCCGTGCACGGCCTGCAGGTGCAGTTCATCGAGCCGTGGGCGAAGGAGATCGAGAAGCGCACCAACGGCCAGGTCACGTACCGCATCTCCGCCGCGGGCAGCCCGCTCGGACGCGCCGAGAACCAGCTCGACCAGGTGCAGAACGGCGTGGTGGACGTCGCCTTCGGCCTCTCCGGCAACCCGCGCGGGCGCCTGCCGCGCTCGATCCTGATCGAGATGCCGTTCCTGATCGAGACCGCCGGCCAGGGCACCCGCACGCTGATGGAGCTGTATCCGAAGTACCTGCGGGAGGAGTACAAGGGCATCAAGGTCCTGTGCCTGCTCACGCACAACGCCGGGCACATCCACATGCGCGACAAGAAGGTGGAGCGCTACGAGGACCTGCAGGGCATGCGCCTGCGCACGCCCAGCCCCACCGTCTCCGCGATGCTCGTCGCCATGGGCGCGGTGCCGGTCGGCATGCCGCCGGGCAACGCCTACGAGGCGCTGCAGAAGGGCACGCTGGACGGCGCCTGCTTCCCGTGGGATCCGGTGCGCGCGTTCAAGATCGACGAAGTGACGAAGTTCCACACCGACGCCAAGTTCTACACCGCGGCGTTCTGGTACGGCATGAACCAGAAGCGCTACGACAGCCTGCCCGCCGACGTGCGCAAGGTGGTCGACGACGTGTCGGGCGAGTACCTCGCCAGCCGGATGCAGGGCTGGTGGGACGGCTGGGACAAGGCCGGCCGCGAAGCGGCGCTGGCGCGCAACAACACCATCGTCACGCTCTCCGAGGGTGAGCGCAAGCGCTGGGCCGACGCCCTCGCCGGCGTGTACAACAAGCAGGTCATCGAGCTCGAGAACCAGGGCATCAAGAACGCGCGCGAGATCTACATCGACATGCAGCGCGTCGCCGCCAAGTACCGCGGCAAGGCATGATCGGGGCGGCCGCGCGGCCGCTGCCGCTCAAGCTGGTCGCCTGGGCGGAGGCGGTCACGCGGTACGCAGCCTGGTTCGCGATGGCGCTGCTGTTCGTCGCCATCGCCGTCACCATCGTCGACGTGAGCACGCGGCGCACGATCGGCTGGTCGGTGCCCGGCCTGGTCGACCTCACGCAGCTCTTCGTGATGTCGTTCGTCTACTTCTCCATTCCGTTCGGCTTCATGCGCGAGGCCAACGTCTCCGTCGATTTCCTCACCGACCGGCTGCCGCGCCGCGGCGTCGCGCTGGTGAAGGCCGTGTGCGCCCTGCTCGGTGCCGCCTTCATGCTCGGCATCACGTACTACTCGTGGATCCGCGCGATGCAGCAGGTGGAGAACGGCGACGCCTCGCAGACCATCGGCATCCCGTTCGCGTGGTACTGGGGGCCGTTGCTCATCGGCGGCGGGCTGTCGGTGATCGCCGCGCTGCTGCAGGCGTGGCGCTATCTCTGGGCCGCAGCCACCGGCCGCGGCGACGCGGCGCCGCCCAACTACTAACGATGGACGGCCCGATCCTCGGCGCGCTGGGCTTCGGCGCGGTCATCGTCCTGATCTTCCTGCGGGTCCCCGTCGCGATCGCGATGGGGGTGGTCGGCACGGTCGGGTTCGCCTACACGAACGGCATCCCGAGCCTCGGCTTCGTGCTCGGTACGACGGCGTTCGACATGGTCTTCCCCTACGACCTGTCGATCGTGCCGCTCTTCATCATGATGGGCGTGTTCGCCGCGCACGCAGGGCTGTCCAAGAGCCTCTACAGCTTCGTCGCGGCGTTCGTCGGGCGATTGCGCGGGGGGCTCGCCATCGCGACCATCGGCGCCTGCGCCATCTTCGGCTCGGTGTGCGGCTCGGCGATCGCCACCGCGGCGACCATGGGGCGGGTGGCCATGCCGGAAATGCGTCGCCTCGGCTACCGCGATTCGCTGTCCTCCGCCGCGGTGGCCGCCGGGGGCACGCTGGGGGTGATGATCCCGCCCTCGATCATGTTCGCGCTGTACGGCCTCATGACGGAGCAGTCGATCGGCAAGCTGTTCGTGTCCGGCATCCTGCCGGGCATCCTGGGCGCGGCGCTCTACATGGTGACCGTGTGGCTCGTCACGCTGCGCGACCCGAAGCTCGGCCCCCCGGGCCCCGCGATCACCTGGGCGGAGAAGATGCAGTCGGTGCGCGAGGTGTGGCAGGTGCTCCTGCTCTTCGCCGTCGTGCTCGGCGGCATGTATTTCGGCTGGTTCACGCCGACCGAGGCGGCCGCCGTCGGCGCGTTCGGCGCGGTGCTGCTCTCCTGGCTCGGCGGACACCTCACCTTCAAGGTGGTGCGCGACTGCATGGTCGAGACCACCACCACGTCGGCGATGATCTTCATGATCCTCATCGGCGCGGGCGTCTTCAACTTCTTCCTCGACTCCACCGGCCTCAACGACGCCCTCACGCAGTGGGTCGAACAGCTCGGCCTGAACCGCTGGGTGGTGATGCTGCTGCTGATGGTGATGTACATCATCCTCGGCGCGCTGATGGACGAGATCTCGATGATCCTGCTCACCG
>CAZKHE010000049.1:0-30070 GCA_964552535.1 uncultured Enterobacteriaceae bacterium | reverse complement strand
GCGCCGATCTGGCCGTTCGAAGTCGGCGGGCCCACGCCCCTTCGACTCGGCGCGAGCGTCCGCGGGCGTGCGATGGACACCGGCGCCAGTGCGCACGTGGCTTGGTGCTGCAGCCGGTTTCTTCTGCCCGTCCACCGGCAACCGGGTCCCTGCGGATCCTCCCCGCTTACGCGCAACCGCCCTCGCGTGAACGAGCTACCAATCGGGGTTGAAGCCCTTGATGATCACCCCGCCGGACTTCTCGTCGTCCTGCGTCTCGATCATGCGGCGCGATTCGGCTTCCTCGAGCAGCTTGGAGAACGTGCGGAAGCCGTAGTAGCTCTCGTTGAAGCCCGGCTTGCGGCGCTTCAGCGCCTGCTTGACCATCGAGCCCCAGATCTTCTCCTCGGCGCCACGCTCGGCGAAGAGCGCTTCGACCGTCTCCATCATCAGGTCGACCGCCTCCTGGCGCCGGTCCTCCTCCGACTTCGGCGCCGGCGCCTCGGCCTTGCCCGCGTCGTCCGCCTTGGCCGGCGCTTTCTTCCGGCTGGACTTCTTCGGCTTCTCGCGCACGAGGTCGTCGTAGAAGATGAACTCGTCGCAGTTCGCCATGAGCAGATCGGAGGTGGAGTTCTTCACCCCGACGCCGATCACCACCTTGTCGTTCTCGCGCAGCTTGGACACCAGCGGCGAGAAGTCGGAGTCGCCGGTGATCAGCACGAACGTCTTCACGTGGCTCTTCGTGTAGCAGAGGTCGAGTGCGTCGACCACCATGCGGATGTCGGCGGAGTTCTTGCCCGACTGGCGCACGTGCGGGATCTCGATGAGCTCGAACGCGGCCTCGTGCATGGATTTCTTGAAGCCCTTGTAGCGCTCCCAGTCGCAGTACGCCTTCTTCACCACGATGGAGCCCTTGAGCAGCAGGCGCTCGAGCACCTTGCTGATGTCGAACTTCTCGTACTTGGCGTCCTGGACGCCCAGCGCGATGTTCTCGAAGTCGCAGAACAGCGCCATGTTCTGCGTGCCGGCGGGTTGGGCCATGGATCGGTTCTCCTTTTCCCCATGCTAGCACTGTTGCGCCGCAATGAAGGGGCTGCTGGCAGCGTGTGTAGAATCGGGCGGCAGCACCGACAGGGAAGGGGACGGCAGTGCGTTACGACTGGGTGCCGATGCCGCGCCGCAAACGGCTGGTGTGGCCCGACGGCAAGCGGCTCGGGGTGATCGTCACGATCAACTGCGAGTACTGGGACCTCGTCAAGGACTCGGCCGAGCCCTACTACGCCGGCGGCCCGCCGATGCTGCCCGACCCGTTGCCCGGGAACGTCGCCGACTTCCCCAACTTCACCTGGCGCGAGTACGGCCTGCGCGTCGGGGTGTGGCGCATGTTCCGGGTGTTCGAGGAGGCGGGCGCAACGCTCTCCTGTACCTTCAACGCCAAGACGGCGCTGGAGCGGCCCGAGATCATCGAGCACGCGAAAGCGCGCGGGTGGGAGCTCGTGGCGCACAACTACGAGCAGGGCGAGCTGCTGACGCGGCTCGCGTTCGACGAGGCGCGCGAGCGGGAGGTGATCGCCCGGACGCTCGAGGTGTACGAGCGCGCGGTTGGAAGCAAGGCGAAGGGCTGGCTGTCGTCGAGCCTGCGCGGCACGCCGCGTACGCCCGACATCCTCGCGAGCCACGGTCTCCTGTTCATCTGCGATTACATGAACGACGACCAGCCGTACCTCGTCCACACCGACCACGGGCCGATCGTCAACGTGCCGTACTCCATCGAGATCAACGACTTCACCTTCTTCCACCGCCGTGCCATGTCCTCGCCCGATGCGCTGGCGATGCTGAAGGACCAGTTCGACGAGCTCTACGCGGAGAGCGCCGAGACCGGCAAGCTGATGAACGTCGGCCTGCACCCCCACGTGTCCGGGCACCCGCACCGCATGTGGGTGTTCCGCGAGTTTCTCGCGCACGTGAAGCGGCACGCGGGCGCCTGGTTCGCGACGCGCGAGGAGATCGCGGCGTGGTACCTCGCGAACCACGCGTCGCACATCGGCTGAGTCCCGTGTCGGACCTCGACATCTACAAGAGCCAGAACTTCGGCAACCGCATCGGCTTCGGACGCCGCGCGGCGCTGGTGATCGTCGACTTCACCGTCGGCTTCAACGACCCGGCGCTGTTCGGCGGGGGCAACATCGACGCCGCCGTCAAGCGCACCGTCGGCCTGCTCGCCTTCTTTCGGGAGCGCGGGCTGCCGGTCGCGCACACGCGGGTCGTGTATGCCGACGACGGCTCGGACGCCGGCGTCTTCGCGATGAAGGCGCCGCGGCTGCTGATGCTCACCGAACACCATCCCGCCGCGCAGATCGTGCCCGAGCTGACCCCTGCCCCGGGGGAACTGGTCGTGCGCAAGACGCAGGCCTCGGGCTTCTTCGGCACCGGCCTCGCGCCCTGGCTGACGCGGCAGGGCGCGGACACCGCGGTGATCGCCGGCTGCACCACGTCCGGCTGCGTACGCGCCACGGTGGTGGATGCGACCAGCCTGAACTTCCGCACTGTCGTCGCCCGCGACTGCGTCGGCGACCGCGCGCAGGCGCCGCACGACGCGAATCTGTTCGACATGGGGCAGAAGTACGCCGACCTGCTCGACCGCGACGAGATCATGGCCGCGCTGGCACAACAGGGAGAACGACGATGACCGATTCGCTGGGCTGGCGCCGGAAGTTCGGCGTCCTGGCGCCGTCCACCAACACCTCGGTGCAACCGGAGTTCGACGGCATGCGTCCGCCGGGCGTCACCAACCACTTCTCGCGCATCGTCATCCCCGACACGAAGGTCACCGACGACAAGACCTTCATGGTCATGCTCAACAACATCCGCGGCGCGCTCATGCCGGCGCTGGACTCGGTCATGTCCAGCCATCCCGATTACATCGTGATGGGCATGTCGGCGGAGACGTTCTGGGACGGCCTGGACGGCAGCCGCAAGCTCCAGGACCGCATGGAGAAGCGCGCGAAGGTGGGCGTGGCGATGGGCTCGGATGCCTGCCAGGCCGCGCTGCGCCGCTACGGCAAGCGCATCCGCCGTCTCGGCATCGTCACGCCGTACATGCCGGTCGGCGACCGTCAGGTGCACCGCTTCTTCACCGACTGCGGCTTCGAGGTGGTGAATCTCAAGGGCCTCAAGTGCCAGAGCCCGGTGCTCATCGCGCACGTCAGCAAGCGCGAGCTGCGCGACGCGATCATCGAGGTGAACCAGGGCAAGGTCGACGCGATCGTGCAGGTGGGCACCAACCTCGCGATGGCCGAGGTGGCGGCGATGGCCGAGTTCTGGCTCGACAAGCCGGTGATCGCCATCAACACCGCCACGTACTGGTACGCGCTGCGGCAGAACGGCATCAAGGATCGCCTGCAGGGCTGGGGCTCGCTGCTCGCGGAGCACTGAGCGGCCATGGCGGACACGACGGCACGTCGCGTGCTGATCGCCGGCGCCGGCCCGGTGGGGATGATCGCCGCGCTGCGCCTCGCCAGCGCGGGCGTGCCCGTGACCGTGTTCGAGCGTGCACCGGCGCTGACCGAGGACCTGCGCGCGTCCACGTTCCATCCGCCGACCCTCGACATGCTCGACGCGTTCGGGCTCACCGCGGAGCTGATCGCGCAGGGCCTGATCGCGCGCCACACGCAGTACCGCGATCGCCGCGACGGCGTGATCGCCGAGTTCGACATGCAGCTGCTCGCCGGGGAGACCGCGCATCCCTACCGGCTGCAGTGCGAGCAGTTCAAGCTCACCCGCCTGGTGCACGCGCGGCTTGCGTCGATGCCGCACGCCGAGGTCCGCTTCCGGGCGTCGGTCGAGGATGTGGCGCAGGACGGGGACCGGGTGGTGGCGACGGTGAGCTCGCCGGAGGGCACTGAACGGCACGCAGGCGCCTACCTCATCGGTGCGGATGGCGCCTGGAGCCGGGTGCGCCAGGTGCTCGGCATCGAGTTCGAGGGCTA
Source organism: uncultured Enterobacteriaceae bacterium (assembly GCA_964552535.1). Taxonomy (GTDB): domain Bacteria; phylum Pseudomonadota; class Gammaproteobacteria; order Burkholderiales; family SG8-39; genus CAZKHE01. The sequence continues at coordinate 26,102 of CAZKHE010000049.1, read as the reverse complement.
CACCTATCCCGAGCGATTCCTGGTCGCGAGCACCGCGCACGATTTCTCGGCGCACATGGAGCGCCTGTCGTACGTCAATTACGTCTCGGATCCGGACGAGTGGTGCGTGCTGCTGCGCGTGCCGGGGCTGTGGCGCGTGCTCTTTCCCACGCGCCCCGAGGAGAGCGACGACGAGGTCATGCAGGACGAGCCGATCCAGCGGCGGCTGCAGAGCGTCCTGCCGAATCCCGACGGGTACGTCACCCAGCATCGCACTCTCTACCGGGTGCATCAGCGCGTGGCGCAGCGCTATCGCAACGGCCGGGCGTTCCTGGTCGGCGACGCGGCCCACATCAACAATCCCCTCGGCGGCATGGGCATGAACGGCGGCGTGCACGACGCGCTCAACCTCACCGACAAGCTGGTCGCCGTCCTGCAGGGCGAGGCTGACGAGGCGAGCCTCGACCGCTACGAGCGTCAGCGGCGGCCGATCGCCATCGACTACATCAACGCCAACACCGCGCGCAACAAGAAGACGCTCGAGGAGCGCGACCCGGCGGCGCGCGCGCGCAACCGCGCGGAGATGCGCCGCACCGCCGAGGATCCCGCGGCCGCGCGGGCGTTCCTGCGCAAGACCTCGATGATCGAGGCGCTCGCCGCCTCGGCCGCCATTCCCTGACGTCCGCAAGGAGAACCGCCATGCGCCAGCTCGTCCGCCTCGCCGCCATCGCCGCGCTCGCCGCCGCGCCCGCCGTCCATGCGCAGGTCGTGGCGATGGGCACGACGCAGGCAGGTGCCACCGCGCAGCTGTCCACCGTGGTGGCGAAGGTGATGACCGACCGCGGCGGGCTGCAGGTGCGGCCTCAGCCGATGGCCGGCGTCGCGCAGTACGGACCGCTGGTGAACGCCGGCGAGATCGACTTCGGCGTCGCGAACCTGGTGGAGGCGCGCTATCTCGTGCAGGGCCGGGAGATCGTGGAGAAGCCGAATCCCGACCTGCGCCTGGTCGCGCGCCTCGTGCCCTGGTACAACGGGCTGGTGGTGAAGGCCGACAGCCCGATCCGGACGCTGAAGGACCTGAAGGGCCAGGCCGCGCCAGCGGGCTTCACCGGCAATCCGCTCGGCCGCGTGCTGATGGACGGCTATCTCGCCAACGCGGGCCTCAAGGTCGGCGACACGCGCCAGGTGCTGGTGCCCGCCTTTCCGCGGATGTTCGAGCTCTTCAAGCAGGGGCAGCTCGCCACCGCGATTTCCACCATCGGCTCGCCGGTGCTGAAGGAGTGGGAGGCGGCGGTCGGACCGGTGCGCTTCCTGCCGTTCGACGATGCGCCCGCCGCGGTGGCGGCGACGCAGCAGTTCATCCCGGGCTCGTACGTCGTGGAGTTCAAGCCCGAGCCGGGCATGGTGGGCGTCCCCGCACCGATCAAGATCCTGGTGTACGACTACGTGCTCTTCGCCAACGCCAAGGTGCCCGATGCCGTCGTGGCGAAGGCGGTCGAAGCGCTGTTCGCGCACTCGGCCGACCTGAAGGCCGCGAGCCCGCTCTTCCGCGAGTTCGATCCGGCGCTGATGGGCAAGGACCTCGGCATCCCCTATCACCCCGGCGCGATCGCCTTCTACCGGGCGAAGGGCGTCTGGAAGGGACAGTAGGCGAGCCGCGCCTTGCGCCTCGCCGCGCGCGCGACGGCGCTTGCGGGCGCGCTCATCGCCGCCGGCGCGATCGTCTGGAGCTTCGACCCCGGCGCGCGCCTCGGGCTGCCGGTGTACACCGAGCAGTTCGCCGCGGCGATGATGGGGCTCGCGCTGTTCGTGTCGTTCGTCAACCCGGGCCGGCACGGCCCACCGACGCCGATGCGGTGGGCGCTCGGGATCGCCGGGCTCGTCGCCGGCGCGTGGCTCGCGCTCCGTTATCCGGTGCTGCAGGGAAACATCCTCGGGCACCGCGGCGAAGCGCTCGTGCTCTCGGTGCTCGTGCTCGCACTGCTCATCGAGAGCTGCCGCCGCTCCGCGGGCGTCGCGCTCACGGTCGTGTTCGCGGCCTTCTTCGCCTATGCGCTCGTCGGCCACCACCTCTCCGGCCTGCTCCAGACCAAGCCGATCGCCTTCCCGCGCCTCGTCGGCTATCTCGCGCTCGACACGTCGAGCGTGCTCGGCATCGCGCTGATCATCGCGTGCACGACGGTGGTCGCGTTCATGTTCTTCGGCCGCATGCTGCAGTCCTGCGGCGGCGCGGAGTTCTTCACCGACCTCTCCAGCGCGTTGTTCGGACGCTACCGCGGCGGCTCCGGGAAGGTCGAGGTGGTCGCCTCCGGGCTGTTCGGCACCATCTCGGGCAGCGCCGTCGCCAACGTCATGTCGACCGGCATCATCACCATTCCGAACATGAAGCGGGCCGGCTACCGCCCCGTCACCGCGGGCGCCATCGAGGCGGTGTCCTCGACCGGCGGCCAGATCATGCCGCCGGTGATGGGTGCGGCCGCCTTCCTGATGGCGGAGAACCTGCAGGTGCGCTATGCCGAGGTCGCGCTCGCGGCGCTGGTGCCGGCCCTGCTGTTCTACTTCGCGGTGTTCCTGCAGGTGGACTACGAGGCCGCGCGCCGTCGGATCGGCGGCCTCGATCCCGCCGCGCTGCCGCGCGCACGCAAGGTGGTGCGCGAGGGCTGGTTCTTCCTGATCCCGTTCGCCGTGCTGTTCTGGCTCATGTTCGCGCACAACCTCCAGGCGGAGGAGGCGGTGCTGTGGGGCGTCGCGGCGCTGCTGCCGTTCGCCGCAGTGAAGGGCTACGGCGGGCGGCGGCTCGACGCGCGCGGCCTGCTGCGCGCGGTGTCCGACACCGGGCGCGATGCGGTCGAGATCATCGTCATCTGCGCGGTCGCGGGAGCGGTGATCGGGCTGCTCAACATCACCGGGCTGTCGCTCGGGCTCTCGCTGTCGCTCGTGAAGCTCGCCGCCGGCCACCTGCCGCTGCTGCTCGCGGCGGTGGCCCTGGTGTGCGTGGTGCTCGGCATGGGGCTGCCGACCACCGGCGTCTACCTCATCGTCGCGCTGCTCGCCGCGCCGCCGCTCGTGCAGCTCGGCGTGCCGCCGCTCGCGGCGCACATGTTCGTGTTCTTCTTCGGCTGCCTGTCGATGATCACGCCGCCGGTGGCGATGGCCGCCTTCGCCGCGGCCCACATCGCGCAGGCACGGCCGATGGCGGTGGCCGCGAAGGCGTGTCAGCTCGGCTGGCCGGCATTCGTCGTGCCGTTCCTGTTCGCCTATTCGCCGGCGCTGCTGCTGCGGGGCGATGCCCTGGTCGTCGTCTGGACGGTGCTTTCCGCGTTCGCCGGTACCTGGCTGCTTTCGGCCGCCATCGCCGGGCACTTCCGCGATGCGCTGACCCCCGCGCGCCGGGTCCTGTTCGCGCTCGCGGGTCTCGCGCTGCTGGTGCCCCTCGACGGCTTTGCCGGCGCCCTGCAACTGGAGATTGCCGGTGCCGCCGCGGCGCTGTTGCTGGTATGGTCCGAGCGCCGCCGCCACCTTGCCATGGAGGAGTCGCTGTCACGATGATGCCCGTCCACGTCGCCACGCCAGACGGCGTCAACCTCGCCGTGTACGAATGGGGGCAGCCCAGGGGGCGCGACGTCCTCTTCGTGCACGGCTTCTGCTCCGGCGCGATGGTATGGATGCGCCAGCGCCGCAGCGACGTGGCGGCCGCCCTGCGCTGCATCGCCTACGACCTGCGCGGGCACGGCAGCTCGGACAAGCCGCTGGAGCCGATGTACTACAAGGAACCCCAGCGCTGGGCGGACGAACTGCGCGCGGTGATGGACGGGCTGGCGATGGAGCGGCCCGTCGTCGTCGCGTGGGGCTACGGCGGGGTGGTGCTCGGGCACTACCTGAACGTGCACGGCGGGTCGCGCATCGGCGGCGTGGTGCTCGCCGGGGCGATCACGCGCATCGCGCCCGAGCTCGCCGGCCCGGCGCGGCGCCACGTGCCGCACATGCTGTCGGAGAACGCCGCGGAGAACGTGGCGGCCACGCGCGCCTACCTGCGGGCCTCGTTCGCGGTGCAGCCGGTGCAGGAGGACTTCGAGTTGCTGCTCGGCTGTGCCATGATGGTGCCGCTCGCCACGCGCCGCGCCATGATCGGGCCGGATCTCGACATGGATGCTGCGCTCGCCGCGCTCGACGTGCCCGCCCTGCTGGTGCACGGCGGCGCCGATGCCGTCGTCCTGCCGGAGGCGAGCCGGCAGGCGGCCAAGCGCATGCGCCGCGCCGAGTTCGGCCTCTACGAGGGCTGCGGGCACGCGGCGTTCTACGAGTCGCCGGACCGCTTCAACCGCACGCTCATCCAGTTCGCGAAGGACCTCCGCCCATGACCCAGGACCGCCGCCGCCGCTTCGCCGCGCGGCTGCGCGAGCACAGGCTCGTCGTCGCCCCCGGCGTGTACGACCTCATCTCGGCGAAGATCGCCGACCGCATGGGCTTCGATGCGCTCTACATGACCGGCTACGGCGTGGTCGCCTCGCACCTGGGCCTGCCCGACGCCGGCCTCGCCACCTATTCCGACATGGTGTCGCGGGTGGCGCAGATCGCCGCGATGACCGCGACGCCGCTGGTCGCCGACGGCGACACCGGCTACGGCGGCCTCCTCAACGTGCAGCACACGGTGCGCGGGTACGAGGCCGCGGGGGCGGTGGCGATCCAGCTCGAGGACCAGGAGTTCCCGAAGAAGTGCGGGCACATGCTCGGCCGGCGCGTCGTGCCGGCGGAGGACATGGCGGCGAAGATCCGCGTCGCGGTGGAGGCGCGCAGCGATCGGGACTTCCTCATCATCGCCCGCACCGACGCACGCACCACCCACGGTCTCGACGAGGCGATGCGACGCGGGGAGGCGTACGTGCAGGCGGGCGCGGACGTCCTGTTCATCGAGTCGCCGGAGTCGGCCGAGGAGATGGCCCGCATCGGCCGGGCGTTCGACGTGCCGCTGATGGCGAACATGGTGGAGGGCGGCCGCACGCCGATTCTCTCCGCGGGCGAGCTGGAGCGCGTCGGCTACCGCTTCGCGATCTTCCCCGCGCTCGGCTTCCTCGCAGCGGGCGCGGCGTTGCAGTCGGCCTACGGCGAGCTGAAGGCGAAGGGCTCGAGCGACCGGCTCGCGACCCCGCTCTACCCGTTCAAGGACTTCAGCGCGCTCATGGGCTTCGACTGGGTGGCGGAGTTCGACCGCAGGTACCGCGGCATCGAGGGCGGCTTCGGGTCGTGAGCCGCGAGCCGCACTACCGGCCGTACGGCACCCGCGCGAAGCTCGGGTTGATCGTCCCGCCGACCAACACGGTGAACGAGGCCGAGTGGGCGCGCATGCTGCCCGAGGGCGTCACGATGCACGTCACGCGCATGGCGCTGCACGCGGACGCGAACAGCGCCGCGGGTCGCGAAGCGCTGCACGCCGACATCCGCCGGGCGGTGAGCGACCTCGCGCAGGCGAGCGTCGACGTGATCGCCTACGGCTGCACCGCCGGCTCGATGACGACCCCGATGACGGCGCTCACCGACTTCATGCGCGCGGTGTGCGGCGTGCCGTGCGTCGCGACCGCGCCCGCGATCGTCGAAGCCTGCCGCGCGCTGGGCGTCCGGCGCGTTGCGCTCGCCACGCCGTATCACGACGCGCTCAACCGCCACGAGGCCGACTTCCTCGCCGCGTGCGACGTCGAGACGGTCGCGATGCGCGGGCTGGGCATCGGTGCGGGGGGGCCGCACGAGTACGTGCGCATCGCGCGCGTGCCGGTCGAGGACGTCTACGCGCACTGCGCCGCGGCGGATCATCCCCGCGCCGAGGCGCTGGTGGTGAGTTGCACCGACTTCGCCGCGCTGGCGGCGATCCCGCGGCTCGAGGCCGCGCTCGGCAAGCCGGTAATCACCTCGAACCAGGCGACGCTGTGGCGCGCGCTGCGTGCCGCCGGCGTGGACGACCGCGCGTCCGGCTGCGGCCGACTGTTCGTGGAGCACTGATGCGCGACGACGACCCGCCCAAGCTGAAGATCCCCCTCGACTGGGTGATCGTGGACGCCATCGGCGCTCTGGTCGCCGCGCTCGGCGTGCTGGGCCTCACCGGCGGCGGTGCGTCCCTGCACCCGCTGCTCGCCGACCGCACGGTGGCCGGGCTGCTGCTGGTCGTCGGCATGGCGCTGATGGCGATCGCGCTGGTGAAGATCCTGCAGCGCATGCGCGCGTCGGCGCGCGCGCCTCGGCGCGACGCCTAGCGCGCCTGCCCCCGGTCGCTGCGATCCAGCGGCTCGTCGAGATAGGAGGCGGGATCCTCGCGCGGCTCGAGGTGGGTGAAGAGCGCCGCGCCGGGCACCGCGGCGATCACGTCGCGCTCCAGGCGCTCGATCAGGTCGTGGCCGCGCTGCACCGACCAGCGGCCGGGCACCAGCACGTGCACCGAGACGAACGAGCGTCCGCCGGCGTCGCGCGTGCGCAGGGCGTGGAAGTCTACGTCCTCGCCGCGATAGCGCGCCAGCACCGCGTCGATCTTCGCCTGCGTCTCGGCGGGCACGGCGCGATCGAGCAGGCCGAGCGCCGAGCGGCGCATCAGCGCGTAGCCGGTCAGGACGATGTTCACGGCCACCGCGATGGCGATGAGCGGATCGAGCAGCGCCCAGCCGGAGAGCGCGACGGCGGCGACGGCGATCACCACGCCCACCGAGGTCCACACGTCGGTCATCAGGTGATGGGCATCGGCCTCGAGCGCGATCGAGCCGTAGCGTCGCGACGCGGCGAGCAGCACGCGCGCCACGCCGAAGTTGATCGCCGACGCGGCCACCGACACCGCGAGGCCCAGGCCCACGCGTTCGATGGGCTGCGGATGCAGCAGGCGGTCGGCCGCGGCCCAGCCGATCGCGAGCGCCGCGGCGAAGATCATCATGCCCTCGAAGCCGCTCGCGAAGAACTCGGCCTTGGAGTAGCCGTAGGCGTGCATCTCGTCCGGCGGCCGCGCTGCCAGCGCGAGCATCCACAGCGTCATCGCCGCCGCGACCAGATTGACGATGGATTCGAGCGCATCGGAGAGCAGGCCCACCGAGCCGGTGAGCCACCAGGCCGCCATCTTGAGGGCGATGGTGGCGAGCGCGGCGGCGATGGAGAGCCACGCGAAGCGTGTGAGGTCGGGCCGGCTCATCGGCGGCGGGCGCGGCGGCCTGCAGTCATGGACCGAGTGTAAGCGAAAGGATGGCGAAACCGGACCCGCCTCGCGACGCTTCGCCCTCCCGGAGGATGCCGCCGTCCGCTACCGCGGGAGATGGACGGCGAAGACGGTTTCCCCCGCTTCGCAGTGGACGTCGGCCGTGCCCCCGTGCGCCTTGGCGATCTCGCGCACGATGAAGAGTCCGAGCCCGAGGCCGCCGTGGCGATCGCCACCGTCTTCCTGGACCGAAGCGCGCTTGAGCGGATCGAAGATGTCGCCGTGGGCCTGCACGTCGACGCCCGGCCCGCGGTTGGCCACGCGGAGACAGGCCTCGGACGCTTCGCCGCTCACGGTGACGCGCACTGCGGTGTCGGGGCTTCCGTAGCGGAGCGCGTTCGACACCAGATTGCGCACGAGTTGCTGCAGCCGCGCGGTGTCCCACCGGCCGCGGCAGTTGCCGGTCGCCGCGAGCTCGATCCACCGGTTCGCCTGAGCGCCCCGAATCTGGTCCAGTTCGTCCGCGACCACGGCGGCGAGGTCCATATCGGCCGGCGCGACGCGCACGCTCAGGCCCAGCTTCGTGCGGTTGAAGTCCTCCAGGTCGTCCAGCAGCGCCTGCATCGCTGCGCCAGCGCGAATCAGCCGGGCGGCGGAGGCGGACACCTGCTCGCCGGCGTTCAACGCCGCGAGATACGAGGCCGTCGCCTGGATCGTGTTGAGCGGGCTGCGCATGTCGTGGCCGAGCATCCCCAGCAACAGGTTGCGCGCGCGCTCCTCCTGCTCGTGGAAGTGGTTCACCGACTCCGCCACCGCCTGGTCGACCGCCTCGTTGAACCGGATGAGGTCCTCGACGCCCTCGGGGTCGATCGGGTGGCTGTCGATCCACAGGCGCACCACGCTCCCGCGGAGCGCGCGGTACTCCGAGACCAACTGGTTGATGTCGAAACCGCTCCGCGCGCGGAGGACCGCATGCGTCTGCGCGGCCGTTTCGGGAGCGCCGGTCAGCTGGGGCGCGCGGCCCTTGGACTTCTCCGACTGCGCGGCACGCGTCTGGGGCGTGTCGAGGTCCCTTGCGATGGCCTCGAGCATCTGCCGTGCGTGGTCGCGAAGGGCGCGCGGCGACATGCCTGCTGCGCCGGGCAGCAGCGTGGCGGCGAACGACTCCCAGTTCTCCAGGATGACCTCCATCTCCTGCAGGATGAACGCCGCCAGCCGCATGTCCGTCTCCGTGTCGCGTGGTGTCTACGCCACGGAGGATACGTTGAACGGCGTTCGACGGGCGCTCGAGCCACTGCGCCATGCCTGGATGGGACGGAGCCACTGCGCTTGCCACCGGGGAGCCGGACGCGCGGGACAACGCGCTTCGCAGCAGCCGTCGCAACGCCCGCGTCGCGGGCGTGCCGCCGACCGGGTCAGGCCTGGCTCGCCCCGGGCTGCGTGGTCATGAACACCGTGATGCCCGGCGTGGTGGCGTGGCGCCGGTAGCGGCTGCCGAGTGCGACGCCGAGGCCGACGAGGTGTTCGATCGCCGCCATGGACGCGGGAGCGCCTTCCACGTCGATGCGCAGACCCTTCCAGTCGAGCCACGCGGACAAGGCACCCGGCGCATCGGGCAGGGTGCCCGCGGGCCATCCGGTGATGAGCGACTCCGTGGCCGGATCGAAGAGCGCGCGCGCGAGGCGCTGGTTGCGGGCCACCACGGTGAACGCGGTGCGGAATGCTTCCGAGCCCACGGCCGCCGGCTGGGTGCGTTCCAGGAAGGCGGCGCGTTCCTGCGCATCGGCGATCTCGCGGGCGGAGAGGATGAGGCTCGAGAGGCGCTCGCGGATCGGCTCGATGTTGGCCTTGCCGCGCTCGTAGCGGCTGCGCCCGATGAGACGCAGCTCGGTGGCGGTCCCCTGCACGCTGCGCGTCGCCCAGGTGAGGGTGGGGCGCTCGCCTTCGCCGGGATCGCCGGCGCGATAGGACAGTTTCCACTTCACGCCGGCGGACTCGCCCTTGACGGTGAACAGGGCATCGCCGTCCGGGGTGCCGTCGTACGTCCAGCCGAGCGCGACGGCGCGCTGTGCCCGGGCGGCCGCGTCATCCACGCCCGCGGCGCTCGCGCGCGCGCGCATCCGCCACACGGCGGCGGCTGCACCGGCGGCGAGGGCCAGCACGATGGCGACCACGAGGAGGTCCATGACCGCCCATGCTAACGGCATGGGGCGGGGCAGGGCAGCGATTCCCGCCCGGGCCCGCGCAAAACTGCACGGGGAGCCGGGGCCGCCGAGCGGACTGTCGTTTCCCCGACGCTAGCGCGTGGACGCGCCCGTCGAACCGGGCGATGCGGCCGGCGCTGCACGCCCGTACGCACGGAACGCGCAGCCCCGGTACGCCGTGCCGTTCAGCACCACCTGCGCGGACAGCGGATACCAGTTGCCGGTCGCGGTGTCGCGGCAGCGGCCCGGCTCGAGCGCCAGCGACAGCGTGGCCGTTTCCGTCCGGCCCTCGTAGCGCAGTGCGCCGTCGGCGTCCCAGGCCGTGCCGACCGGGGGAAAGACGAGCGTGCCACGTTCGTCGAGCGACGCATACGTGACCCCCGCTGGCGAGAGCTCGATCTGCCAGGCAGGCGTGCCGCCGAGCGCGAGCGCCTCGATGCGTCCGAGCGCGCGCCGGCAGCCCGGCCCCTGCTTCTCCGCGCGTTCGACGGCTTCGACGTGCAGCTCGCGCTCGATGCGCGCGCCCGCCGGTGCGGCGAGCACGGCGCCGCGCAGCGCCATGAACACCGGAGCGCCGGGCTGCGCCGCGAGCTCGCGATACGCGGCGCTCAACGACGCGTCGGACGAAGCGTCCACCACCGTGTAATCGCGGCCCTTCTCGCCGCAGGTCCGGAACGTCGCCGTGGCGCCGTCGAGCGTCACCATGCCGCGCAGCAGGAAGCGCGGATGGCGCGGATCGAGCTCGGCCGCGCCCAGCGGCGCCGCCGCACCGAGCAGCGCCAGGACGGCGATCAGCCGCATCTCACCAGAACCTCATGCACTGGCCCTTCGCGACGACCTGGCCCGAGGGCTTGCCGTCCTTCGCGCCCCCGAGCGGCTCGACGGTGATGGCGAGGGCCGGGAAATCGCGCAGCGACTGGTCGGCGGCCGCGGCGAGACGGATGGTGGCCTTGTCGGACGAGGGAATCACCCCGAGCGAGACCGGCGCGGCCCCTTCCTTCGCCGGCAGGCCCCACAGCTCGTAGCTGTGGTTGTGGGGTTCCTCCGGCAGCTCCATGCGCTTCACCCAAAGCTCGTCGGAGTGGCGGCCCGCGTAGGCGACGAACATCAGCCGCTCGTTGCCGGGCGCGTGCAGCACCGCCACGTACGACGGCTGCATTTTAGCAGGAAGCGCGGATGGCGCGGATCGAGCTCGGCCGCGCCCAGCGGCGCCGCCGCACCGAGCAGCGCCAGGACGGCGATCAGCCGCATCTCACCAGAACCTCATGCACTGGCCCTTCGCGACGACCTGGCCCGAGGGCTTGCCGTCCTTCGCGCCCCCGAGCGGCTCGACGGTGATGGCGAGGGCCGGGAAATCGCGCAGCGACTGGTCGGCGGCCGCGGCGAGACGGATGGTGGCCTTGTCGGACGAGGGAATCACCCCGAGCGAGACCGGCGCGGCCCCTTCCTTCGCCGGCAGGCCCCACAGCTCGTAGCTGTGGTTGTGGGGTTCCTCCGGCAGCTCCATGCGCTTCACCCAAAGCTCGTCGGAGTGGCGGCCCGCGTAGGCGACGAACATCAGCCGCTCGTTGCCGGGCGCGTGCAGCACCGCCACGTACGACGGCTGCATCTTGCGCGACTCGACCTCGACCTGGCGGATGACCGGCACCTCGACGACCTGCGGGGCGCGCAGTGCGAGCGCCCCGACGAGCGCGGCGGTGCAGCCGGTGGCGACCAGCCCCCAGTTGCGCCAGAACGCCAGGCTGTCCCAGAAGCCGACCGGCTTCGCCGCCCCGGCGGACGATCCGAGACGGCGCTCCACGCCGCGCCACACGCGACCGGGGGGCGCGCGCTCGGGCACCGCCTCGGCGAGCGGCAGGAGGCGCGCCTGCCACGCCTCGACCGTGCGGCGCAGGCCGGCATCGTCGCGCAGCCAGGCTTCGAAGCGCAGGCGCGCCCGACCGCGCAGCGTGCCGAGCACGTACTCCGCGGCCAGTCGGTCCTGCAGCTCCGGTTTGTTGCGGTATTGCATCGCGTCCTTCGGTCAGCCGTCCGGCTCGAGGCAGCCCTTCAATCGTTCCAGCCCGCGGCGCACCCAGGTCTTCACCGTGCCGAGCGGCTGGCGCATGTGCGCGGCGAGCTCCGTGTGCGTCAATCCCTCGTAGAAGGCGAGCGCGATCGCCTGCCGCATCTTCGCGTCGAGGCGGCCCATGCATTCGGCGAGCGCGCGCGCGGCGCCGGTCGCGGCGAGCCGTTCCAGCGGCCCGGGGTCGTCGCTCGCCATGCGCTCCAGCGGATCGTCGCCGTCCTCGTCCTCGTTGTGCAGCACCACTTCCATCGCGGGACGACGGAGCCAGTCGAGGCAGCGGTTGCGGACGATGCTCGTCATCCAGGTCATCGGCGCCGAGAGCGTCGCCGAGTAGCCCCCGGCGTTGTTCCAGATGCTGACGTAGCAGTCCTGCAGGACCTCTTCGGCCCAGTCCTCCCGCTTCAGCATACGGACGGCGACGCCGAACAGTTTCGGCGAAGTGGCTTCGTACAGGCTGGCGAAGGCGGCGCGGTCGCGCCGCGCGCAGGCGGCGAGCAGGGCCTTCAGCCGCTCGTTCTTGTCGGCGTCCACGCGGCGGAGATTACCGGTTTCGCCCCTGCTGCCACAGGACGTCGTTCCGGCCGCCGGCGCGGTTGAGCACGCGGCCGATCACGAACAGCAGGTCCGACAGCCGGTTGAGGTAGACACGCGCGCGCTCCAGCACCGTCTCCTCCCGGGAGACGGTGACCAGGGTCCGCTCCGCCCGGCGGCAGATGGTGCGGGCGAGGTGCGCGAGCGCCGCGGCACGCGTCCCGCCGGGGAGGATGAATTCCTTCAGTGGCGGGAGGTCGGCGTTGAACGCCGCGACCGCGCTCTCCAGCCGCTCGATGTGCGCGTCGCTCATCATCGGGTGGCCGGGCACGGCGAGCTCGCCGCCGAGGTCGAAGAGGTCGTGCTGCACGCCGTCCAGGACATCGCGGACGGCATCGGGGAGCGCTTCGGCGAGCAGGACGCCGAGGCAGGAGTTGAGCTCGTCCACGTCTCCGAGGGCGGCGATGCGCGGGCTGTCCTTCGCCACGCGCGAGCCGTCGGCGAGGCCGGTCTCGCCCTGGTCGCCGGTGCGGGTGGTGATCTTGGAGAGGCGGTGGCCCATGTGCTGTAACCGATCCGGAAAGGCCGGCGAACTATAGCATCGGGTCCGCCCTGCCCCCGGCAAAAAGCGGCCCCGGGGAGCCGGGGCCGAAACGGGAAGGGCGGCCTGGAGGAGCCGCCGCAGGGCGATACGGATCGCCCGGCCCCGCGGATGCGGCCGGCGGCCATCCGCGCCTGCGGGCGTTGCGTATGGGTTGGAGGGCCGCGGCATGGGATCATGCGGCGGGAAGCGAACACGAACGAGGACCAGGACCGATGCATGCCACCCTGCCGCTGCTCCGCGGCTCCGATTTCCCGGCCATCCGCCGCGCGCCGCTCGAGACGCTGCAGGTCAACCTCGGTTACCGCTGCAACCAGTCCTGCGTGCACTGCCACGTCAACGCCGGCCCGACCCGCACCGAGATGATGAGCGCGGAGACCCTCGACGCCGTGGTGGATTTCCTCATCGCGAGCGGCGTGCGCCGGCTGGACATCACCGGCGGCGCGCCGGAGCTGCACCCCGGTTTCCGCGCCCTGGTGAAGCGGGCGCGGGCCATCGGGGTGCACGTGATGGACCGCTGCAATCTCACCATCCTCGGCGAGCCGGGGCAGGAGGACCTCGCCGACTTCCTCGCCGCGGAGCGCGTCGAGATCGTCGCCTCGCTGCCCTGCTACACCGAGGAACTGGTGGACCGGCAGCGCGGCAAGGGTGTGTACGAGGCGAGCATCGCCGGCATCCGCCGGCTCAACGCGCTGGGCTACGGACAGCCGGGCAGCAGCCTGGAGCTTTCGCTCGTGTACAACCCGCAGGGGCCGGTGCTGCCGCCGTCCCAGGCCAAGCTCGAGGCGGACTACCGCCGCGTGCTGGGCGATACCTTCGGCGTCGTGTTCACGCGCCTCTACACGCTCGCGAACATGCCGATCCAGCGCTTCGGTTCGATGCTGGTCTCGAAAGGCCAGTTCAACGACTACATGAAGCTCCTGCGCGGGAGCCATCACGACGACAACCTCGCGGGCGTGATGTGCCGCACGCTGCTGTCGGTGGACTACCTCGGCCGGGTGTACGACTGCGACTTCAACCAGATGCTCGGCATCCCCATGTCGGTGGCGGGAAAGCCGCGCGCGATGCTGGCCGATCTCATCGGCCGCGACCTCGCCGGCAATCCGATCGCCGTCGCCGACCACTGCTACGGCTGCACCGCGGGGCAGGGCTCGAGCTGCGGCGGCGCGCTGGCCTGACGCCGTGAACGCACCTGCCGCCGCCGTCCTCGACGCGCGACCCGGACGTTTCTGTCCGTCGGGCTACCGCTATGCACCCGCCTCCTTCGACCGGCCCGCGGACGTCCGCGCAGACGTGCTGTACGTCGTCGGCGGGCTGTACGGGAACGTGCAGGCGCTCGACGCGATCGAGGCGCTCGCCGCGCGCGAGCGCGGCCGCGTGCGCATCGTCTTCAATGGCGACTTCCACTGGTTCGACACGGCGCCGCAGGCGTTCGCGCGCATCGAGCACGGCGTGGCGGCGCATGCGGCCACGCGCGGCAACGTCGAGACCGAGCTCGCGAGCGACGACGATGCGGCCGGCTGCGGCTGCGCGTATCCCGACGAGGTGAGCGACGCCGACGTCGCGCGGTCGAACGCCATCCTCGCCCGGCTGCGCGAGACGGCGCGCCGCCGGCCCGGCGCGCGCGAGCGGCTCGGGGCGCTGCCGATGACGCGCGTCGCGGAGGTTGCCGGCGTGCGGGTCGGCATCGTGCACGGCGACGCCGAATCGCTCGCCGGCTGGTCGTTCGCGCACGACCGGCTCGATGCCGCAGGCGTCGCCCCACGCCTCGGCGCCTGGTTCGACGCGGCGCGCGTCGCCGTGTTCGCCTCCAGCCACACCTGCCTGCCGGCATGCCGGGTGCTGGGCGAGCGCGCGGTGATCAACAACGGCGCCGCCGGCATGCCGAACTTCACCGGGACGCGGTTCGGCGTCGCCACGCGCATCGCGGCCGAGCCGGCGGAGGGTGCCGCGGTGCTCTACGGCACCGTCGTGGGCGGGGTCCGCGTCGAAGCGGTGCGGCTCGACTACGACGCCGACGCCTTCGAGCGCGCGTTCCTCGCCGCGTGGCCGCCGGGCTCCGCGGCGCACCTGTCGTACCACGGCCGCATCGCGCACGGGCCGCGCTACGCGCTCTCCCGCGCGCAGCCCGCACCGCTCGGCTGACGAGGCGAGGACATCCCATGAACCGCAGCCGCATCGTCCTCGCCCTTGTGCTCGTCGCGGCCGTCGTCGCCTTCTTCGCATTCGACCTCGGGCGCTTCCTGACGCTCGACGCGCTGAAGGCGCAGCAGGCGGCGATCGATGGGTACTACCGGGCAAATCCGCTCGCCACCGCGGCGATCTTCTTCGCCGCGTACGTGGCGGTCACGGGACTCTCGCTGCCGGGAGCGGCGATCATGACCCTCGCCGGGGGCGCGGTCTTCGGGCTCCTCTGGGGCACCGTGCTGGTCTCGTTCGCTTCGTCGATCGGCGCCACCATCGCCTTTCTCGCGAGCCGGTTCCTGTTCCGCGATGCCGTGCAGTCGAAGTTCGGGGCGCAGCTCGGCGCATTCGATCGCGGCATCGAGCGCGACGGCGCCTTCTATCTCTTCACGCTGCGCCTCGTGCCGGTGTTCCCGTTCTTCGTCATCAACCTCCTCATGGGGCTGACGAAGCTGCGGACCTGGACCTTCTACTGGGTGAGCCAGCTCGGCATGCTGCTGGGCACGCTGGTCTACGTGAACGCCGGGACGCAGCTCGCTCGCATCGAGAGCCTGCGCGGCATCCTGTCCCCGGGCCTGGTGGGTTCGTTCGTGCTGCTCGGGCTCTTTCCGCTCATCGCCAAGATGCTGGTCGACGCGCTGCGTGCGCGGCAGGTCTATGCGCGGTGGCCGAAGCCGGCGAAGTTCGACCGCAACATGGTGGTGATCGGCGCCGGCTCGGCGGGCCTGGTGTCGGCCTACATTGCCGCGGCGGTGAAAGCGAAGGTCACGCTGGTCGAGAGGCATCGCATGGGCGGCGACTGCCTCAACACCGGCTGCGTGCCGTCGAAGGCGCTCATCCGCACCGCCAAGTTCCTCTCCCACCAGAAGCGCGCGAAGGAGTTCGGCATTGCGTCGGCGAGCGCCGAGTTCGACTTCGCCGAGGTGATGGAGCGCGTGCAGCGCGTCGTGCGCGAGATCGAGCCGCACGACTCCGTCGCGCGCTACACGCAGCTCGGCGTGGAGTGCATCGCCGGCGAGGCGAGGATCGTCTCGCCGTGGCAGGTGGAGATCCGCGGCGCGGACGGCACGCTGCGCACGCTGTCGACGAAGGCGATCGTGATCGCTGCCGGCGCGCGGCCGTTCGTGCCGCCGATTCCCGGTCTCGACGAGGTCGGATACCTCACGTCCGACACGCTGTGGAACCTGCGCGCGCTGCCGCGCCGCCTGGTGGTGCTCGGCGGCGGACCGATCGGCTGCGAGCTCGCGCAATGCTTCGCGCGCCTCGGCGCTCAGGTCACGCAGGTCGAGATGCTGCCGCGGATCATGATCCGCGAGGACCCGGAGATCTCCGCGATGGTCGCGCGGCGCTTCCGTGAGGAAGGCATCGCCGTGCTCACCGGCCACAAGGCGAAGCGGTTCCTGCGCGAGGACGGCGAGAAGGTGCTGATCGCCGAGCACGAGGGGCGCGACGTGCGCATTCCCTTCGATGCGGTGCTGGTGGCGGTCGGCCGCGTGGCGAACACGGCGGGCTACGGGCTCGAGGAACTGGGCATCGGCACCACCAAGGCGCGCACGGTGGAAGTGAACGAGCACATGGCCACCGTCTTCCCGAACATCTTCGCCTGCGGGGACGTCGCCGGGCCGTACCAGTTCACCCACACCGCCGCGCACACGGCGTGGTACGCATCGGTCAACGCGCTGTTCGGGCGCTTCCGCACGTTCCGCGCCGACTTCAGCGTGATTCCGTGGGCGACGTTCACCGAGCCGGAGGTGGCGCGCGTGGGCTTGAACGAGACCGAGGCGCGCGAGAAGGGCGTGGCCTACGAGGTGACGACCTACGGGATCGACGATCTCGACCGCGCCATCGCCGACGGCGAGGCGCACGGCCTGGTGAAGGTGCTCACGGTGCCGGGCAAGGACCGCATCCTCGGTGCGACCGTGGTCGGCGAGCACGCGGGCGATCTCATCGCCGAGTTCGTCATGGCGATGCGCCACGGCATCGGCTTGAACAAGATCCTCGGCACCATCCACATCTACCCCACGCTCGCCGAGGCCAACAAGTACGCGGCGGGCAACTGGAAGCGTGCGCAGGTCACGCACGGCCAGACCGAACTGCTCGACGCGCTCCAGGCCTGGGGCCGCGGCGACGCGGGCCTCGGTACCGTGCTCGCCCGCGTGCCCGGCCTCCTCACCGACCGGCGCCGGGCGGGCCCGGCCGCCGAAGCCGAGGCGGGACACGCGTGAAGGCGGATCGGCGTCTCTCGATCGTCGTGCCGGTCCTGAACGAGGCCGCCGGCATCGTCGCCGCACTGGAGGCGCTGGCGCCGGCGCGCGCGGCGGGCCACGAGGTCATCGTGGTGGACGGGGGCTCGCGGGACGCCACCGCGGCACTTGCGGCGCCGCTCGCAGACCGCGTGATCGCAGCGCCGCGCGGCCGCGCGAACCAGATGAATGCGGGCGCTGCCGTCGCGAGCGGCGACCTGCTCCTGTTTCTCCACGCCGACACGCGGCTGCCGGACGGCGCGTGGCACGGGCTCCCCGAGCGCGTTGCCGCCTCCGGGCGGGCCTGGGGACGCTTCGACGTGCGCATCGACGGCCGTCATCCGCTGCTCGCGGTGATCGCGGCGTTCATGAACGCCCGCTCGCGCCTCACCGGCATCGCCACCGGCGACCAGGCGATCTTCGTGCGCGGCGAAGCGTTCCGTGCGCTCGGCGGCTTTCCGTCGATCGCGCTGATGGAGGACATTGCCTTCAGCGCCGCCGCCCGGGGCATGTCGCGGCCGCTCTGCCTGCGCGAGCGCGTGGCGACCTCCGGCCGCCGCTGGGAATCCAAGGGCGTGCTGCGCACCGTGCTGCTCATGTGGTGGCTGCGCCTGCGCTACTGGCTCGGCACGTCGCCCGAGCGCCTGCACCGGAGCTATTACCGCGGATGAAAGTGGTCGTGTTCGCGAAGGCGCCCATCCCCGGGCAGGTGAAGACGCGGCTCGCCGCGGCGCTCGGCGCCGCGGGCGCGGCCGAGCTGCACCGGCGGCTGGTGCGGCACACGCTCGAGAAGGCGCTGACGGCGGGCGTCGGTCCGGTCGAACTGTGCTGCGCACCGCACGCGCGCCACGGCTTCTTCGCCGACTGCGCCGCGGCCTATGGCGTGACGCTGACCGAGCAGGGCGAAGGCGACCTGGGCGCGCGCATGTCGCGCGTGTTCGAGCGCGGCGCCCCGGCCGTGCTCATCGGCTGCGACGCGCCTGCCCTCACGGCCGACGACATCGCCGCGGCGGCGCGGGCGCTCGCCGCCGCCGACGTCGCACTGACCCCCGCGGAGGACGGCGGTTACATGCTCATCGCGCTGCGCGCGCCGGCCCCGGAGATCTTCGCCGACATCGAATGGGGCGGTTCGGACGTCGCGCGCCGCACGCGAGACCGCATCGCGGCCAGCGGGCTCACGCTGCACGAGCTGCCGATGCGGTGGGACGTCGACCGCGCGGCGGACCTCGCGCGGCTCGCCGAGCACGACGCCAGACTGCTCGAGGGGCTCGCATGAGAGCCGTGCTTGCGGCGCTGCTTGCCGGGCTCGCGCTGCCCGCGATCGGGACCTCGCCGGAGATCGCCCCGTTCTCGCGCATGACGCCGGGCGGCGCCATCGGCGACGGCTGGCAGCCGCTCGCCTTCCGACGCATCGAGCAGCGCACGCGCTACACCCTGGTGCGCGAGGGCGACGCGACCGTGGTGCGGGCGGATGCCGACGCTTCGGCATCGGGCCTCGTGTTCCGGCTCGATGGCCCGCTCGCGGCGCGGCCGGTGCTGACGTGGCGATGGAAGATCGCCGACGTCGTCGCGGGCGGCGATCCGCGGCGCAAGGAAGGCGACGACTACGCGGCGCGCGTGTACGTCACGTTCCGCTACGATCCGGCCCGCCTCTCCGCCTTCGACCGCGCGCGTTACGGCCTCGCGAAGCAGCTCGACGGCGAATATCCGCCGCATGCAGGGCTCACGTACGTGTGGGATGCGCGACTGCCGGTCGGGACGGTGCTGCCCAACGCGTACACCGACCGGGTGAAGATGATCGTCGTGCGCAGCGGCACCGCCGAGGCGGGGCAGTGGGTCGCCGAGTCGCGCGACGTGCTGGCCGACTATCGGCGGGCGTTCGGCGAGGACCCGCCGCCGGTGTCCGGCGTCGCGATCATGACCGACACCGACCAGACCGGCGGCCGGGCCACGGCCTGGTACGGCGACCTGTCTTTCCGTCCGGCGCCGTGAAGCGCCTGGTGCTGGCCGGCGGCGGCCACGCGCACGTCGAAGTGCTGCGCCGCTTCGCCGGCGCGCCGCCGGCGGATGCGGAACTCGTCGTCGTCACGCCCGAGCCCGAGTCGCCGTACTCGGGCATGCTGCCCGGCCATCTCGCCGGCTTCTACGCGCGCGAGGAGATCTTCATCGACGTCGCGCGGCTTGCGGCGCGCTGTTCTGCGCGCCTCGTGGCTGCGCGCGTGGCGTCAATCCGCCCGGCGGCGCGCGAGGTCGTGCTGGACGACGGCACGCGCCTCGCCTATGACCTGCTCTCGCTCGACATCGGTTCCACGCCCGCGACGGGGCGTGCGCAGGGCGTGGCGGCGCACGCGCTCGCGGTGAAGCCGATCCCGGTGTTTCTCGAGCGCTGGCAGCGCCTGCTAGCGGGTGCGGAGCGCGGCGCCGTGCGCCGCATCGCGATGGTGGGCGGAGGCGCGGCGGGCGTCGAGGTCTTGCTCGCGATCCGGCACCGCCTGCTGGCGGCGTCGGGCGGCCGGGAACTCGAATGGCATCTGCTCACCGACGCGGCGGAACTGTTGCCGGCGCACCCGCCGCGCGTGCGCCGGATCTTCGAATCGGCGTTCGCGGCGCGCGGCATCGTCGTCCATCGCCAGGCGCCGGTCGCCTCGGTGCACGCGGACGGCGTGGTCACGGCGGAGGGGCTTGCCCTGCCGGTGGACGCCACGCTGTGGGCGACCGGCGCCGCATCCGCGGCCTTCCTCCGCGAAACGGGGCTGGCACTCGACGCGGCCGGCTTCATCGAGGTGGACGAGACGCTCCGGTCCACGTCGCACCCGGAGGTGTTCGCCGTCGGCGACGTCGCCTCGATGCGCGGCACGCCGCGCCCGAAGTCCGGGGTCTACGCGGTGCGTCAGGGTCCGCCGCTCGCGCGCAATCTCGCTGCGGCGCTGCTGGAAGGACCGCTCGCGCCGTATCGGCCGCAGCGCGCGGCGCTCGCGCTGATCACCACCGGGGAGCGCTACGCGGTCGCCTCGCGCGGTCCGTTCACGCTGCAAGGCGCGTGGGTGTGGCGCTGGAAGGACTGGATCGACCGCGGCTTCATGGCGCGCTATCGCTGAGGAAAGACGCTCCCCGGGGCTGGCATGCCGCGCGCGGCCGCTTCTATACTCGCGCGATGGAGCAGCGCACCGCGATCGTCGTCCGCCCCGCGCGCCCGGCCGACGTGCCGCGCATCGTGGAGATCTATCGTCCGCAGGTGCTCGGCGGGCTGTCCACCTTCGAGACGACGCCGCCGAACGAGGGCGAGATGGCGCGGCGCCTCGCAGACATCGTCTCGCGCGGCATGCCGTACCTCGTCGCCGAAGCCGGCGGGGTGATCGCAGGATACGCCTACGCCAACGTGTACCGTGCGCGTCCCGCCTATCGCTACACGGTCGAGGACTCGATCTATCTGGACGACGCGTTCGGCCGCCGCGGCATCGGCCGGCGCCTGCTCGACGCGCTGATCGACGACTGCGCCGCGCGCGGCTTCCGGCAGATGGTCGCCGTCATCGGCGACAGCGCGAACGCGGGTTCCATCGCGCTGCATCGCGCCTGCGGGTTCGAATGGGTGGGCACGCTGCGCGCCTCGGGCTGGAAGCTCGACCGCTGGGTCGACTCCGTGCTGATGCAAAGGGCGCTCGGCGAAGGCGGAACGACCCCACCGCACCAATAGCCCGCCCCGCCGGCCGTCGGCGAACGAAGGCGCAGAAACCGAACCAAGGGTCTCACGCGACAACGACGGCGTCCGAGAGAGCGGCACCTGCCGCTCGCGATGCGCCAGCCGCCTATCTAGGCTCGGGGGAAGAAAAGAGAGTGTTCGCAGCAGCGGCGAGGGTGCGGAGCAGCCGCTGCGGTCGTCCGGACAAAAAAATACCTCGGGGCAGCCGAGGAGGAGGGGTGCTGCCCCGAGGGTCCACAGGAGAGGAAGAACCTTTCCCTACCGTGTCGCCTCCGGTTGCTGCTCCGTCTGCGACGCGATCGAAACGAATGGACGAAGTCTAGATACCGTTCCATTATCTGTCCAATCGATTGTATGGATGCGAACCATCCATCGGGTAGATAATGTAACTGTCATAGACACCGCCGCCACGCCATGGATCTGCGCTCGCTCGACCTCAACCTCTTGATCGCACTGGATGCCCTGCTCACCGAACGCAACGTGACGCGCGCCGCGGCGCGACTGCACCTGTCGCAGTCGGCAATGAGCGCGGCGCTTGCACGGCTGCGCGAGGCCTTCGGCGATCCGTTGTTGCTGCGCACCGCGCGCGGCATGCTGCCGACGATGCGCGGGACGCAGCTCGCCGCGCCGGTGAAGCAGGTGCTGATGGAGATCGAACGCCTGGTGCGCGCGAATGCCGACTTCGATGCACGCACTGCGCGCGAGACTTTCCGCATCGCGGCTTCGGACTACGTGGAGTTCGCGATCCTGCCGCAGCTCGTGGACCACCTGGAGGTGCATGCGCCGCATTGCCGGCTCGCGGTGCGCGCCATGGACTTCACGACCATCGGCCAGCAGCTCGAGGCCGGCGACGTCGACTTCGCGGTCCTCGCGCTGCAGAACGCGCCGGTGGAGATGCGTTCCCGCCCGCTCTATACCGAGCGCTTCGTGTGCGTCCTGCGGCGGGACCACCCGGCAGCAGCGCAGCGGGGACCCGGCGATCAGCTGCCCCTCGACGCGTTCTGTGCGCTGGACCACGTGCTGGTCAGTCCCCGCGGGGCGGCCTTCACCGCGCAGACCGACGAAGGGCTCGCGGCCATCGGCCGCCGCCGCAACGTGCGCCTGTCGGTGCCGCACTTCCTGCTGGTGCCGGAGATCCTGACGCGCTCCGACATGATCGCGGTGCTGCCGGAGCGGCTCGCGCGCGGCTACCAGGCGCGGCTCGCCGTGCTGGAGCTGCCGATCGAGATGGCGCCGTTCACCATCGCTGCGGTGTGGCACGAGCGCTCGCACCGCGGTCCTGCGCAGGCCTGGTTGCGCGAAGCGCTCGCCCATCTGATGCTCGCGGACGAGCTGCCGTTGCCGACCCGCCCGCGCCGCGCCTGACGCGACCGCTCAACGCGCGGCGCCCGCGCCGCGGGAGCGCCTGCTGCGCGGCGTGCGGACCTGCGTGCCGCCCTCCAGCAGTTCGGTGTCCGCGTGGGAGTAGGCGGGCGCGCAGCAGCACAGGATGTGCAGCGGCGCCGCGCCGACGTTCTCGATGCAATGCGGCGTGCCCGGCGGAATGCAGACCGTATCCCCGGCCGCGAGGTCGAAGCGTTTCGCGCCCAGGGTCATGCGCCCGGTGCCCTGCGTCACGTGGTAGAGCTCCTCGGCGCTCCGATGCCGGTGCAGCAGGGTGCGTGCGCCGGGGGGGACCACGGCCTCGGCGAGGCTCTGGTTGCGGTTGTCATGCACGCCCGGGTGCATGAGCTCCCGGATCAGCGAGCCGTCCTTGGTGACGTACACCGGGAGCTTGGCGTATTCGGTCTTCATCGCGGTCCTCGGCATCCCGGCCGCTGCCGGCGATTGAGCGCGCTTCTGTCCGCATCAGCGGTTTTGAGACGGTGGGCGCGGAGGTGCATCGTAGAATCGGCGCGCCTCCCGCACAACCAGAACAATGTCCTCGTTCCGCCGATCCTGCATGCGCGCCGCGCTCGGCGCGGCGCTGGCCGTCGCCTGCTCTGCCGCGCACGCGGCCGAGCCCGCCGCGGTCGCCTGGTGGGTCTGGCCCCTTGCGCTCTTCGTCGTCACGTTCCTGCTCGGCATCGTCGCGGTGCTCGGCGGCGTCGGCGGCGGCGTGCTGTTCGTGCCCATCGTCGGCGGGTTCTTCCCGTTCCACCTCGACTTCGTGCGCGGCGCGGGGCTCATGCTCGCGCTCTCGGGCGCGCTGTCGGCGGGGCCCGGACTCCTGAGAAGCGGCATGGCCAGCCTGCGGCTCGCCATGCCGCTGGCGCTCATCGGCTCGATCGCTTCGATCGGCGGGGCGATGGTGGGGCTCGCGCTGCCGACCAACGTCGTCCAGACGGCGCTCGGCGCGGTGATCCTCATGATCGTGGTGCTGATGTGGCGCGCCAAGAAATCGGAGCGGCCGGAGGTGCGCGAGCCCGACCGGCTGGGCGTGGCGCTGCGCATGAACGGCATCTTCCACGATGCCGCATCCCGGGAGGAGATCGACTGGAAGGTCCACCGCACCCCGCTCGGCCTCGCCATGTTCGCGGTGATCGGGTTCATGGCGGGCATGTTCGGGCTCGGCGCCGGGTGGGCGAACGTGCCGACACTCAACCTGCTCATGGGCGCGCCGCTCAAGGTGTCCGTGTCCACGTCGAGCTTCATGCTGTCGATCATCGACACGTCCGCCGCGTGGGTCTACCTCAATCGCGGTGCGATGCTCGCCATGCTCACCGCGCCGTCGATCCTCGGCGTGATGCTCGGCGCAAAGATCGGCGGCAAGCTCCTGCGCACGGCGAAGGCCGCGACGGTGCGCAGGATGGTGATCGGGTTGCTGCTGGTGGCCGGCGCGCGCGCGCTGCTGAAGGGCCTGGGGATCTGGACATGAGCCCACGCGACTACGCCTCCGACGAGCAGCGCCTGTACGCGAAGTGGCTCGACTACGGCACCCGCATCGGTTTCGTGGTGCTGGTGGGGACGTTCCTCGCGTACGTGTCCGGGATCGTGCCCGCTGCCATCGATCTCGACGACCTGCCGAAGTACTGGACCCTGCCGGTGAACGAGTACCTCGCCGCCACCGGCGCGCCCTCCGGGTGGGGCTGGGTGCGGCATCTGGGCAGCGGCGACTATCTCAATTTCCTCGGCGTGGCGATTCTCGGCGGCGTGACCATCGTCTGCTACCTGCGTCTGCTGCCGGCCCTGATGGCGACGGGCGACCGCGTGTTCGCCGTGATCTGCGCCATCGAGATCGTGGTCCTGGTGGTCGCGGCCGTGGGCCTTGTCGGCGCCGGGCACTGAAGGTCGTCCCGGGCGGCCTCGCGGAGGGCGTCCCGAGGCTGATAACATCGGTCGGCTATGCCGCGCCTCGCCGCCAACACGAGCTTCCTCTTCCTCGAGCACGAGTTCCTCGATCGCTTCGCGGCCGCGCGGCGCGCGGGCTTTCGTGCCGTGGAGTTCCACTTTCCCTACGCGTACGAGCCCGAGCGTGTCGCCGAGGCCCTGCAGCGGGCGGGGCTGGAACTGGTGCTGTTCAACATGCCGCCCGGCGATTGGGCCAAGGGCGACCGCGGCATCGCGGCGGATCCCGCGCGCGTGGGCGAGTTCCAGGACGGCGTCGGCCGCGCGATCGAATACGCGCGCGCGCTCGGCGCGCCGCGGCTCAATTGCCTGGCCGGCATCCCCCCGGCCGGCGTGCCGCGCGAGGCCGCGCACGCGGCCTTCGTCGCGAACCTGCGGTTCGCCGCCCGGGCGCTCGCCGACGCCGGGCTCACGCTGGTCGCCGAGGCGATCAACACCCGCACCATCCCGGGCTTCTTCCTCTCGACGCTGCCGCAGTTCCTCGCCGTCCGCGACGAGGTGGGCGACTCGAATCTCTACCTGCAGTACGACTTCTTCCACATGCAGATCATGGGCGGCGACCTCGCGCATTCGCTCGCGACGCATCTCGCCGCGATCGGTCACGTGCAGGTCGCCGACGTTCCCGACCGGCACGAGCCGGGCACCGGCGAGATCAACTTCCCGTTCCTGTTCGCGCACCTGGACCGCATCGGCTATCGCGGCTGGGTCGCGGCGGAATACGTCCCGTCCCGGCGCGCCGAGGAGACGCTGGCCTGGGCGGCGCCTTACCTGGAGGACGACCGATGAACATGCGCGCCGGCGGCGTCAATTTCATACGCCAGGCGGAAGTGGTCGCGCGGCTCGCGCGCGAGCTGCCCGCGAACAGCCTGCTGTTCCAGGAGGAGAGCACGCGCGGCTACGAATGCGACGGCCTTTCCGCATACCGCGAGATTCCGATGGCGGTCGCGCTGCCGTCGAACGAGGACGAGGTGCGCGCGGTGCTGCGCGCCTGTCACGAGCTGAAGGTGCCGGTCATCGCCCGCGGCGCGGGCACCGGACTCTCCGGGGGCGCGCTGCCCTCCAAGGACGGCGTGCTGCTCTCGCTCGCCAAGATGAAGAAGATCCTCGCCGTCGATCCGTATGCGCGCATCGCGCGCGTGCAGCCCGGCGTGCGCAACCTCGCGATCTCGGAGGCCGCCGCACCCTACGGTCTCTATTACGCGCCCGATCCCTCGTCGCAGATTGCCTGCACCATCGGCGGCAACGTCGCGGAGAACTCCGGCGGCGTGCACTGCCTGAAGTACGGCCTCACCGTGCACAACGTGCTGCGCGTGCGCGGCTTCACCATCGAGGGCGAGCTCATCGAGCTCGGGAGCGAGGCGCTGGACGCGCCCGGCTACGACCTGCTGGCGCTCGCCATCGGCTCGGAGGGGCTGCTCGCCGTCACCACCGAGGTCACGGTCAAGCTCGTGCCGAAGCCGGAGGTCGCGCGCGTGATCATGGCCTCGTATGCCGACGTGCGCACCGCGGGCGATGCGGTCGCGGCGATCATCGCCGAGGGCATCATCCCGGCGGGGCTCGAGATGATGGACAAGCCGGCGACGCGCGCGGTGGAGGAGTTCGTGCGTGCCGGCTACGACCTCGATGCGGCGGCGATCCTGCTGTGCGAGTCCGACGGCACGCCCGAGGAGGTCGAGGAGGAGATCGCGCGCATGCAGGAGGTGCTGGCGCGCAGCGGCGCGACGGCGACGCGCGTGTCCTCCAACGAGCAGGAGCGGCTCAAGTTCTGGGCCGGGCGCAAGGCGGCGTTTCCCGCGGTGGGGCGCATCTCCCCCGACTACTACTGCATGGACGGCACCATCCCGCGCAAGCGCCTCGGCGACATCCTGCTCTTCATCGAGGCGATGGAGAAGAAGTACGGCCTGCGCTGCCCGAACGTGTTCCATGCGGGCGACGGCAACCTGCATCCGCTGATCCTCTTCGACGCCAACGATCCGGACCAGCTCCACCGCACCGAGCAGTTCGCCTCCGAGGTGCTGCGGAAGTGCATCGAGGTGGGCGGCACGATCACCGGCGAGCACGGCGTCGGCATCGAGAAGATCAACGAGATGTGCGTGCAGT
>CAZKHE010000048.1:0-30106 GCA_964552535.1 uncultured Enterobacteriaceae bacterium | reverse complement strand
GCGGACGAGATCTTCACCAAGCTGATGGGCGACGACGTCGAGCCGCGCCGCGACTTCATCGAGCGCAACGCGCTGGTGGCGCGCCTGGACGTCTGACGCGGCGGCGCGCCGCCGCTATTTCGAGGCGCGCTTCGCCGGCGCTTTCCGGGCGGGTGCCTTGGACCCGGCGCCCTTGGTGACCGCCTTCTTGGCAACGGCCTTCTTGACCGGCGCCTTCGCTGCTGTCCCGGCCGCAGTACGCTTGGCGGCCGTTGCCGCCTGGGCGACCGGCTTCGTTGAAGCCGCACGGGCCGCGCCTGTCGCTGCGTCCTCCGTCGGCGGGGCGGGCGGCTCGTAGGACGCTTCCGGCTCCTTCGCCACACGCTTTGCCGCGGTCTTGCGCGCCGGCGTCTTGGCCTCGCGCGGCGCGAACTCGAAACCGATGCGGCCGTCCGGCTGGCGCACCAGGAATGCCGAGAAGGGGCGACCCTTCTTCGAGATGAAGCGGTGCAGCAGATCGGTCTTGCCGGTCGCGAGGAGCTTCACCACCTGCTCGGGCTCGATCGGCCGCTGCAGGATGATCTTGCCGGTGCGGAAGTCGCAGGTGCGCGCCGGGCCCACCGACTTCTCGCAGACGTACGCCAACTCGTGGTCGTAGACGTTCGCGCCGCACTTGGGGCAGGGCCCGAGCGGGGTCCGGCCGGTAAAGTCCACCGGCTCGGCATCGCGCTCGTCGGCGGCGCTCTGGCCGAAGTCGAGCTCGACGGTGTGGTCGTCCTTCAGCTTGAGCATCGCCGCGAACGGCCGGCCGAGACGGCTGCGGAATCCCTGCAGCGGGCCGATGGATTTCTCGCGGAAGAGCTGCTCGACTTCCTCGTTCTCGATGCGGCGGCTCGCGATCACCTTCCACATGGAGAAGTCGCAGTTCGTGCACTGGAACTTCTTGTAGTTCTCGTTCACGGTACCGCCGCACTTCGGGCACTTCTCGCCCAGGGTGGACAGCGGCTCGTCGATCGAGGTGCCGCTCTTGATGCGGTTCACCAGGTCCTGGGTGGTCTCGACGATGTGGCGCATGAACTCCTCGCGGCGGAGGCGTCCCTGCTCCATCTGCTTGAGCTTGAACTCCCAGTCCCCGGTGAGCTCGGGCGAGCGCAGCTCGTCCACGCCGAAGCGGGACAGGGCGTACAGGAGGTCGAAGGCCTTCGCCGTCGGCTGCAGCTCACGCCCGTTGCGGTGCACGTAGTCCTCGAAGATGAGGCCTTCGATGATGGAGGCGCGCGTCGCCGGTGTGCCGAGGCCCTTCTCGCTCATCGCCTCGCGCAGCTCGTCGTCCTCGACCAGCTTGCCCGCGCCTTCCATCGCCGAGAGCAGCGTCGCTTCGGAGTAGCGCGCCGGCGGCCGCGTCTGGTCCGCCTTCACCTCCACTTCGCGCGTGGTCACCTTGCCGTCCGGCACCGGGGCGAGCGTCGGCGCTTCGCCGGTCTCGGCCTCCTTGCCGTACACGGCGAGCCAGCCCGGATTCACCATCACCCGGCCTTCGCTCTTGAACGGCTCGCCTTCGACGCGGGTGATGCGCGTGGTGACCATGAACTCGGCCGCGGGGAAGAACACCGCGAGGAAGCGCTTCACGACCATGTCATAGAGCTTCTGCTCAGGCTCGGAGAGCGACTTCGGCGCCTGCAGCGTCGGGATGATCGCGAAGTGGTCGGAAATCTTCTCGTTGTTGAAGATGCGCTTGTTGGGGCGCACCCAGCCTTCCTTCAGGACGCGCGCGGCGAACGGGGCGTACGCCTTCGTGAACCCCGTCTTGTCCGACAGCACGTCGAGCGTCTTCTTCACCGTGCCGATGTAGTCCTCGGGCAGCGCGCGCGCGTCCGTCCGCGGATAGGTCAGCACCTTGTGCTTCTCGTACAGCGCCTGCGCGAGGCCCAGCGTGTTGCGCGCGGAGAACCCGAACCGCGAGTTCGCCTCGCGCTGCAGGCTGGTGAGGTCGTAGAGCAGCGGCGGACTCTGCGTCGACGGCTTGGCTTCCTCGGTGACGACGCCCGGCCGGCCGAGGCACAGCGCCCGGATCGCTTCGGCGCGCGCCTGCTCCCAGAGGCGCTCGGCCCGCAGGTGCTCGTCCGCCGGATTGCGCTCGAACTGCTCGTCGAACCAGCGTCCGGTGTACTCGCCGCCCGTGCCTTCGAAGGTGCCGATGACCTCCCAGTAGTCGCGCGCCACGAACGCCTTGATGCGCTTCTCGCGCTCCACCAGGATTGCGAGCGTGGGCGTCTGCACGCGGCCGACGGTGGTCTTGTAGAACCCGCCGTCCTTCGAGTTGAACGCCGTCATCGCACGCGTGCCGTTGATGCCGACCAGCCAGTCGGACTCGGAGCGCGACACGGCGGCGTCGGCGAGGCCGTGCATCTTCTGATCCGGGAGCAGGCTCGCGAAGCCGTCGCGGATCGCGCCGGGCGTCATCGACTGGAGCCACAGCCGCTCGATCGGCTTCCGCACGCCGGTGTGCTGCACGATGTAGCGGAAGATCAGCTCGCCCTCGCGGCCCGCGTCGCAGGCGTTGACGACGCCGACCACGTCCTTGCGCTTGAGCAGCTTGGTGAGCAGCCTCAACCGGTCCTCGGTCTTCTCGATCGGGCGCAGGTCGAAATGCGGGGGGATGACCGGCAGGTGCGCGAACGACCACTTGCCGCGCTTGACCTCGAACTGCTCGGGCGCGGCGAGTTCCAGCAGATGGCCGATCGCGGACGAGAGCACGTAGTCGTCGCTCTCGAAATAGTCGCCGTGGCGCGTGAAGCCGCCCAGCGCGCGCGCAATGTCGTTCGCGACCGAAGGCTTCTCGGCGATGATCAGCTTCTTGCTCATGGGAAGGACGGGCAGCCGGACGAGCCCCGGCGGAGCGGCGAATGATACGGAGGATGGCTCGGCGGCGACAAGTCGGACCGCCTGCCGCCTGTGAAACGCGGTGGAAAGGCGAACGCGATCAATGGATCGCGCGCGGCTCCCCTTCCGGAAGCAACTCCTCGAGGACGAGTGTGTCGACGTCGCCGCGGCGCGCCCAGAGCACCATGAGCACGATCACCTTGAGCTTGTCGAGCGGCACGACGTCGGCTTCGACGGCCATCGCGCGCTCCAGGATCACCTCGCGCAGGCTCGGTGTGAGCACGCGCGCGCTTTCGAGGAACGCCACGAACCCCAGGCCTTCGGGCGTGATCTTCGCCGACTCCTCCGCGCTGTAGCTGCGGAAGGACAGGCCGTCGTCGAAGTGCTCGGGAAAGCCGCGGCTCTCGGCGCTGGAGAGGCTGCGCAGCCAGTCGAGGGCGTCGGTGATGTCGTCGTTCTCGAAGCCCGCCGCCGTCAGCTTGCGGGCGAGCGCGTCGTGGTCCAGTGAAGCGTCGTTCTGGTAGTAGTTTTCGAACAGATAGACGAGGACGTCGAACATCGGGTGCCGGTTCTTCCTTTCTTCTCGGGAACGCCCGAAGTCGCGCTCCGTTCACCCGGCGGCGCGCTGATACCGCCCGCCCGGCAAGCCGGCCACCTTTCCTTCGAGCTCCAGCGCCAACAGCATCGCCGATACCACATCGGCCGTCAAGCCGCTGCGCTGGACCAACGCATCGATGCTGCAGGGATCGTGACCCATGCAACGCAGCAGCGCGGACTCCTCCGCGGGCGCCTCCGGCACCGCCGTCACGACGGATGCCGCGAGCTGCAGCTCCAAGAGCACGTCGGCCGCGCTGTCCACGAGCTTCGCTCCCTGTTTGATGAGGGCGTGGCAGCCCTTCGACAAGGGGGAGTGGATCGACCCCGGAATGGCGAAGAGATCGCGGCCCTGGTCGCCGGCGATGCGCGCGGTGATGAGCGAGCCGCTGTCCAGCGCTGCTTCGACCACGAGCACGCCCAGCGCCAGCCCGCTGATGATGCGGTTGCGGCGCGGGAAGTTCGAGGCGGTCGCCGGGGTGCCGAGCGGAAACTCCGAGACGACGACGCCCCGCGCCACGACCGCGTCGTACAGCGCCCGGTTGCGGCCGGGGTAGGCGACGTCTGCGCCGGTGCCCAGCACGGCGACGGTGCTCGCGCCTCCGGCGAGACCGCCGCGATGCGCGGCCGCATCGATGCCGAGCGCGAGCCCGCTGGTGATCACCAGTCCGGCCTCGCTGAATGCACGGGCGAACTGCTCGGCGTTGGAAAGGCCCTGCGGGGTCGCGTTGCGGCTGCCGACCACGGCGAGCGAAGGCCGCGAGAGCAGCGCCACGTCGCCGCGGCAGTAGAGCAGCGCGGGCGGATCCGGGATCTCGAGCAGCCGGCGCGGGTACTCCGCATCGGCGAGCGTGAGGATCCGGTTGCCCGGCTGCGCGGCCCACTCGAGTGCGCGAGCAACGGCCGCGTCGTTCGTCTCCGCGAAAACGCGCTGCGCGAGCGGCAATCCCACCGCGGCGGCCACGGCCGTCATCCCGCTGGCGATGACCTGCGACGGCAGGCCGAGGGCACCGAGCAGCCGGCGCAGCGTCTGGTCCCCGAGGCCGGGGACGAGCGTCAGTCGGATCCAGGCGGCGAGCTCGGCGTCGTCGTGCATCGCGCGACAGCTTAACCGCAAAAGCGGCACCGCCGGCGCGGGGCCGGCGGTGCGAACATCATGCGAAACCGCGCAGGCGCCTCAGGGCGTGCGAACCACGTCGGTCGGGATGACCGGCAGCGAGGCGTGCATCACCAGCGCGTAGGACACGTTCTCGAATACGCGGAAGACGAACGCGAGGCCGTAGCGCTCCTCGGGAAGCTGGACGTCCGGCTGGCGCGGCTGGCCCATGTAGAAGCTGCCGATCGAGCGATCGTCGCGGACCACGGTGGCGCGATTGAGCGACAGCACGTGGCCGACCTCCACGCCGTCGCGCTTGCCGCGGTTGATGGTGATGATGCCGAGCGGTCCGGTCTCGTCCCGGAAGCCCTGGATGAACTCCGAGCCCGGGCGGCGGCGCTCGCGGGTGGCGAGCAGCTCCTGGGAGTCGGCGCGGCCGTCGAAGATGGTCATCACGCGGCCCTCGATGAGCTTCTCCGGGGCGCGCGGCACGAAGCTGAACTCGCGTCGCGGGGCTTCAGCGACCAGGCGGTCGTTCACGCTGATCTCGCGCTGGGCGGAGATGATCTGCAGCGTCGCGGGGGCGCCCGGCTTCACCAGGCGCGCCTGGCCGAGGTACACCGCCTCGAAACCGAGCGTCTCCTTCGTCTCCGGGTCCACCAGCGGAATTCCCTGGCGGTAGACCTGCCACAGCGGTTCCTTGCTGTCGGCCATGCCCTCGGCGTAGGCGCGGTTGCCCTGCCCGAGGTTGTAGCGGCCTTCCTGGGTCGCTGCGATCCGCGGGGCGTTCTGCAGTCCGTCGCGCTCCACCACGAGCGGCTGGGTCAGGAACGGTTCGATGACCTTGGCCGGAATGCTGGGGATCGCCTCCCCCGCCAGGGGCTCGGTGCGCACCTGCGGCGACACGCGCTCGAGCGATAGCGTCCCGGTAGCCCGGTCCAGCCGCACGATGTCGCCCGGATAGATGCGATGCGGATTGCGGATCTGGTCTCGGTTCATGCGCCAGATGTCCGGCCACTTCCACGGCTCCTTCAGGAACCGCGATGCGATCCCCCACAGGGTATCGCCCTTCTGCACCACGTAGCTGTCCGGGGCGCTCGGCGAGATCTCGAGGACGTTGCCGCGCTGGGTCTGCGCTGCAACCGGGGTCGCGGCGATCAGGCAGGCGGCCAAAAACGCTATGCTAGACTTGAACATACGCACCTCGGACCCATTCTTTCGACATGGCTTGAGGCGACGCGCGCGGGAGAGTTGCTGCCAAGTTGCCGCCCCCTGCCCCCGAGCATCCCCCTGTGTTGTTGGCGTGGTTCTTCGGGCCTGATTCTAGAGACTTCTTCAGATTCTGCTGCTAATTTATTCACGCAGCAAGCGTTTATGGCGATCCTGGACATCCTCCGCTACCCCGATGAACGGCTCCACAAGGTGGCCCGCCCGGTCGCGGTCGTGGACGACGAGGTGCGCCGGATCGCCGCCGACATGGCCGCGACGATGTACGCCGCGCCGGGCATCGGCCTCGCTGCGACGCAGGTCGACGTGCACCTGCGCATCATCGTCATCGACACCTCCGAGACGCGCGACCAGCTCCTCACCCTCATCAATCCGGAAATCATCGCTGCCGAGGGCGAGCAGGAGTGCGAGGAAGGCTGCCTCTCCGTCCCCGGAATCTATGACAGGGTCATGCGGGCGGCGAAGGTAAAAGTGCGCGCCCTGGGAACCGACGGCCAGCCGTTCGAGATCGAGGCCGAAGGGCTGCTGGCGGTCTGCATCCAGCACGAAATGGATCACCTCGAGGGCAAGGTGTTCGTCGAATACCTCTCGCGGCTCAAGCAGACGCGCATCCGCGCCCGGCTGTCCAAGCGCGAGCGCCAGTCCGCCTCGGCCTGATGCGCGTCGCCTTCGCCGGGACGCCGGCGTTCGCGGCTGCAGCGCTGGAGGCGATCGCCGCTGCCGGCCACGCGATTCCCCTGGTCCTCACCCAGCCTGACCGGCCCGCCGGCCGCGGCCTGGCCCCGGCCAAGTCGCCGGTCAAGCTGCTCGCCGAGCGCCTCGGCGTGCCCGTGCACCAGCCGCCCCGGCTCAAGGATCCGGCGACCCACGCGCCGCTCCTCGATGCACGCCCCGACATCCTCGTGGTCGCCGCGTATGGCCTCATCCTGCCGCAGGCGGTGCTCGACATTCCGGCGCGCGGCGCCGTCAACATCCACGCTTCGCTGCTGCCGCGCTGGCGCGGCGCCGCGCCGATCCACCGGGCACTCCTGGCCGGCGACGCCGCGACCGGGATCACCATCATGCAGATGGACGCCGGCCTCGACACCGGTCCGATGCTCCTGCGCGAGGCGCTGCCGATCGCGCCCGACGAGACGCTCGGCACGCTGCACGACAAGCTCGCCGCGCTCGGGGCCCGGCTGGTGGTGCGCGCGCTCGATGCACTCGCGCGCGGCGATCTCGTTCCCGAGCCCCAGCCGACCGAAGGCGTCACCTACGCCGAAAAGGTCGCCAAGCGCGAGGCGCGCATCGACTGGACGCGCAGCGCCGCCGAGGTCGATCGCGTGGTGCGCGCCTTCAACCCGGCGCCCGGCGCCGTCGCCGCGCTGCGCGGTCAGGATCTCAAGGTGTGGCGCGGAGTGCCGTGCGCGGGAGACGGCGCACCGGGCACCGTCCTTCGCGTCGACGACGCGGGCATCGTGGTCGCGTGCGGCGCCGGCGCCCTGCGCATCGACGAACTGCAGCGCGCGGGGGGCAAGCGCCTCGGCCCGGCCGAGTTCCTGCGCGGCTTCCAGGTCGCCGCCGGCGAGCGTTTCGATCCGCCGCCGACCGATTGAATCTCCAGGGCGCCGCCCCATCTAACGAGGGCCGGGAAATCCCGGCTCACCCTTGGAGACGTCGTTCAGATGATCGGCAACTGGTTCAAGACCACCCTGCTCATGGCAGGTATCCTCGCGCTGTTCGGCGCGATCGGTGGGGTCATCGGGGGCCAGCAGGGCATGTTGATCGCGCTCGTCCTCGGCGGCGCGATGAACTTCTTCGCCTACTGGTTCTCGGACCGGATGGTGCTCAAGCTGTACAACGCACGCGAGGTGGACGAGACCTCCGCGCCGCAATTCCACGCGATGGTGCGCGAGCTCGCCCAGCGCGCGGGACTGCCGATGCCGCGCGTGTACATCATCGACGAGGCGCAGCCGAACGCCTTCGCCACCGGCCGCAATCCGCACCATGCCGCAGTGGCCGCCACCACCGGCATCATCCGCCTGCTCTCGGCCCGCGAGCTCCGCGGCGTGATGGCGCACGAGCTCGCGCACGTGAAGAACCGCGACATCCTCGTGTCCACCGTCTCGGCCACGCTCGCCGGCGCGATCGCCACGCTCGCGAACTTCGGCATGTTCTTCGGGGGCCATCGCGACGAGGAAGGCGGCGGCAACCCGCTGCTCGCCATCCTGGTCATGATCTTCGCGCCGATCGCGGCCATGCTGATCCAGTTCGCCATCTCCCGCACGCGCGAGTTCGGCGCGGACGCGGGGGGCGCCGCCATCTCCGGCGATCCGCATGCGCTCGCCGACGCGCTGGCGAAGATCGAGCGCTATGCGCGCGGGCTGCCGATGGAGACCGCCGAGGCGCACCCGGCCACGGCGCAGATGATGATCGTGAATCCGCTGTCCGGCGGCGGCCTGCAGGGGCTGTTCAGCACCCACCCCGCCACCGAGGAGCGCATCGCGAGACTGCGTGCGATGGCATAGCCGCCGGGCGTCCGGGGACCGCTCGCTCTGGCATCATGCAACGGCGCCTGCGGGCGCCGTTGTGCTTTTCTCCTCCATGTCCAGTCCGGTCCAACACGCCCTCTCCGAAAGCCTCGCCGGCGCCGCGCGCGCCGTCGCGGCCGTGCTCGGCGGTCAGAGCCTGTCCGCGGCGCTTGCGCCCGTGGGCCGCCGCTCGCTCGACGCGGCCGTCCAGGACCTGTCGTTCGCGACCTTGCGGGACTACGGAGTGGGCGATGCCCTGCTCGCAAAGCTCGTCCGCCAGCCGTTGACCGACGTGCCCCTCCGCGCGTTGCTGCTCGTCGCGTTGCGCGAGCTGGCGGCCGCGCGTGCCACCGACTACACGGTGGTGAGCGAAGCGGTGAACGCCGCCGCGGCGCTCGGGCTCGCGCGGGCCAAGGGCCTCGTGAACGGGGTGCTGCGCAACTATCTGCGCAGCCGGGACGCGCTCGATGCCGCGGTCGCCACCGCGGAGCCGGTGCGCTATCGCCACCCCCAGTGGTGGATCGACCGGCTACGCCGCGATCATCCCGACGCGTGGCGCGCCATCCTCGACGCGGGCAACGGCCATCCGCCGATGACCCTGCGCGTGAACCAGCGGCGCACGAGCGTCGGCGCGTACGCCGCGCGCCTGGCCGCGGCGGGCATCGGGGCACGGCAGGTCGGCGAGTCCGCGTTGCTCCTCGATCGACCGCGTCCGGTGAGCGAGCTTCCGGGCTTCGATGCCGGCGAGGTCTCCGTCCAGGACGCCGCCGCGCAGCGCGCCGCCGCGCTGCTCGCCCCCGCCTCGGGACAACGCGTGCTCGACGCGTGCGCCGCGCCAGGCGGGAAGGCCGCGCACCTCCTCGAAGCCGCCGACGTCGCGCTGGTCGCCGTCGACGCCGATGCGGCACGCAGCACGCGCATCGGCGCCGGCTTCGCTCGTCTGGGGCTGCACGGCACGGTCGTCACCGCCGATGCCGCGGACCTCGCGGGGTGGTACGACGGCCGGCCGTTCGATCGCGTGCTGCTCGACGCGCCCTGCTCGGCATCGGGCGTGGTGCGCCGGCACCCGGACATCAAGTGGCTGCGCCGCGAGGAGGACGTCGCGGGCTTCGCGCGTCAGCAGGATCGCCTGCTGGACGCGCTTTGGCAGGTGCTGGCGCCCGATGGCAGAATGCTCTACGCGACGTGTTCGGTGTTCCGGGAGGAGAACGCCGACCGGATCGATGCCTTCCTCGCGCGCCACGGCGATGCCGCAGCCTTGTCCGTGCCGGGCGGCGCGCAGTGGCTGCCCGACGCGGCGCACGACGGTTTCTTCTATGCGCTGCTCGCCAAGGCCCGCTGACCCGCTGTCCCCTGCCGCCGCGCGCGCGCGCTGCGTCGCGCGCGCATGGCGCGGCCGGCTGGTGGCCCTGCTGCTCGCGCTCGCGACGGTTGCGCTCGCTGCACCAGCGCGTGCCGACGAGATCCTCGTCACGCGGGCCGCGCTGGAGGCGGCCGACGAAGGCTACTTCCTCGCCGCGGACTTCGAGCTCGAGCTGTCGAGCCGCCTCGAGGACGCGCTCTCCAAGGGCGTCCCGCTGTTCTTCCTGGTGGAGTTCGAGGCGACGCGGCCGCGCTGGTACTGGTTCGACGAACGCGCCGCCGCCGCCAGCCAGACCTGGCGGCTCTCCTTCCATGCGCTCACGCGGACGTATCGCCTCTCGTCGGGGGCGCTCACGCAGAGCTTCCCCACGCTGTCGGAGGCCATGCGCACGCTTTCGCGCGTGCGCAGCTGGCTGGTCGCCGATCGCGGCGAGCTCAAGCCCGACACGCGCTACGTCGTCGCCGTGCGCATGCGACTGGATACCACGCAGCTGCCGAAGCCGTTCCAGGTCAGCGCGCTAGCCAACCGCGACTGGACGCTGGCGAGCAACTGGTACCGCTGGGAGATCACCACGCCGCCGGCGGAGGGGGCGCGATGACCTACGCGCTCGTCATCGGAGCGGCGCTCGGCGGCATCCTGCTGTTCCTGCTCGCCGTCGCGAGTGCCAACACGACGCTGTTCGCGCAGCACTACCCGCTGCTGCTCGCGCTGAACGCGATCAGCGCCATTGCGCTGGTGGGCCTGGTCGTCTACCAGCTCGTGACGCTGCGCCGGCAGCTCAAGGCGCGCGTCTTCGGCGCGCGGCTGTCCCTGCGGATGCTCACCTTCCTCGCGGTGATGGCGGTGGTGCCGGGCGTGCTGGTGTACACGGTCTCGGTGCAATTCCTCACCAAGTCGATCGAATCCTGGTTCGACGTGCGCGTCGAGGCCGCGCTGGAGAGCGGCCTGGGCCTCGGCCGCACCGCGCTCGACAACATGCTGAACGATCTGCGCGCCAAGGCGCGGGGCATGGCGCTCGAGCTCTCCGACGTCCCGGCCGGGCAGCAGATCCAGGCGCTGAACCGGCTGCGCGAGCAGGCCGCGGTGGACGAGGTCGTGCTGTTCGCGCCGACGGGCCAGGTGCTCGGCATCGCGAGCCGTCAGGTGCGGGCGCTCATTCCCGAGCCGCCCCCCGCGGCGGCGCTGCGCCAGGCGCGCACCAGTCGCGACTTCGCCGCCACCGAACCCAACGGCGAACGCGGGCTGCGCATGCGCGTCATCGTGCCGCTGCAGACCCAGGGGCTGGGCGACGAGTCGCGCTTCCTGCAGCTCGTGCAGCCGGTGCCCACCAGCCTCTCGGACAGCGCCGAGACGGTGCAGGACGTGTATCGCGACTATCGGGAGCTGTCCCTGCTGCGCACCGGGCTCAAACGCATCTATCTCGTCACCCTCACGCTCACGCTGCTGCTCGCCCTGTTCTCCGCAATGGCGCTGGCGTTCGTCCTCAGCCGCCGGCTCGCCGAGCCGCTCGCGCAGCTCGCAGAAGCCACCGCCGCGGTGGCGCGCGGCGACTTCACCGCCCGGGCCCGCGTCACCAGCCGCGACGAGCTCGGCGTGCTCACGCGCTCGTTCAACAGCATGACGAGCCAGCTCGACGAGGCGCGCGCGGCGGCGGATGCGAGCCGCGTGGAGACCGAGAGCGCCAAGGCCTATCTCGAGAACATCCTCGCCAACCTCTCCGCGGGCGTGCTGACCTTCGACGCCGACTTCCGCCTCAACATCGCCAATGCGGGCGCGACCGAGATCCTGCGGCAGGACGTCGGCGCCTGCGGCGGCGGACTGCTGTGCGGCTCGCCCGAGCTCGACCTGCTGGCGACGACGATCCGCGAGGGCTTCGCGGAGCGGCCGGGCGCCGACTGGCAGCGCGAGATCGAGCTGCCGACGCGCGACCAGGTCCTGCTCCTGCGCGGTACCCCGCTCCCGGAAGCGGCGGGCGGCGGCTACGTGGTGGTGTTCGACGACATCACCCAGCTCGTCGCCGCGCAGCGCGCCACCGCGTGGGGCGAGGTCGCCCGCCGGCTCGCGCACGAGATCAAGAACCCGCTCACCCCGATCCAGCTCTCCGCGGAGCGCCTGCAGGCGAAGCTCGAAGGCAAGCTCGCGCCGGATGATGCGCAGACCCTCAACCGCGCCACCCAGACCATCGTCAACCAGGTCGCGGCGATGAAGCACATGGTGGACGACTTCTCCGACTACGCGCGCCTGCCGCTGCCCACGCTCGCCGCGCTCGACCTCAACCACCTCGTCACCGAGGTGCTGTCGCTGTACGAGCAGTCGCGTGCGGTGATCGTGGCGCGGCTCGGCGACGACCTGCCCCTCGTGCTCGGCGACGCGACGCAACTGCGCCAGGTGATCCACAACCTGCTGCAGAACGCCGAGGACGCGCTCGCCGGGCGCGACGAGCCGCGCATCGAGGTGAGGACGGAACGCGCCGGGAGCGCGGTGCGCCTCTGCGTGCTCGACAACGGCGCGGGCTTTCCCGAGGGGGTCATGAAGCGGGTATTCGAGCCCTACGTCACCACGAAGACGAAGGGCACCGGCCTCGGCCTCGCCATCGTGAAGAAGATCATCGACGAGCACCACGGCACCGTGAACATCGAGAACCGCGCCCGCCAGGGCGAGCGCGGCGGCGCCGCCGTCACCATCGCCCTGCCGCTGGCAGCCTAGACCACCCACTGATCGCCCATGGCCACCATCCTCGTAGTCGACGACGAAATCGGCATCCGCGAGCTGCTCTCGGAAATCCTCGCCGACGAAGGCCACACCGTGCGCCTCGCCGAGAACGCGGGCGCCGCCCGCGACACGCGGGCCCGCGAACGCCCCGACCTCGTGCTGCTCGACATCTGGATGCCCGACACCGACGGCATCTCGCTGCTGAAGGAGTGGAAGGCCGGCGGGCAGCTCACCATGCCGGTGGTGATGATGTCGGGCCACGCGACCATCGACACCGCGGTAGAGGCCACCCGCATCGGTGCCATGGACTTCCTCGAGAAGCCGATCGCGCTGCAGAAGCTGCTCGCAACGGTGAAGCGCGCGCTGCGATCGGGCGAGGCGCAGGTGCCCTCGCGCCTCGCGCTGGCGAACCTGGGGCGCTCGCCGGCGATCGTCGACCTCCGCAAGCGTCTCGGCCAGCTCGCGCCGCTGGCGACGCCGGTGCTCCTGCGCGGCGAGGCCGGGGCGATGCCCGAGCTCTACGCGCGCCACCTGCAGCAGCCCAACACGCCATGGGTCAATGCGCAGGCGGGGCTCGCCGATGCGCCGCAGGAGCTCTTCACGCAGGCGGCCGGCGGGATCCTGTTCGTCGACGAGCTCGGCCTCCTGTCCAAGGCGCAGCAGCGCAACCTCGCCTTCGTCGCGCCCAAGGCCGAGCGCAGCCGCGTGCGCATCGTGTCCTTCACGTCGGAGGATCCGCGCAGGCTCGTGGAGGAGCGCGGCTTCGACGCACAGCTCCTCTCGATGCTCTCGCCGCTGGTGCTGACCCTGCCGCGCCTGCGCGACTTCGCCGACGACATTCCCGAGATCGCCGGTCGGCTGCTCACGCAGTTCATCGAGAGCCGGCTGTGTCCGCCGCGCCACTTCTCGACCGCCGCGCTGAATGCGCTGCGCGGGCTGCCCTGGCCGCGCAACCTGGAGGAACTGCACCAGGTGGTGCGCAGTGCCGCGGTGACCGCGGTCGAGGAGGAGATCGGCGTCGCCGACGTCGAGCGCGTGCTGGTCCACGATCGCGAACCGGGCGAGTTCGCCTCGCTGCCGCTCGACCTGCCGCTGCGGGAAGCGCGCGAGGCGTTCGAGCGGGCGTACTTCGAGCACCACCTGGCGCGCGACAGCTCCATCAGCCGGCTCGCGGACAAGAGCGGGCTGGAGCGCACCCACCTGTACCGCAAACTCAAGGCGCTCGGCATTCCGACGGGGCGCAAGGACGAGTAGCGCCATGGGAGCCGCTACAATGCCGCCCTCACTCAGCCCAGCGCCGCCGGCGGCGGCAGGCGAAGCCCATTGAAGATCGTCATCCTCGGAGCCGGCCAGGTGGGCTCCACGCTCGCCGAGAGCCTCGTCTCGGAACAGAACGACATCACCGTCATCGATCTCGAGCCGGCGCGGCTGCGCGACCTGCAGGACCGCTTCGACCTGCGCACCGTCACGGGCAGCGCCGCACACCCGCGCACCCTCGTCGAGGCCGGCATCGAGGACGCGGACATGCTGATCGCGGTGACGCAGAGCGACGAGACCAACCTGGTCGCGTGCAAGGTGAGCGCCAATCTGTTCAACGTGCCCACCAAGATCGCGCGCATCCGCTCGCGCAGCCTGCTGGCGCGTCCCGAGCTGCTGGAGGAATCGGGCTTCGACGTCGACTTCGCCATCTGCCCGGAAGACATCGTCACCGACTACATCGCGAAGCTGATCGAGTTTCCCGAGGCGCTGCAGGTGCTCGAGTTCGCCGACGGCCGCGTCACCATGGTGGCGGTGCGCGCGGTGGAGGGCGGTCCGCTGGTCGGACACCCGCTGCGCGACCTGCGGCAGCACATCCCCACGGTGGACGCGCGCGTGGTCGCCATCTTCCGCGGCGACCAGGCGCTCTTTCCCGACGGCGACACGGTGGTGCGCGCCGGCGACGAGGTCTTCTGCATCGCCGACACCCAGCACATCCGCCAGGTCATGCGCGAACTGCGCAAGATGGACAAGCCGGTGCGGCGGCTGATGATCGCCGGCGGCGGCAACATCGGGCTGCGGCTCGCCTCGGCGCTGGAGAAGGACTACCAGGTCAAGCTGATCGAGTACAACAAGCGCCGCGCCGAGATCATCGCCGACCAGCTCGATTCGACGCTCGTGCTCACCGGGGACGCCACTGACGAGGAGCTGCTGGAGAGCGAGAACATCGACGAGATGGACCTCTTCCTCTCGCTCACCAACGACGACGAGAACAACATCATGAGCGCCCTGCTCGCCAAGCGCATGGGCGCGCGGCGCGTCGTCTCGCTCATCAACCGGCGCTCGTACGCCGATCTCGTGCAGGGCGGGCAGATCGACGTGGCGATCTCGCCGGCGCAGGCCACCATCGGCACCCTGCTCGCGCGCATCCGCCGCGGCGACGTGGTGGCCGTGCACAGCCTGCGCCGCGGCGCGGCCGAGGCGCTGGAGCTCGTCGCGCACGGCGACGAGAAGACCTGCAAGGTGATCGGCAAGAAGGTCGAGGACATCCCGCTGCCGCGCGGGGCGACCATCGGTGCGATCGTGCGCACCGTCGGCGGCGCGCCGGACGGGGTGGCGGAGCTCGCCGCCCGCGACCGCCGCTCGGAGGTGATCATGGCGCATCACGACACGGTGGTGATGCCGGACGACCACGTGATCCTGTTCGTCGCCAACAAGCGCATGATTCCCAAGATCGAGAAGCTGTTCCAGGTCGGCTTCTCGTTCATCTAGCGCGGCGCACGCCACTCGCGCATGCGCCGCCTCCTCGCGATCTGCAACGTCCTCGGGCCGGTGGTGATGTTCTTCGGCCTGTCGATCCTGCTGCCGCTCACCATCTCCCACGCGCTGGACGACGGTGCCCAGCGCGCCTACGACGAGGCGGCGGCCATCATCACCGCGCTCGGCGCGGCGATGTGGTTCGGCACGCGACGCTACAAGCGCGAGCTCGCGGTGCGCGACGGCTTCCTGTTCGTTGCGCTGGTGTGGACGCTGCTGCCCGCGCTGGGCACGCTGCCGCTGCTGCTGCACCTGCCCGAGCTGACCTTCACCGACGCCTACTTCGAGGCCGTGTCGGGTCTCACCGCATCGGGCGCGACGGTGCTCAGCGGCCTCGACGCGCTCCCGCCCTCGATCAACGTGTGGCGCGCCCTCATGGTCTGGCAGGGCGGGCTCGGCGTGGTCGTGCTGGCGGTGGCCATCCTGCCGCTGCTGGGCGTGGGCGGCGCGCAGGTGTTCAAGGCGGAGATCGCCACGCCGATCAAGGACACCAAGCTCACGCCGCGCATCGCCGAGACCGCGAAGGGCCTCTGGCTCGTGTACATCCTCCTCACCGCGCTGTGCCTGCTCGCGTACCGGGCCGCCGGGATGAGCTGGCTCGACGCGATGATCCACTCGTTCACCACGCTCGGCCTCGGGGGCTTCTCCTCGCACGACGCGAGCTTCGCGTACTGGGACTCCCCCCGGATCGAGGCGGTGGCGATGCTCTTCATGATCATTGCCAGCATCAACTTCGCCACCCACTTCCTGGTGTGGCGGCGTCGCAGCGCGGCGCCCTATCGCTACGATCCGGAAGCGCGCTGGGTGGTCTTCACCATGGTGGCGAGCGCCCTGCTGATCGCCGCGTTCCTGTGGCGCCACGAGGTCTACGCGACCTTTCCCGAGGCGCTGCGCCATGCGGCATTCAACGTCATCTCGATCGCCAGCACCACCGGCTACGCCAACACCGACTATGCGCTGTGGCCGGTGTTCGCGCCGGTGTGGATGCTGTTCCTCTCCTGCTTCACCACCTCGTCGGGGTCCACCGGCGCCGGCATCAAGATGATCCGCGCGCTCATCCTCACCAAGCAGTCGCTGCGCGAGTTCACGCGCATCCTGCATCCGCGCGCCTTCGTGCCGCTGAAGGTGGGCGGCATGACCGTGGAGAACAACCTGATCTTCGCCGTGCTCGCCTTCATGCTGATCTACGGTGGCACGGCGGTGGCGATGACCATGCTGCTCGCCGCCTCCGGCCTCGACATCATCACCGCGTTCTCGGCGGTGATGGCCTGCCTCAACAACATGGGGCCGGGGCTCGGCGGGGTCGGACCGGCCTCCACGTACGCGGTGCTGAACGATTTCCAGACCTGGGTGTGCGCCGTCACCATGATGCTCGGCCGGCTCGAGCTGATGACCCTGCTGGTGGTGTTCACGCCCGCGTTCTGGCGCAAGTGACCGCGCTCGCCGACATCCCCACCGTGCTGCTGACGGGGGCGCGCGGCGCGGGCAAGACGACGCTGCTCGCCGCGCTCCTCGAGCGGGCGCCCGCGGAGGCGCGCATCGCCGTGCTGCTCACCGAGGTCGGCGACTCCCGCCTCCCGCCGCCGCGGCCGGGCGTGACGGTCGCGGCCGCCGAGCCGGGCTGCATCTGCTGCGTCGGGCAGGTCGGGCTGCGCGTCGCGCTCACGCGCCTCCTGCGCGAAGCGCGGCCCGAGCGGCTCTACGTCGAGCTCACGGAGCCCGCGCATCTCGCGGCGAGCCTGCGCACGCTTCGCAGCCCCTGGCTCGCGCCGGTGCTGCGCCTCGATGCGGTGATTGGCGTGGCGGACGGGTCGATGACGCGGCCGGACGAGGCGTTCGCCGCCTGGCTCGAACCGCTCACCGCGCTCGAACTGCGCAATGACGCCGGCGGCGTCCTCGCCGCCTTCGCCCGCGTGCGTCGGCCGGGCCTCGCGATCGGGCCGGTCGCGTAGGTCAGCGCGGCACGATGCGCAGCGAGCCGAGGAAGAGATCGAGGTCCACGGTATCGGCGCGGTCCTTGCGGCCGACGAACACCGTCTCGTAAAGCCGGTCGCCGTCGGTCGCCAGACGGGCGGCGACGACCATCGGCGTCCCGGCGACCGTTCCCTCCGCACGGAACTCCCGGCCCTTGGCCGTCGCGCCCGGCACGTCGACCTCGCGCTCGGACACGAGCTGGCCGTCGATGTTGCGCACGAGCACGTCGCGCGCCGAGGCGAGCACCTTGCCCGCATCCTGTGCGGGCAGCGGCGCGTACGCCACGCCGAAGGCCATGCCGCTCAACTGCACCTGGAGCATCTGCATCGGCACGGTGCTGCCGGCGATGACGACGTCCCGGCCGAGCTTCGCCGGCTTGGCGGGCAGCATGGCCTTCACGCGGCCCTCCTCCCAGTACAGCTCGCGCCAGTCGAGCTCGGCATAGCAGGCGGCCAGCAGCAGCGCCGCGGCGAAGGCGAGGAGTCTCTTCATGGCTTGCGCAGGTAGCGTTCGTCGCTGAAGGTATCCACCCAGGCGGGGCGATACACGACGAACAGTGCGGCGAGCATGCCGGTGAGCGTCGCTTCGCCGAAGCCGAGCAGGATGAACATCGGCAGCCAGTCCGCGCCGAGCGTCGCGCCCGCCGGCTGGCTCGCGGAGATGAGCGTCCACGCGCAGGCCGCCGACACGATCATCGCGATCGCGGCGCCGAAGAACGCGGCCACGAACACGTAGATGAAGAGATTGTCCGGCAGCTTCGCCTCGGCGAGTCGCAGCACCGCGTGCGCCGTGAGCACCGGCAGCACGCCGCTCACCAGCGCGGTGAGCGAGGCGCTCGCCCAGGGCAGCGACCCGGTGGCCGCGGCAATGCCCGCGACCGCCGTCATCGCGAGAATGGCGAGCGGTGCGCCGAACATCAGGTACGCGAGCGTGGCCCCGAGGAGATGGAACTGCACCGCCGGGCCCAGCTTGCCGGTCATGGTCCACAGGAGCGAGAGCGCGACGATCGCGCCGAGGAAGACATGGCTGCCTTCGTTCGTCGCCAGCCGGCGCCACGGCGCGCGCCACGCCGCGACGAGCGCCGCCGCGGC
Organism: uncultured Enterobacteriaceae bacterium; assembly: GCA_964552535.1. Classification (GTDB taxonomy): domain Bacteria; phylum Pseudomonadota; class Gammaproteobacteria; order Burkholderiales; family SG8-39; genus CAZKHE01. The sequence continues at coordinate 11,884 of CAZKHE010000048.1, read as the reverse complement.
GAGCAGCAGGTGCCCCATCCACTGCCAGCTCTCGGGCAATCCCGCCGGAAGGTTCATGGGCCGTCCACGCGCACGGCGTCGCCCAGCCGGACGGTGCCGCTCTCGACGATCGTGGCGGTGATCCCGCCGTGGCCGCGCATCGCGTTCCACCCGCCGGGGCCGAGCGCCTCCTCCATGCGGGAGCACGGGTCGCAGGTGCCGGTGCCCTCGAGGAGCGCAGTGCCGACGCGGAAGCGACGCTTGCGCAGCGCGAGGAGGTTGACACCCGAGACCACGATGTTGCGGCGAAGCGTCCCCGGATCCGGCCGGGTGCCGAGCAGGCCGCCGAGCGCCTCGAGATGCTCGGCCTGGATCAGCGTCACGGCGCGCTTGCCGCCGGTGGTGTAGCGGTCTCCCGCCAGTCCCTGCCCGGCGATCGCCCGGACCTCGTCCACGGCGCACAGCGCAGCATGGCGCGCCGGCCGCACGCCGATCCACGCCACGGCGCCGACCTGCGGCAGCGTCGCCGCGAGATCGGCGAGCGTGCGCATCACTTTGCCGCGATCACCGCGATCTCGACCAGCATGCGCGGGTCCGCGAGCTTCGCTTCCACCGTCGCGCGCGCCGGCAGGTTGTTGCCGTCCACCCACGCCTTCCACACGGCGTTCATCGCCTCGCGGTTGCGGATGTCGGTCAGCCATACGTTCGCAGACAGGATGCGCGACTTGCTGGTTCCCGCCTTGGCGAGCACGGCATCGATCGCGGCGAGGACCTGCCTGGTCTGCCCGGTGATGTCCTGGGTCGGATCGTCGGCGACCTGGCCCGCGACGAAGACGAGATTGCCGTACTCGGCCGCGTCCGCGAGGATGCCGCCGTGGGGGTTGTGTCGGACGATGTCGGTCATGCTGGAGCTCCAGTGTGAGGCGAGGGATGTCAGGCGTCGTACGCGAGCGCGGGGGCGAGCCAGCGCTCCGTCTTGGCGAGATCGGACTGCTTGCGGCGCGCATAGTCCTCGGCCTGATCGCGGTCGATCTTGCCGACGGAGAAATAGCGCGCCTCGGGATGCGAGAAGTAGAACCCGCTCACCGACGCCGCGGGCCACATCGCGTAGGTCTCGGTGAGGGTCATGCCGATCGCCGGCGCGTCGAGCAGGTCGAAGAGCGGGCCCTTCTCGGTGTGGTCGGGACAGGCCGGATAGCCGGGCGCCGGGCGGATGCCCTGGTACTTCTCGGCGATCAGCTCCTCGTTCGACAAGGACTCTTGCGCGCCATAGCCCCACAGCTCGCGCCGCACGATCTCGTGCATGCGCTCGGCGAACGCCTCGGCCAGCCGGTCGGCCAGCGCCTTCAGCAGGATCGCGTTGTAGTCGTCGTGCGCCGCCTCGAACGCCTTCACGCGCTCCTCGCACCCGAGACCGGCGGTGACCGCGAACGCGCCGACGTAGTCGCGCCGTCCGGAGTCGCGGGGCGCGACGAAGTCGGCGAGGCAGAGGTTGTGACGGTCGGCGTCCTTCTCGGTCTGCTGGCGCAGGCAGTGATAGACCATCGCCACCTCCCGGCGCGACTCGTCGGTGTAGATCTCGACGTCGTCCCCGGTGCTCGCCGCGGGCAGCAGCGTCACCACGCCGCTGGCCGTGAGCCACTTCTCCTTCACGATGCGCTCGAGCATCGCCTGCGCGTCGCGGAAGACGTTGCGCGCGGCCTCGCCCACCACCGGGTCCTGCAGGATCTTCGGATACGCGCCGGCGAGGTCCCAGGTCTGGAAGAACGGGGACCAGTCGATGTAGCGCGCGAGCTCGGCGAGGTCGAATTCGCGGAAAACGCGGCGGCCGAGCGCGACCGGGACCGGCGGCGTGTACGCGGCCCAGTCGATGGGCGGCTTGTTGGCCCGCGCGGCGGCGAGGGGCACCAGCGCGGGGCCCTTCTTCGCGGCGTGCTGGGTCCGAATGCGGTCGTAGTCGCGGCGGATCTCGGCGATGTAGCCCTCGCGCAGCTCGGGCGAGATCAGGCTGGTGCACACGCCCACCGAGCGCGACGCGTCGGGCACGTAGACCACCGGCCCGGCGTACTTCGGCGCGATCTTCACGGCGGTGTGCACGCGCGACGTCGTCGCGCCGCCGATCAGCAGCGGAACGGTGAAGCCTTCGCGCTGCATCTCCGCGGCGACGTGCGCCATCTCCTCCAGCGAGGGCGTGATGAGGCCGGACAGGCCGATGACGTCCGCGTTCTCGTCGCGCGCCACCTCGAGGATCTTCTGCGCCGGCACCATCACGCCGAGGTTCACCACCTCGTAGTTGTTGCACTGGAGGACCACCGCGACGATGTTCTTGCCGATGTCGTGCACGTCGCCCTTCACCGTGGCGACGACGATCTTGCCCTTCGGCTTCGCGTCGCCCGAGGCCGCCTTCTCGGCCTCGATGAACGGCACCAGGTGGGCCACCGCCTGCTTCATCACCCGGGCCGACTTCACCACCTGCGGCAGGAACATCTTCCCGGCCCCGAAGAGGTCGCCGACGATGTTCATGCCTTCCATCAGCGGACCTTCGATCACCTGGATCGGCCGCTCGACCTGTCGGCGCGCCTCCTCGGTGTCCTCCACCACGTAGGTGGAAATGCCGTGCACCAGCGCGTGCGCGAGCCGCTGCTCGACCGTTCCCTGGCGCCAGGCGAGGTCCTCCTCCTTCGCCTTGCCGCCGCCCTTCACCGTCTCGGCGAACTTCACCATGCGTTCGGTGGCGTCGGGCCGGCGGTTGAGGATCACGTCCTCGACGTGCTCCAGCAGGTCCTTCGGGATGTCCTCGTACACGCCGAGCTGGCCGGCGTTGACGATCGCCATGGTGAGGCCGGCCTTGATGGCGTGGTACAGGAAGGCGGTGTGCATCGCCTCCCGCACCGGATCGTTGCCGCGGAACGAGAACGAGAGATTGGACAGACCGCCGGAGACGTTCGCGTGCGGCAGGTTGGCGCGAATCCAGCGCGCGGCCTCGATGAAGTCCACGCCGTAGTTGTTGTGCTCCTCGAGGCCCGTCGCGACGGCGAAGATGTTGGGGTCGAAGATCACGTCCTCGGCGGGAAAGCCGAGCTCGTCCACCAGGATGTCGTAGTGGCGCTTGCACACCTCGATGCGGCGCTGGTAGCTGTCCGCCTGGCCCTGCTCGTCGAAGGCCATCACGACCACCGCCGCGCCGTAGCGGCGCGCGAGCTTCGCGTGATGCACGAACTCCTCCCGCCCCTCCTTGAGCGAGATGGAGTTCACGATGCACTTGCCCTGGACGCACTTCAGGCCGGCCTCGATCACGCTCCACTTGGAGCTGTCGATCATGATCGGCACGCGCGAGATGTCGGGCTCGGCCGCGACGAGGTTGAGGAACGTGCGCATGGCGGCCTCGGAGTCGAGCATGGCCTCGTCCATGTTCACGTCGATGACCTGGGCGCCGTTCTCCACCTGCTGCCGCGCCACCGACAGCGCCTCGGCGTAGTTGCCGGCGAGGATCAGCCGCGCGAACGCCTTCGAGCCGGTGACGTTGGTCCGCTCGCCCACGTTCACGAACAGCGACTCGGGGCCGATGTTGCAGGGCTCGAGGCCCGAGAGCCGCAGCTTCTTCTCGATCACGGGCACCGTCCGCGGCGGCACGCCGCGCACGATCTCGGCGATCGCCCGGATGTGCGCCGGCGTCGTGCCGCAGCAGCCGCCGACCACGTTGACGAAGCCACTGCGGGCGAAATCGTCCAGGAACGCCGCGGTGTCGGCGGGCAGCTCGTCGTAGCCGGTCTCGGCCAGCGGGTTGGGCAGGCCGGCGTTCGGGTAGGCGTGCACGAAGGTGTCCGCGACCGCCGCGAGCTCCTCGATGTACGGGCGCATCAGCTTGGCGCCGAGCGCGCAGTTGAGGCCGATGGTCAGCGGGCGCGCGTGGCGCACCGAGTTCCAGAACGCCTCGGTGGTCTGGCCGGTGAGCGTGCGGCCGGAGGCGTCGGTGATCGTGCCGGAGATCATCACCGGCAGCCGCGCGCCCTGTTCGTCGAAGTACTGCTCCAGCGCGAAGATCGCCGCCTTCGCGTTGAGCGTGTCGAAGATGGTCTCGACCAGGAAGAGATCCGCGCCGCCGTCGGCCAGCCCGCGGATGGCCTCGAGATACGCCTCCACGAGCGCGTCGAACGTGACGTTGCGGAAGCCCGGATCGTTGACGTCCGGCGAGATCGAGGCGGTCTTGGTCGTCGGGCCGATGGCGCCGGCGACGAACCGCGGCTGCTCCGGCGTCTTCGCGTTCCAGGCGTCCGCCGCCTCGCGTGCGATGCGCGCCGCCGCGACGTTCACTTCGTACGCGAGATGCGCGAGCCGGTAATCCTCCAGCGACGGCCGGTTGGCGTTGAAGGTGTTGGTCTCGATGATGTCCGCGCCGGCGGCGAGATACGCATCGTGGATCTCGCGGATGACCTGCGGCTGGGTGAGCACCAGCAGGTCGTTGGCGCCCTTGAGATCGCCCGCGTGGTCGCGGAACCGCGCACCGCGGAACGCCTCCTCACCGAGCCTGTAGCCCTGGATCATGGTGCCCATCGCACCGTCGAGGATGAGGATGCGCTTCTGGAGCAGGGCGCGGAGCTCGGGAGTGCGATCGGGACGCATGGAGGAGGCCTGAAAATGAAAAACCCGTCGAGCCTGCATCAGCCAAACGGGTCGCCCTCGCTTTAGCCGTATTTCTTTCACCCGCGCCTGCCCGACTCGAACCGGCAGGCCGCGGAGGCGCCCGCAAGCTGAAGTGCTCAAATCGGCGCCAGTCGCAAGCCTAAGGGCTGGCTAGGTGCTTGTCAACAAAGGGAATGCTGCAATCGCAAAGAAGGTTAGAATCGCCGCCCATGAAACACCTCACGCCGCGGGAAGCGTACGACTTCCTGCACCAGAATCCGAATGCGCTCCTGGTGGACGTGCGCAGCGAGATGGAATACCTGTTCGTCGGCCATCCGGTGGGCGCGCTGCACGTCGCCTGGAACGACGGCCCCGACTGGGACGTGAATCCGCATTTCGTCGGCCAGATGAAGAAGCTCGCCGGCACCAACCACGCGCACCGGCCGATCGTGCTCATCTGCCGCAGCGGCAACCGCTCCATCGACGCCGGCGAGGCGCTCGAGAAGGCCGGCTTCACCGACGTGTACAACGTGCTGCACGGCTTCGAGGGCGAGCTGGACGAGCATCACCACCGCAACACGACGGCGGGCTGGCGCTACGAAGGTCTGCCTTGGGAGCAGTGCTGACGGGTATCCGGACGGCGCCGGCATGAGACCGCCGCCGGACGCCTCGCGGCTGCCACCGCCGCTGCGTCTCGCCTTCCTGGTGTGGGGGCTCGGCGCCGCGCTCTACCTCGTCGGATTCTTCCAGCGGGTGGCGCCCGCCGTCATCACCCGCGAGCTGTCGGCGGAGTTCGCGCTGACTGCGGCGTCGCTCGGCAACCTCGCCGCGTTCTACTACTACAGCTACGTGGCGATCCAGATTCCGACCGGGATCGTGGTCGATCGCTGGGGGCCGCGCCGGGTCATCGCCAGCGGTGCGGCGATCGCCGCGCTCGGGACCTTCCTGTTCGCGGCGTCGCAGGCCTATTGGCTGGTGGCGCTCGGCCGGCTGCTCATCGGCGCGTCGGTCGGCGTCGCGTTCGTCGCGATGCTCAAGCTCTCGACCCATTGGTTTCATCCGTCTCGCTTCGCGGCCGTCGCCGGGCTGGCGCTCGCGGCCGGCGTGCTGGGGGCGGTCTCCGCCGGAGCGCCGCTGCGCCTCGCCGTCGATGCGTTCGGCTGGCGCGGGGTGATTGCCGTGGCGGGGATGTTCACCGCGCTGCTCGCGGTGGCCGCGTGGATCGTCGTCCGCGACGACCCGGTGGAGCGCGGCTACGCGAGCTACATGCCGCACGCCCACGCGACCGCGCGCCGGCACTCGATGCTGGGCGGCATGCGCGAAGTGCTCCGTTCACGCAACGTGTGGCTGATCTTCGTGGTGAACGGCGGGACGTCCGGTCCGCCGCTCACCTTCTCCGGGCTGTGGGGCGTGCCGTTCCTCACCACGCATTACGGGTTGACCACGGCACAGGCGGGCGGCATCGCCTCGCTGCTGCTGGTCGCCTGGGCGTGCGGCGGCCCCTTCGCCGGCATCCTCTCGGACCGCCTGCACCGGCGCAAGCCGCTGTACCTCGCCGGCACGATCGTGGCCGCGCTCGGCTGGTGCACGGTGTTCCTGGTGCCCGGCCTGCCGCTGCCGCTGCTCGTCGCGGTGCTGGTGGCGATCGGCGTGGCGTCCTCGGTGGTGATGATCGGCTTCGCCTACGCCAAGGAGTCCGCGCCGGTGGCGCTGGCGGGATCGACCGGCGGCGTCATCAACATGGGCAACATGCTCGGCGGCATGATCATGCAGCCGGCGGTCGGCTGGGTGCTCGACCGCTACTGGGACGGCACGCTCACCGCCGGCGCACGCGTCTATTCGTTCGAAGCCTTCCGCGCCGGATTCGCGCTGATGCTCGCGTGGAGCGTCGCGGCGGTGGTGCTCGCGTTCTTCACCCGCGAGACGCGCTGCCGGCAGACGCCGTAGCGCCGCCTCAGTCGATGAAGCCGACCAGCCAGAGGCTGAGCATCGGGAACGCGAGCAGCAGCGCAACGCGCACCGCGTCGGAAATCAGGAACGGCACCACGCCCCGGTAGGTCTGGCTCATCGGCACATCGCGCGCGAAGCTGTTCACCACGTAGACGTTGAGTCCCACCGGCGGCGCGATCAGCCCGATCTCGACCACGGACAGCACCAGGATGCCGAACCAGATGGCCTTGTCGCTCGCCGACAGGCCGTAGAGATCCAGCGCCATGACCGCCGGGAACAGGATCGGGACGGTGAGGATGATCATGGACAGCTCGTCCATCACGCAGCCGAGCACCACGTAGAACAGCAGGATGCCGGTCACCACGACCAGTGGCGGCACGTCGAGCCCACCGACGAAGGCCGCGAACTGCGCCGGCATCTGCGACAGGGCGAGCGCGGCGTTGAGCATGTCGGCGCCGAGGAAGATCATGAACACCATGCCGGTGGTCTCCGCGGTGCCGAAGAACGAGCGCTTGAACGCGGCGAAGGAGAGCTCCCGCTTGGCAACCGCGACGAGGAACGTGCTCGCCGCCCCGACGGCCGCGCCCTCGGTGGGCGTGAACACGCCGCCGTAGATGCCGCCGAACACCACCACGAAGATCGCCACGACCGGCCACACCTGCTTCACGCTCGACCACAGCGCCCCGGCTTCGCGCGGATGAGCGGGACCGGCGTCGGGCTTCAGCCGCACGTAGATCGCGATGGCGATGCAGTAGCCGGTGGCGGCGATCAGGCCGGGGATCATCGCCGCGGCGAAGAGCTTGGCGATGTTCTGCTCGGCGAGGATCGCGTAGATCACCAGCACCACCGACGGCGGAATGAGGATGCCCAGCGTGCCGCCGGCGGCGAGCGTCGCGGTGGAGAGGCTGCCGGCGTACTTGAAGCGCCGCATTTCCGGCAGCGCGACCTGCGTCACGGTCGCGGCGGTCGCGACCGACGACCCGCACACCGTCCCGAACGCGGCACAGGCGAGTACCGAGGCCATCGCCAGGCCGCCGCGCAGGTGGCCGAGCAGCGCGTTGGCCGCGCCGAACAGCGCCTTGGAAAGTCCGCCCTGCGTGGCGAACTGGCCCATCAGCAGGAACAGCGGGATCACCGACAGGTCGTACACCGAATAGCGCGCGAAGGCCATGCCCTTCAGCGCGTTCATCAGCGGCAGCTGGCCGGCGAGCGCGAGATAGCCCAGCGCGCCGGGAATGAACATGGCGATGGCGATCGGCACGCGCACCACCATCAGCGCGAGCATCCCCGCGAACATCGCGAGGCCGATTCCGGTCGCGCTCATCGACGCGCCCCGGCGAGCGAGGTCCAGGCGGTGTAGACGGCGACGACCGCGCCGAGCGCGAACGAGGGCACCATCAGCGCGTAGGAGATCCACACCGGCGCGCCGCGGATCATCGAGGTCTCGCCGGCGGCCTTCACCGAAATCGCGCCTGCCGCCGTGCGCCAGGCGACCACGCCCAGCACCAGGGCGAGGAGGAGCGCGCCGACGGCGTCCATCGCGCCCTGCGCACGGGGGCTGGCGCGGGTGGTGAAGAAGTCGACGATGATGTTGCCGCGCCGGAGCTGGCAGTAGGGCAGGAACGCGGCCACGCACACGGCCGTGCCGAGCTGCACGAGCTCGAAGTCGCCCTGTACGGGGCTCGCAAACAGCCACCGCCCGACGATGCTCCACACGCACATCAGCGTGATGGCCGTCAGCACCGCCGCACCGGCGAAGGCGAACGCCTCCGCGAGGATGCGAATTCCCCGGCCGATCGCCGTCTCAGCGGCGTCGCGCGCCGGCACTCCTTCGGTCACCACCATCCTCCCCGGCGGCGCGCCGCGGCCCCTCGCCCGGCGCGCCGTCCTCCCGGCTTACTTCTCGTGCTTCTTGATGAGATCGCGCGCGCTCTGCAGCAGCGCCTGGCCGTTGAGGCCTTTCGCGTTCACTTCCTTGATCCAGTCGTCCACCACCGGCTGCGCGGCCTTCTCCCAGTTGGCGAGCTCGGATGCGGGCACGGTGTAGAAGGTGTTGCCGCGCGCCTCGGCAAGCTTGCGCGCGCCCGCGGCGGACTCATCCCACACCTTCCCGATCCACTGGGAAAGCTCCGCCCCGGTGTTCGAGTCGAGGCACTTCTTCGCCTCGGGCGAGAGCTTGTCGTAGCTCGCGCGGTTCATGGCGAAGATGAACGTGGTGGTGTAGAGCGCCGGGAACTTGTCGTCGGTCTCGGTGTGGAACTTCACCAGCTCGTGCACCTTGATCGCAGGCACGATCTCCCACGGCACGATCGCGCCGTCGATCACGCCCTTGTTGAGCGCCTCGGGCACCTGCGTCACCGGCATGCCCACGGGCGTCGCGCCGAACACCCCCAGCATCTTGGTGGTGAGGCGGGTCGGGCCCCGCATCTTCTTGCCCTTGAAGTCGGCGAGGGTGCGGATCTGCGCGTCCTTGGTGTGGATGAAGCCCTCGTCGTGGACGTGCAGGGCGAGCACCTTCACGTCCTTGAACTCGGCGTTGAACAGGCCGTTGGCGGCGGCGAAGTCCCACAGGGCGCGGCTGGAGCCCTCGGCGCTGCGCGTCATGAACGGCAGCTCGAACACTTCCGAGGCGGGATAGCGGCCGGCGGTGTAGCCGAGCACGGTCCAGATGATGTCCACCACGCCGTCCTTGGCCTGGTCGTAGAGCTGCGGCGGCGTACCGCCGAGCTGCATCGACGGGTAGATCTGGAACTTGATGCGCCCCGGACACGCCTGCTCGACGCGCTGGGTCCACGGCACGATGAACTTCGAGTGCGCGGTCGACGGGGGCGGCAGCAGGTGATGGATCTTGAGCGTCGCCTCCTGGGCCGTCGCCGTGCCGGTGATGCCTGCGGCCAGGGCGAGGCCTGCCGCGATGCTGCGGATGGGTGCCTTCATGTTGCCTCCTCTCTCGGTGGTCGGTGCCGCTGTTCTCGATGGTGCGGTTCGCTGCGGATGATGACAGGTTCGGTCGCCTACGGCATCGCCTCCGGGGGCGCGAACTGCGCGCGCAGGCGGTAGCGCTGCACCTTGCCGGTCGCGGTGCGCGGCAGCTCGCCGATGGTCTGGATCCACTTCGGTCGCGCGTGGTGGGCGAGGCGCGCGTCGCAGCGGGCATGCGCCGCGGCCACCGCGGCCGCCTCCTCGCCGGCGGGCACCACGTACAGCGCGAGGCGCTCGAAGCCGTCGCGATCGCTCACCACGACGCAGGAGGCGTCGCGGATCGCCGGGTCGCCGAGCACCGCCTCTTCCACGTCGGCGGGCTTCACCCACTGCCCCGCGACCTTGTACAGATCGTCGGCGCGGCCCTCGTGGGTCCAGTAGCCGTCGGCGTCGCAGGTGAAGAGGTCGCCGGTGCAGAACCAGCCGTCGCGGAAGGCGCGCTCGGTGACCTCTGGCCGGGTGTAGCGCTGCGCGAGGGACGGGTGCTTCAGCCACAGCACGCCCGGCTCGCCCGGTCGGGTTGCGCCCTCCAGGCGCAACTCGACGCCCGCCATCGCCACGCCGCAGGTCTCGGGACGGTTGCGGCCCGGCAGGTTGGAGAGCGCGTTGCAGAACGTCTCCGACATGCCGTAGGCGACCAGGATCTCCTGGCCCGTCGCCTCCCGCCACTGGCGGTAGATTGCGAGCGGCAGGCGCTCGCCGCCGGTCACGTTGATCGCGATGTCGCGGAAGGGCGCCAGCGCCTCCGGCCCGAGCGCGAGCAGCCGCCGGAAGAACGTCGGCACGGTGAACAAGGCGCGCGGGCGATACCGCGCGGCCTGCGCCGCGATCTCCGCCGGCTCGGCCCACGCCTCGTTGAGCACCGTGGCGCCGCCGCAGGCGAGCACGCCGGTGAAGGCATTGTCGAGCGCGAACGCGAAGAAGAGCTTCGACGTCGCGAGCACCACTTCTCCTTCACGCAGCCCGACCACTTCGCGCAGCAGCTTGCCGGCGTGCGCAGCGTTGGCGTGGCTGTGGACGATGCCTTTGGGCCGGCCGGTGGTGCCCGAGGAATAGAGCATGAACGCCGGGTCGTCGTCGCGCATCGGTGCAGCCGTCGCGCCGGGCGCCGCGTCGTCCACGGCCCGCTGCAGGGCATCGCGCAGCACCACGCGCACGCCGGCCGCATCGGCAGGCAACTGGTCGGCATCGGCGAGGAGCACGGTTGCCCCGCTGTCGGCCAGGACGTAGGCGATGTCGGTGCCCGGCAGGCGCGGATTGAGCGGAATCGCCACGGCGCCGAGGTGCAGCGTGCCGAGGTAGGCGGCGCAGAAGAGCGGCGAGTCCTTGAGCAGGAAGGCGACGACGTCGCCGCGCTTCACACCCATCGCGGCGAGCGCCGCCGCGGCACGCCCGGCGGCCTCCGCCAGCGCGCCGTACGTCACCGCGCCGTGCGCGGTCAGGAGCGCGGGCCGGTCCCGCAGGCGGGCGGCGTGCGCGAGCAGGACGTCGACGGCGTTCACGCGGTGCCCCGGCTAGCCACGCGCGTTGCGGGCCGCGCGGTACGCCGCGCAGGTGCCTGCCGCGATCGCCATCTCCTCGCCGTCGTCGAAGGCCGGCACGCCGGCCGCCTCGAGTTGCGCGAACAGCGCCTCGCGCTGCGGCAGCGTGCCCATCATGGTGTGCAGGATCGGCAACGAACGCGGGCCGGCGTACTGCGCCGCGGCGAGCTCGGCCAGCTTGGCGACCACCGGCGTCGGATCGACCATGAACGGGACGACGTGGATCATCAGGATGGCGTCGAACGCCTCGTGCGCGTGCTTCAGCGCCTCGGTGAGGGTCAGCGCGAAGCGCTCCTCGCGGGCATCGGCGAGGAGGTCGAGCGGATTCGCGACGGCCGCTTCGGCGGGCACCGCGGCGCGCAGCGTGGCCGCGAACGTTTCGGGCAGATCGGGCAGCGTGAGGCCTTCCCGGAATGCGCTGTCCGTGGTGATGACCCCCGGACCGCCGGAGTTGGAGAGGACCAGCACGCGGCCGCCGAACCCCTGCGGGAACGCGCCGAGGCCCTTGCAGGCGATGAGCAGGCGCCGCAGGCTGGTGGCGCGGATGACGCCGCACGCGGCGAACATCCGGTCGAGCGCGTCGTTCTCCAGCGCGTCCGCGCCGGTGTGGCGGCGCACGGCGCCCGTCCCCGGGAGGGTGCGCCCGCCGACCAGCGCGACGATCGGCTTCACCCGCGACACCTCGCGCGCCACCGCCTTGAAGCGCTCCAGGTCGCCGAACGACTCGACGTAGAGCGCGATGGCCTTGCAGCGATCGTCGCGGCCGTAGTGCTCGAGGTACTCGGTGATGCCCAGGTGCACCGCGTTGC